>JBPCLE010000101.1:0-12528 GCA_051003575.1 Acidimicrobiales bacterium | reverse complement strand
ATGCCCCATGTCATACCGGTGGGCTGGTCGTACAACCCCGAGCACGACTCGATCGACGTCGGCGGCCGTGACCCGGCCAGGACCAAGAAGTTCCGCGACGTCGCCCGCACGGGGCGGGCCGCCATCGTCGTCGACGACGTCCTCCCACCGTGGCGACCGCGCTGTGTGGAGGTGCGTGGTCGGGCCGAGGCCATCGAGTCGCCCACGCCGCTCATTCGCATCCGCCCGGACCGGATCGTGTCCTGGGGGATGGACGAAACATGAACCGAGACATGAATCAGGAGAGATCACCTATGCACGCCATCCGGCTCCACGCCTTCGGGCCTGCCGAGAACCTCCGCTACGAAGAGGTCGACGATCCCGAGCCCGGAGCTAATCAGGTCAGGATCGCTGTGTCGCGATCGGTCGGCGTGAGCGCGTCGAGGTCCGGCTGGGAAGAGTCAGTAAGGAAGATGCGCCAGGTCACGCAGAGCGACGGCGGGCGCCCTGTAGGTACTCCAGGAACTCGTCCTTGTCGGAGAACCCCGAAGCGGGCCGTCGGCGATCTGGGCTCGGGCGGCCTGAACCGCGGCCGCCACCGCCTCGTCGCCCACCTCGGTTCGCCATTCGTCGAGCAGCGGCGTGGGGCTGACGCTCTCCTCCGACAATGTGGGCGAAGCGGCAGAAGCCGCAGACCGTCGAGAGCCGGCGGTCGATGGTGGCGGCAGCCCAGGCTACGGGCCTCTGGGACTTGGGCGCCGCCTGTTGCCGATTGAGGAGGTCCTCGTCGATTAGTGGCGACGGCGCGTGCCTGCGGAAGGAGACTCGGTCGAGCGCGACGGTGCCGACCAGTGCGATGAAGAGGGCCTTCGGTTCGTACGGAGCCCCGACAACGACGAGGCGACCATCAGCCGACCACGCCGAGATGCCGAATCCCTCGAACGTGCCTCGGTAGGTTCGCACGGTTCTGGTCGCCAGGTCGGCCATGACGAGGACCCCGGGATCGGGATTCGGTTTCTTCCCCTCAGCAAGGTGCGCCATCGAGAGGGGCCTGGGACGGGGCCCGGTGAAGCCGACCACGGCCAGCTTGTGGCGGTCCGGCGAAAGGGTTCCCGAGAGGCTCCAGCGAACGATGTCCGGATGGGTTACCTCCCACTCCTCGCCGCCCTGCATCGGCACAACGACGCGTGCGTGCATGGGTGCGACGTCCTTGCCCCACACAGAGCTGACTTCCCAGCTCCTCCGCTCGGCCTCGATCCTGTGCGCAGTCGGAAGCTCAAAGCCATCGCCGGTCAGCGACGGTGGAAGGCCGAACCAGCTGGGACCACAACGGACGGCCAGTGCGTCGTCGAGGGGCACGACCTCACTGATGCCCTCCGGAATCGAGGTGAGCTCGGCCGCAGGTTCGATGATCCGAGTTTCAAGGTCGACCCACCACAGGTACGGCCGGCGGTTTAGCCAACCGAGGAATCTCGCCACACCGCATCATGCCCGAGGGGGTCGACTCGACGGATGCGACTAGCGTTGTCTCACATGTCGATCTCGATGCTGAACAGGATGATCGACCCGTCGGCGTGAAGCTGGCCCACGATGACAGCCGCGGCAGCAAGGCTTCCCGTGCTCACCAGGTATCGGTAATCCGTTCGGCCCTCGTACATGGCCGGCAGGTCATCGAAGGAGGTGGCGAACATGTCGGCGATAGATGGCAGGTCTATAAGCACTAAGCAGGAAGTCGCTGCTGGAAGGCTCGCCTTCGTCCCCTCGGGATTCCCCGAGCTGCGCGTCGAGTTCGGCAAAGAACTGTGGGTCGACCCGGACGGGGCGGCGCTGGGTCAACGCTTCGCGTCGGCGCCCTCGGTAGCGGCGATTCGGGCATCCGCCTTACGTCGGGCACGGGCGAGGAGGTCCGGGGCCACGGCCGCCGGGTCGGTCACGAAACCCGCTCGGACTGCAGCATCACGCTCGTCGGGCGACAGCGCTTCAAGCTCGGCAGCCGTTCGGACTCGATCACCGCTCACGTACTCAGAGTACTGCGGGGCAGGCGCCAGGATCGCTCAAGCCCCCACGGCCTGGGAGGGGGGCTCGCCCCAGCAGGCCCGTTCCGGAACCCACAGCCTCGATCACCGGTGCGCATCCTTCATGTGCCGGTCGGGGCGCCCTCGCGGTTATCCATCTCGGCCACCGCAGGGTCCCGCAGGAGGAACGACGGCCGGGTCCCGCAGGAGGAACGGCCAGCGAGAGGGAAACGGTTGAATGTGACGGCTGACCCGCGCCGGGCTGGGTGTCCCGGAAGGGTGGTTCGGTGAACCGTCCCGGTGACGGGGGCCTATGCGATGATCGGCGACGAGCCGGATAAGGGGAACGACAACGATTCGCCCCTATGCGCTCTGTGCAGCCCGACCGGTTCTCCGCGCCTTCCGTGTGCCGGAGGGGACGACGGGAGCTACCGACCACTCCACCCTCATGCCGATGGCCGCGGCGTAGCGGGCGACGGTGGACAGGCGGGTGTCGGCGCCCGACTCGAAGCGGGTCACCTGGCCCTGGCTGGTTCCCATCCGCTTGGCCAGCTCCGACTGTGTGAGCCCGGCCTCACGCCGCCCGTCCGCGAGCTGACGGGCGAGCTCGCGACGATCCAAGGCCGCAGTCACGCGTTGGCCGACCGAAGCGCAGTCACGCGTTGGCCGACCGAAGCGTCGACCGCAGCGAACTCGTCGATCAGTTTGTCGAGATCGTCTTTCACTGGTGCCTCCTCACGCAGCAAGCCTAACCCAAATATAGGTTATCGAGCCCGCCGGCGAGCTGGCGCTGCTCGAGGGCAACCTGGCGGAGGCAGAGCGCCGTTTCGCCGACCAACTGGCGGTAGTCCGACCGATGGGGGCGTGGCGAGGCATCCGCCTCGGCTCGCTCGGACTGGCCAAGATCGCCCTTCGGCGGGGCGATGTCGCAGCGCCACGATCTGGTCTGGGCGAGGTGTGTCGCATGGCCCGGCAGCTTGGCGATGCGCACCGGGAGGCGATCGGTGCGTCGATCCCGCCCGTCTACCGCCCTGACCGCGACCGACTGATGGCCGAGCTCAGCGCCGGCCTGGCTCCGAAGGTGCTGGCCATGGCGTGGTCGGCCGGCCGGGAGATGTCCCCGGACGACGCGCTCGATCTCGCCCTCGCAGGCCCCCCGGCTGAACCCCGATCATGAGGCCGCTGCAAGGCGCGGACGCCACCGTGTAAACCGAAATCCGAAGCTTCTCCCTCGTGCTCCGGAGAGGAAGGGGTAGACGGGGCGCAGTTGCACCCCGTCTACCCAGTCGCTGCGGTCCGGGCTCGGCCGGGCGATGCGCTCAGGCGCAGCGGCTGGACGGCCGCTCGACCCTGGATTGCCCTGGTCCGCGGCGAACCGGGTGCCGTACTGGTCACCGCTCCCCTCCAGAAGGTCGAGCTGCCCGAGGGCCGGGTCGTCGGCGGGATCTGTCCTTGTGGACGTCCATCCCGAGATGGGTCAGGTCTCGATGCGAGAGACTGGGCACGGCCGGCTCCTCCTGTGTAGTGGCTCCTTCTGCCTCAATGGTGGATGATCCACGCATCGGCAGAAAGGGCCGGCCGTTCCATATTGACTAACCGCCGGCGAGGGTGTCGAGCACGTCGCTGGCCGCCCGCTGGCGGTCCTGGGCGAAGGCCGACCGACCCGGCGGCGGCGCGCCGAGCGTGACCGCCGCCACGGCGTCGAGGGCGGACAGCAGCTCTCGTAACTCCCGGGGCGGGGGGAAGTACTCGTCCTCGTGGGTGACGGCGACTTCCTCGATTCCCTGCGCGGGGCCAAGCCTGGCGATGACCGACCGCACCAGCTCCTCGGGCGCCGAGGCGCCGGCGGTCACGCCGACGACGCCCGACAGGTCGTCGGGCAGCTCGTCGGGGCCGTTCACCCGGTAGACGCGCCCGCAGCCGGCGCCGCGCGCCACCTTCTCGAGCGCCACCGTGTTGGAGGAGTTGGCCGACCCGATCACCACGATGGCGTCGGCCCGGGCCGCGATCTCGACGAGGGCCGACTGGCGGTTGGTGGTGGCGAAGCACAGGTCGCTGTTGGCCGGCATCCACAGGTCGGGGAACCGCTCGCGGGCGGCGTCGAGCACGCCGGCCCAGTCCTGGTGGCTTAGCGTGGTCTGGGCCAGGAGGGCCACCGGGCCGCCCGGATCAGGGAGGGCCGACACACCTTCCTCCGACTCCACCAGGTGGATCGACTCGGGGGCCACGGCCATCGTCCCCACGGCCTCGTCGTGGCCCTCGTGGCCCACGTACAGGATCGAGAAGCCCTTGCCGGCCCGTACCTTGACCTCATGGTGCACCTTGGTGACCAGGGGGCACACCGCGTCGACGACGAAGCCCCCGCCGGCCCGGGCTGCGGTGACCACCTCGGGCGCCGAACCGTGGGCGCTCAGCATCAGCGGCGCCCCCGCCGGCACCTCGGACACGTCGTCCACAAAGACCACGCCGAGCTGGCGGAACCGGTCGACGACGAGCCGGTTGTGGACGATCTCGTGGTAGCAGTACACCGGGGGCTCGAAGACCCGGACCATCCAGCCGAGAGCCTTGATGGCCATCTCGACGCCGGCGCAGAACCCCCGCGGCGCGGCCAGCAGCACCCGGTCCACGTCCACGCCGCGAGCCTACCGGCGCCGACCGCGGGCTCCGGACGCGGTCGACCCCACGGGCACGCCGGGGGAACCCGTACGGAGGGACCGGAATGCTCCCGTATCCTGGTGGCCGTGTCACTGCCCCGGGTTGTCGCCGTCGCGCCCGGATCGCCAGCGTCGCGCGCCGGGCTCCAGCCGGGCGACGAGGTGGTGTCGCTGGCCGGCCGCCGGCCCCGCGACGTCATCGAGTGGCGCCTGCTCACCGACGAGGCCGACGTCGACATGGAGCTGCGGCGGGGCGGGCTGGACTTCGACGTCGTGGTGGCCAAGCATGAAGGCGAGCCGCTGGGCGCCGAGGTGTCCTCGGCCCTGTTCGACAAGGTCCGCACCTGCGACAACCACTGCGACTTCTGCTTCATCTACCAACTGCCGCCCGGTCTGCGCCAGAGCCTCTACCTGAAGGACGACGACTACCGCCTTTCGTTCCTCTATGGGAACTACACCACCCTGACCCGGTTCACCGAGATGGACCTGGAGCGGGTGGTGACCGAGCGCCTGAGCCCTCTCAACGTCAGCATTCACGCCACCGATCCCGAGCTGCGGGCCAGGATGCTGCGCAACCGCCGGGGGGCCACCAGCCTGCGATGGCTGCGGGCCCTGCTCGACGCCGGCATCGAGGTGCACGGCCAGGTGGTGGTCTGCCCGGGCGTCAACGACGGGGCGGTCCTCGACGACACCCTGTGCGGGATCCTCGACGAGTACCCGGAGCTGGCGACGGCCTGCGTCGTCCCCCTGGGCGTTAGCCGGTACAACACCGAGTCGGCGATGCGGCCTCACACCGCCGAGGAGGCTCGGGCGGTGGTCGACTCGGTCGAGGACTGGCAGGACGTGTTCCACTCGGTGCTGGGCCGGCGCCTGGTCTTCGCCGCGGATGAGTACTACCTCCTCGCCGGCCGGCCCTTCCCGGAAGCGGAGGCCTACGAGGGCTTCCCCCAGCACGAGAACGGCGTCGGCATGGCCCGCGCCTTCGAAATGGAGCTGGCGGGCAAGGTGCAGGCCGACGCCGGCATCGGCGTGCAGGCCGGCTTCTTCTCCTGGGTCGACGGGGCGCCGGCGGAGGGTTACCGGGCCCCGCGCACCGACGGGCTGATCGCCCTGACGCCTCGCCGCGACGCCCCGGTGGCCGTCCTCACCGGTGAGTACGGCGCCGGGGTGATCGGGCCGCTCGTCGCCGGCCTCGGCCGGCCCGACGTTCGGGTGCTCCCCGTCCCCAACCACTTCTTCGGCGGCAACATCGGCGTCACCGGCCTGCTGGTGGGGGAGGACCTCGCCCCCGTCCTGGCCGCCCAGCCAGAGGGGCACCGCTACCTGCTGCCCGACGTCTGCCTGTCCGGCGGCCTGTTCCTCGACGGCTCCAAGCCCGAGGACCTGCCCCGGCCCGTCGAGATCGTCCGGTCCGACGGCGTCTCGCTCCGCCGGGCTCTCGCGCTGTGAGCGCGGCAACCCGGTGAGCCTGCCTGTCGTCGCCATCGTCGGGCGCCCCAACGTCGGCAAGTCCACCCTGGTCAACCGCATCGTGGGCCGGCGGGAGACCATCGTGGAGGAGCGCCCCGGCATCACCCGCGACCGCAAGGAGCTGGAGACCGACTGGCGTGGCCGGCGGTTCATGATCGTCGACACCGGCGGTTGGCTGGCGGCCGGCGACGGGCTCGACGCCAAGGTGAGCGATCAGGCCGAACGGGCCATCAAGGGTGCGGATGTGGTGCTCTTCGTGGTCGACGCCATCGTCGGCATCACGGAGGAGGACGATCGGGTCGCCGGCGTGCTCCGCCGGGCCGGCCGGCCGGTCGTCATGGTGGTCAACAAGGTCGACAGTGAGCAGCGCGAGACCGACGCCTGGGACTTCGCCCGTCTCGGCCTGGGTGAGCCCCTGGCGGTGAGCGCCATCCACGGGCGCCGGGTCGGCGAGCTCCTCGACGAGGTCTTCAGCCGGCTCCCGCCCCCGGGGCCCGAGGAAGCTCCTTCCGAGGAGTCAAAGGTCGCGTCGATCGCCGTGGTCGGCCGGCCCAACGTCGGCAAGTCCACCCTGTTCAACCGTCTCATCGGCGACGACCGCTCCGTCGTCCACGACCAGCCGGGAACCACCCGTGACTCCATCGACACCGTCGTCGACACCCCCGAGGGGCCGCTTCGCTTCGTAGACACCGCCGGCATGCGGCGCAAGGCCAAGATCGTCGAAGGCGCCGAGTACTACTCCCTCGTCCGGGCCCTCCAGAGCGTGGACAAGGCCGACGCGGCCATGCTCGTCATCGATGCCGCCCACGGCGTCACCCACCAGGACCAGCGCCTGGCCGAGCGCATCGACGCCGCCGGCAGCCCCATCCTGATCGTGATGAACAAGATGGACCTCCTCGACGCCGCCGCCCGGGCCGACGTGGCCGAGCAGGTCGCCGACCGGTTGGCGTTTCTGGGCTACGCGCCGGTGCTGAACATCAGCGCCCTCACCGGCAAGGGCGTCCACCGGTTGCTGCCCGCCATCGCCGAGGCCATCGAGGCCTACCACCGCCGGGTGCCGACCCG
Source organism: Acidimicrobiales bacterium (assembly GCA_051003575.1). Taxonomy (GTDB): domain Bacteria; phylum Actinomycetota; class Acidimicrobiia; order Acidimicrobiales; family AC-14; genus CADCTB01. The sequence continues at coordinate 5,345 of JBPCLE010000101.1, read as the reverse complement.
GGAGCTGAACGAGGTGGTCCAGGCCGCCCAGGCGGCCCAGCCGGCAGCGGGGGCCAGGGTGCTTTACGCAACCCAGGGCGCCACCGACCCGCCCACCTTCACCCTCTTCACCAACCGGGCGCTGCCGGCGCCGTACCTGCGCTACCTGGAGCGCCGCATCCGCGAGCACTTCGGGTTCGGGCCGACCCCGCTGAAGCTCCGGGTCCGCAGCCGGACCAGCTGATCGCGCCCTGAAGGGCCGGGGGGTTCCCAGGCCCGCCGGCAGGCTCTAGGATCTTCGCTGAGCATGGCTCCGTACCCGATACTGCTGGTCGTCTCGCTCGCGAGCGTGGTGGCCGCCGTCATCTGGGCCCGCTCCGCGCTACGGCTGCAGCGGTCCTGGCGACGATTGCTGGAGGGCAGTGGCCCGTCGGGGTCGATGGCGGTGAGCCTGGCGCGGTCCGCGTACCGCAAGGAGGTCCACACCTCCCTCCTGTACGTGGTGGTGGCCGTGATCGCCGCAAGCGCCGCCTTCGTCGGCAGCTGGCCCCGGCTGACCAACACGCTGTTGGTCATCCCCATCGCCATGACCCTCGTATGGGGGCAGCGGTTCCTGGCCGAGGCCGACATCATCGAGGAACGCTCCAGCCTTGAGCGGCGGGCCGAGGAGGTCCTCTCTCAGGAGGAGCTCGCCCCTCGCCGCTGGGCCGCCCGCCTGGCGCCCCACGATCTGCCCGAGTTCGAGGGCTTCGAGGTCGGCCGGGCCTATGAGGCCGGCACCGGGCTCATGGCCGGCGACTTCTACGACGTCACCCCCACCGGCCCCAAGCGGATGGCGGCGGTGATCGGAGACGTCTCCGGGCACGGCATCGAGGCGTCGATCACCGCATTCCAGGTCAAGTACCTCCTGCGGGTCTTCCTGCGCCAGTACCGCGACCCGGCCCAGGCCCTCGAGGAGCTCAATGCCCTCATCTCGGCCCAGACCCGCGACGAGGAGTTCGTCTCCCTCTGCCTGGTGGTGTTCGACCAGGCCGCCGGCACGCTGCGGTACTCCTCCGCCGGCCACCCGCCGGCCTGGCTCTGGCACGACGGCGAGGTCCGGCCCCTGCGGTCCACGGGGCCGCTGCTGACGCTCAACCCGAAGGCGTCCTACGGCAGCCGAGAGGTCGCCCTCGACCCGGGGGACCTGCTCGTGCTCTACACCGACGGGCTGGCCGAGGCCCGGGCCGGCGGCCAGCTCTTCGGCGAGGAGCGCATCGCCGCCCACATCCGCCGCGACCCGGGCGTGGCCGCAGATGTGTTGTGCAAGTCGCTGCTCGCCGCGGCCCGGGACTTTGCGACCGGGCCGATCCGAGACGACGTCGCCATCCTCGCCGTCCGCCGCACCTGATCGCGGCCGTGCCGACCTGCGAACAGTGCGACCACTACTGGCGGCCGGGCGAGCTTGGGGAGGGGGGCACCTGCCCGACCTGCGGGGAGACCCTCGACACCACTCCACCCCGGACGCCCTGGCACTTCAAGCTCCTGTTCATCTCGGCGACCGTCTACCTGGGCTGGAGGGCGGTCCAGGGTGTGGCCTGGCTCGTCCACCACATCTGATTCCCACCGCGCCTGATCAGGTGGCGACGATGACTACCTGGGTGCCCAGCGGTGCGTGGGTGGGGAACCACTCGGCGGAGTACATCGGGAGCCGCACGCAGCCGTGCGACGCCGGCTCGGCGGGCACCGACGTCGACCCGTGGATGGCGTAGCCGCCTATGAAGTACTCGGCGTTGTAGAGCCGGCCCAGGTAACTGGTGTGCCAGCCGGGCTCGAAGCGGAACAGGCGGAAGGTGCCCGTCGGGGTCGGCGTACGCGAGGTGCCCGAGGAGACGCTGACGATCTTGGTGAGGGTGCCGTTCTCGTACATGAAAAGAACCTGGCGGGCCAGGCTGATCTCGACCCGATTGGGGTCGCCACCGGGGGAGATCGCCGGCGGCACGGAGTCGTCGCCCATGATCTGGGCCGCGACCTCCTGGCTGAGCCGCCCGGTGCGAGGCAGCCCGTGGACCTTCTGGAAGGCCATGATCGCGTGCCCGGTGGTCTCGTCGACCACCCCGTCGACCGGCCCGACGTCGTAGCGGAGCGCGGCCAGCTTGTGCTCGATCTGGGCCTCGATGGTCGCCACCGGCGCCGACGCCGGCGCGACGGGAGGCCGCGGGGGCGCGAGCACGCCGGTGCCGAGCAGGCCGCCCTGGGCGCTGGCCCCGCCGGCGAGCCCGACCTGGCCGGCGGCCACCACGAGCAGGAGGGCGGGGAGCTTGCGGCGCAGGGTCGATTTGTCCATGTGTGAAGTATTCCCATGCCGGCGCCAAAGGATGCCGCGGCGGCTCGGCTAGTGTCGTCCGCAGGTACGGGCTGTGGCGCAGCTTGGTTAGCGCGCTTGACTGGGGGTCAAGAGGCCGGAGGTTCAAATCCTCTCAGCCCGACCACGAAAGAGCAGGTGAGAGGGGGTCTGCGGCGGCAGGCCGGCGGGTGCCCTGTCTGTCAGCAGCTCCCTTTCAGCAGCGGTGGACCATCGCATGTTGCCGGCGATTCGCCGCGTAGCTTGTGATCGGTGGAGGAGATGCTGGACGTGCAGGCATGGTTGCGGCGGCAGTGCGGGGAGTTCGTGTTCCGTCCCGAAGGGGTCTACGTCGCGAACGGAGCCCTGGAATCCGCCGCCTTGGCGAACGTCATCGAGGTGGCCCTGGTCGACTTCATCTTGGAACGGATCGCCGTCCTACCGGGGGCTGAGGGCCGGCGCGGTGAGGAGCGCAGCTACCCGGACCTGGAGCTGAGTGGCGAGATCTTCGGCGGCGGCTTCCATGCGGTCGACATCAAGATGGCCCGCCTGGCGAAGAACGGGACGAATACTCAGTCCCGCTGCACGCTCTACACCGGCAATACCTACTTCAAGTGGCCGATGATCCGTTGGCCCGGGATGTTCCGCTCGTTCGAGGACTACTCCAGCCACGTCGACATCATTCGGATCTACCGGCTCGATCTCAGTTACCGCGGCCGGTCAGAGAGCTCGAGCTGTTCGTCCACCAGCCCTGGCGGATCGCGTCGCGGGATCGATCGAGCACCACCCGGGAGTACATCGGCGCCGTGCGCGACGTTGAGGCCCTCAGGGTCGGCCGAGGCGCCTTCCCGACCGAGGAGGAGTTCTACCGGTACTGGCGGGCCTTCCCCTTCCGTATCCCGAAGGCCGTCGAGCGCCAACTGGAGAAGGCCCTGGCGGAGACGACTCGCGAGCGAGCCCGAGCCGTGAAGCCGAAAGAGGCAGAGTAGGGCGATGGCGTACATACGTTCGGTACCATCCACCAAAGCCCCCGGCCGACCTGACAAGCTCAGCGGATGACTGCCGGGCTGGCGATCTCCCTGTTCTCGGGAGCGGGCGGCCTGGACCTTGGCGTCGAGGCCGCTGGTTTCCATGTCGGTGCTGCCGTGGAGCTCGGACAGCGACGCCGCGGACACCATGGAGAAGAACTTCGCCGGCCTTCAGCGGGCGGTGCTTCGTCGCAACGTCATGGAGCTGGGGACGCGCGAGCTGCTCCAAGCGGCCGGCCTTCGTCGCGGGGCTCGGCCTGATCTGCTCATCGGAGGGCCGCCATGTACTCCGTTCTCCAAGTCGGGCTTCTGGCTGGAGTGGAAGCGCGACGGGCTGGACCCCGATTCCAGCCTGCTGCAGGCGTACACCCGGGTGCTGGCTGAGGCTCGTCCGAGGGCCTTCATCCTGGAGAACGTCTATGCCCTGACGTACCGCAACCGAGCCAGCTCGCCGGCGTTCGAGCGACTGCTCCGCGAGATCGATACGGCCGGCTATCACTGCCGGTGGGGTGTCCTGAACGCCGCCGACTGCGGCGTACCGCAGCTCCGGCCGCGATTGTTCGTCGTCGGCGTCCCGCGACGATCACCGCTTCCGGACCTGCCGACGCCGACCCACAGCGGCCCCTGGGAGCGCCGCAGGAGGGTGGACCTGGGGAGAGCCCACGTCACGACGGGCGAAGTGCTCGACGGCCTCGTCACGACGCCGGAGCGCGAGGAAGTCGTCCGAGGGCAGTACGGGCATTTGCTCCCCGACATCCCGCCAGGCGACAACTACCTCTTCTACACCGCCCAACGGGGACATCCCCGTCCCATCTTCCAGTGGCGCAGTCGGTACTGGTCCTTTCTGCTGAAGCTGTCGCCCGACCGGCCGTCACCAACCATCCAGGCTCAGCTCGCCCCGAACGTCGGGCCCTTCCACTGGGGCAATCGCCGACTGCGGGTCCCAGAGCTGAAGCGGCTGTTCACGTTCCCTGACGAGTTCGAGTTCGTGGGCAAGCGATCGTCGGTCCAGGCCCAGATCGGCAACTCCGTGCCGCCGCTGCTCGCTCAACGAGTTGCGGAGCAGGTCGCCGCTGCGGTCGGCTAGACCGCTCGGTCCATGACAAGCAGTGGCGGAAGCGCCGGACCCCGAGGCGGCCCCGCCGTTGCCTACAGGCAGTGCCCTCGGCGACATGCTCGATGCTGTCCGCGCGGCGACGCCGCTCTCCCCCGGTTTGGCGCGGTGCCGGCGCCCAGGCAGCTCGCGGTGGTGATCACCGGCGGAGCGATCCTCGCCCGGCGGCTCCAGCCCGCGACGGTCGTCTCCAGGGTCGGGCGACACTCTGCATTCGAGCGGCGGAGGGCTGACTCAAACCGGCTGTGACGCCTGGTGTCGCGAGCCAGCTCTCTGGCGCCTGACCTGCGGCGATGCAGAGTGTCGCGTGGAACTCCCGACGCACAGTCCCGCCTTACGGGTCTGTTGCAGCACAATCACTTGGGGTGCGGCTCCTGGAGAGGACACCTCGAGAGCGATGACCAGGTGTTTCGACGCCGTGCCCGGCCCAACCCGCGCCCGCCGGCGCCGGCGACTCAGCCGGCTTCGTTGAGGTGCACCCACCACGGGTCGAGCCGCTCACCGCTGGGGTGTGACCAGGCGCCGGCAGCGACGCCCAGGTCTCGGGCCGCGGCGGCAAACGGCTGGCCGGGCACGACGGGTCGCCCGGTTGCGTCCAGTGGTCGACCGCGTTCGTCGGTGAAACGGATGCCGTCGGGCTCATCGGCGTTGCCCTCGATGCCGAGGCGTCCGAGATGGTGCAACCGGTGATGTCGATGGCACAACGCCATGAGGTTGTCGGTGTCGGATGGCCCGCCGTCCTCCCAGTGGCGGATGTGATGGACATGGAGCCACCGGGTGCGGTCACACCCCGGCACCCGACAGCCCCGGTCACGCTCCTCGATCACCATCCGGGTGCGATCTGACACGGTGCGCAGGGACCTACCCACGCTGACCGGCCTGCCGCCGGCCTCGATCACCG
>JBPCLE010000100.1:0-8678 GCA_051003575.1 Acidimicrobiales bacterium | reverse complement strand
ATTTACACCAAGCTCGACGTGACCAACCGCGCGGCCGCCGCCATGCGTGCCATGCAACACGGGCTCGTCGGATCGACGGCCGCGCTCGTCGAGTAGCGGTCACCAGTCAGGGCTGCTCAACGGCGCGGCCGAGTTCCAGGCGTTCCAAAGGTCGTGAACCGCGACGACGACGGCAGGTCCACCAACCAATCGAGTCGCGCCCCGAGCTCCCGCCGCGCTTTCGCCCACCGATCCCGCAACAAGCGCGAAGCATCCCGGACGGGCGTCCCAGTATCCCGGGCCGAGGGTGTCCCACAACGCCGTGGGTCAGTGTCTACCGCTGCACGGCCAGGCTCTCCGCTCGACCCGCCCTTGGTGGACGGGCGCCCATAACGTCGCCGGCTCGCCCGGTGACGCCACCACGCGCAAATGCCGGTTGTCGCTCTCTGTTGTCGCCTTCAAGGCGCCCCATAACGTCCTGCCCGTCGCCGCCGGGGTATCACTCAGGGTGCCCGTAAGGGGCGTAGGCATGGGTATGCGCGCTGTACCTGATCGGACGGGGGGGCTGGCGGAATGGGCGATCGCGGCCCCGGACTACAGGCTCCTGGTGTTTGCTACGAGGCGGTCTGACGTTTCCTGGTGGACGTCTTCGCCGGGGTCTGGCACCGGCGTTTGGGCGATCAGCTCGTCGAGCTGGTCGTGGAGCTGGCGAGAGGCCGACGTCATGACGGCGCCGCTCGATCACCAGTTCGGCACGGGCCTCGTCAAGCAGTCGCTCGGCTCCGTCGGCCCGGGCGGTCGCTGACTCGGCCGCGGCCTGTGCCCTGGCTACGTCGACACGGAACTCACCAGCAGTGGCCTCGGACAGCGCAGCGTGCTCGGCAGCTTGCCGAGCTGTGGCCTCCGCCGTGGCAGCTCGGTGATCCGCGGCGTCGGCCCGGGCCCATGCTGCCGCCGCGTCCGTCTTGGCTTGATCGAGACGCTGCTGCATGCCCCTCGCCTGCTCCTCGTGCGCGGCTGCAACCCGGGCTGCGAGTTCGTCGCGCGCCTTCAGCTCGCTGCGGTGTGCGCCAACGGCGGCGTCGAGGGCGTCCTGCGATGACGTCGACCGCTCCCGGGCGCCGGCCAGAGCGGTACGAAGTTCCTCGCTCTCCGCCTGGTGGCGAGACCGCTCCGCCTCCCACTCGGCCAGCTCGGTCGCATGGCGCCCGGCAGCACGAGCTGTGTCCTCGTGGCCTGGGCCGCGACCCGTTGGGCGGCGAGCACCTCCGACGTCGCCTCGGCCCGGCTGCGGGCGACGTCGACGGCGTGGCGGTTCGGGTCCACCGAACGCAGGACGGCCTCGTGGGTCCGGAGGTCATCAACCACCGCGACGAGACGCTGCAGCGCAGACGCGACGACGTCGGGAGGGGCGACCTCGGGGGAGCCGGCGAGGCGTCGGCGGCGGGCTTCGGCCCGGTGTGCATCAGAGCAGTACAACCGGTGACGGCCGCCACCCGCGGGCTGGACCACCGCCATATCGCAGTCGGCCAAGGCGCAGACGGAGGTCGCCGGTCCGGCGCTGATCGGCTCGGCCACGGTCGAACTGTAGCAGTACGCTTCGTTCGACCGCACTCCCCTGCCGCCGAAACAAGGTTGGAGAAGAGCAGTTCTCACAAGGTGCATTTGCGCATGCGGGTGCCCAGAGACAAGCGGTATGGATCGAGAGCCCGAGCCCAATTCAGCCGACGTAGGGCCCTGACCTGCGGTGACGCGTCGTCAACGACTTGTCACCGATCCTAATGCCTCATTGATCGCGGGCTAATACGGTGTCGGCACCCGAGCTGTATCGGTGGGGAACGGGCACTCGTTATCGCGTCGTACCGGTACAAACGAGCGAACGCTGGAACCTGTACCGTCACGAGAATCGACGAGATGCCCCTTTCTCCACCACTCGACAACTGGTCCGGACTGGACGAGTGGGATGCCCTCGGGGATGTTTGCCGAGCCATGACTTGCTGCCGCTTGGACGGACTGGGAACGGTGGGGAGCACACGGCTGATGGGTCCAAACTTTCACGGCTGCAGACTCACGCCGCCGTCGAGGACAATCCCGGCGCACAGCGCTTGCCGGCGCCACGCCTGGACAGCCGCCGCACAGCGGTCAGGTCCGCCAACCCCGAAGACTGGCCATGAGTCGCGGCACGCCCCGTACCCGGGCCTGATCAGTCGACAGGCCGGCCGTCGAGCGCGCCGGCCTTGGGAAGGCCTGGTCCTGCCCAGTCACGCCCGGCGAAAGTGGGCCGGAACTCACTGGCGTGGACAGCGTCGTGGCCGACCTCGCTCAGGCGCCGGCCGAGCCGGGGCGAGAGGTCGACCAGGAACCTCACGCCGGCGGAACATCGGCGCGCCCGGCCGCGGCGATCAGGCAGGTACGCCCTCCGGTACGGCATGAGGGTTCATCGCTGAGGTATCGGTCACGACGTCGTGCTGATGAAGGAGGCCGTCGCTGAACACCGCCCCGTCGTTCTCGTAGTACAGCCGGTACTGGAGCTTGCGGGCCTCGGGGGCCAGCCACACCGAACCTGGCGACGCGCCCGTGCCTCGGTAGACGTACCCCTCGAAGCCGAACTCGTCGCCTTCGGCGGTCTCCCGGACAGGGTGCATCGGGAGGGTCTCGGAGCGGATGAGCTCGTCAGCGCCGTCGAAGACGTGCAGGTCAAGCCAGACGTTCTGGATCTTTGCGCTCTCGCCCACCCGGGCTCGGACGCTGAGCATGGTCTCAAGGTCGAGGCCGCTGCCGGCGCCGCCCGGCTCGTTCTTGACGTTGGTCTTCGTCACGCTCTCATCGAGTACGGCGAGTGTCCCCAAGCCGGGCACCGCGCCCGATCGAAAGGCAACAGACTGAAATGGGATCGCTGTCATGGCTGCTCTCCTAGGGATTCTCGCGACTCGCCGGCGAACGCGGGCTCGAATGATCGGGCTGGAGCGGGACGCGACTGCGCTGCCGATGCGTCGGGGGTGACCTTGTCACTACCCGCCTTGCCCCTGATCGAATCGCGTTCATCACCGAGATGTCGGGCTGATAGGTGTGGTGCACGGGGCGACGCGCTGCCGCCCCGTGCATGGGATGAGCGAGTCCGTCAGGACGAACCGGCCACCGAGGACGGCGATCGCGGGGTCGGTGCGTCGGTGCCACCGCGACCGGCACGCGCAGCCAGCAGCACGAGCCCGCTCGCGGCCAGCCCCAGCCCCACGCCGGCGATCGCCCACGGCCATCCAGAGGTGCTGCCGCCGGTCGTGCCGAGGGGCGCCGGCGACGTGAAGCGGATACGGGAGAAGTACGCGTCCTCGGCGTCGCTGTTCGAGGACGTCGTGGCTCGCGTGTCGGCCCACGCCACGTACGCGGCGTCGTTCGTCGAGGCCAGGCCCATGGGGCCGCGGACGTCCTGTTGTTGAACGAGATGCCGACCTTGTTGTCCACGGGCGCCTGGGTGACACGCATGTTGGGCGCCCAGGTCCTCCCCCCGTTGGAGGAGTGGGTGACGTAGACGTCCCAGTAGCGCTCGTCGACGGCGGCGTTCATGTTGCCCACCTCGCCCGACGCGAAGAACGGGTCGTTGCGGAAGTCGAAGAAGGCCACGTCGACCCGGCCGCTCGGGGACACGCTGATGCCGGGGAGGTACTGGTCGATGCGGCGGCCGGGATCGTCGTCGGTGACGTTGATCGGCGCCGACCACGTCGTGCCGCCGTCGTTCGAGGACATCACGTAGACCTCGGAGGCGTTGGGTGGCGTGTTCTGGGTTGAATTCGCACCCCGCGCCGAGTACGCCATGTAGAGCGTGCCGTCGCGGGCGATGGCGGCCTGCGGGTCGTCACTGCGCTGCACACCTTCGCTGACCACGCTCACGTCCCAGGTGGCCCCGCGGTCGGTCGACTTGAGCATGAACAGCCGGGCCTTTTGCGCCGGCTCGCTGCCCTGGGGACGGGCGGTGTCCTCGCGCGTGAAGCCGTACACCGTGCCGTCCGAGCCGGTGACGAGGGATGCGGCCCCCGACCCGCGGATGTCCTCGGCCTTGTAGGTCTTCATCACGTCGAGCGTTTGGCTCCAGGTCGTCCCGCCGTCGTTGGAAACGGCGAGCATCGTGCGGCTCGGGATGCCGTTCGGCCCGCCCAGCGACCATCCCGGCACCGGCGCCTGGTCGGGCCCCCGAATGGTGAGGCGCCACGACGCGTAGACGTTGTTGGGGTTCTTGGGGTCGACGGCGATGCTCGGCAGCTTGTGCTGCTCGAGACCGATCGCCTTCGAGCCGTCGGGAAGCGTGTAGGTGTCGCCGCTCTTGGCCTTGGCCACGACCGACGCGTCGTGGGTCTGGCCCAGGTCGGACGTGCGCGCCACCACCATGACGCCGCCAGCATGAGCGTCAGGGCTCCGACAATCGCCCGCGTCTGTCGCATCGTGGAGATCGTAGGTTCAGCCCGCCGGCCGGCCCCGGACCTCGTCCAGCACGGCACGGATGTCTCGGAGGTGATGGGCGCCCTCGTGGACCCCGTCGCGCGCCAGGGTCAGGGCGTCACGTTCGCCGGCGCCGGCCACGAGCGCGGTCCGCATCCAGTCGTCGGGCCGGACGCCGTCGATCACCGACGCCAGCTCGCCGGCCGCCAGCTCGAGCCAGCCGAGGACCTCGATGCGGTCCAGGTCGTTGTACCCCTTCGCCGTGGCCCGCTCGTCGTTGTCGAAGGAGGCGACGGCTGGCGTGTTCTCCCGGGTCACCCGGAAGATGGCGGTCCCGAGGTGGTCGAGGCGGTCGGCCACGTGGGCGGTGTGCTCCAACGCCGACCACGCAGCTGGGCGGGGCCGGCGCCGGAAGACAGCGTCCGGCGAGTCGGTGGGCGCCGGGGTGACGAGCAGGCCCCGGTACCGGCGGGGGAACGACCGGACCGCCGCCGCGGCGTCCTTCGGCGACACGGTGCTGTAGTCGAGCCCGCAGTCCGGGCAGACGAAGCCCTTCGGTGCCCGTGGGCTCAGGTGCCGGCCGCCTTGCGCTGGTCGCGCACGGCGCGCAGGCCACGACCGATGTCGAGCAGGTGGTGGCTGCCCTCGTGCACGGCCCGGCGGGCCTGGAGGAGCACCGACCGCTCCTCGCCCCGCCGCAAGCCGGCGCGGTCCCAGCCGTCGACCGGCACCGACTCCATGATGACGGCCAGCCGCTCGGCGTTGGCGGCCACCGCGTCGGCGACCGCCACCGGGTCGTCGTCGTTGTAGCGGCCGGCCACCGCCTGCTCGTCGGGGCCGGGACCGTCGAGGACCGGCCGGTCCTCGGTCAGGCACAGGTCGATCCACCGGTGGTTGATGGCGAACACGTCGCGCACATGGGCCGCGTACTCCAGTGCCGACCACACCCCGGGCGCCGGCCGCTGGCGGACGACGGCGTCGCCATCCTCGCCCGGCAGGAACCGGCTGAGCGGTGCCCGGTAGCGCTTTGCGAAGGGCCGCAGCGCGGCCGGGATGTCGGCCGGGTCGAGCGCCTGGTAGTCGAACCCGCACTCCTCGCAGCGGTCGCCGGTCACTCGCTGTCGGCCCTGGCCACCTTGTCGACGAGGTGCGCCGGCAACACGTCGTAGTGGTCGTGGCGCACCCGGAACCGGCCCCGGCCGCCGGTGAGGGAGCGCAGGTCGATGGCGTAGCGCAGGATTTCCGACGTTGGCACCTGGGCGGTGATCGTCTGCTCGCCCATCCCGGCCACCTCGGTGCCCTGCACCCGCCCACGGCGGGAGTTGAGGTCGCCCATCACGTCGCCCTGGTAGGCGATGGGCACGGTGACCTCGAGCAGGGACACGGGCTCGAGCAGGACGGGCCGGGCCTTGGCCATGGCGTCCTTGAACCCCAGGGAACCCGCCATCCTGAAGCTCATCTCGGAGGAGTCGACCGGGTGGAACTTGCCGTCGAACACCGTCACCCGCACGTCGACCACGGGGTAGCCGAACACCCCTGCGGTCGACATGGTCTCCATGACCCCCTTCTCCACCGCGGGGATGAACTGGCGCGGGATGGAGCCGCCCACGATCTTGTCGACGAACTCGAAGCCGCCGCCCCGCGCAACGGGCTCGACCCGAAGGAAGGCCACGCCGAACTGCCCGTGGCCCCCGGTCTGCTTCTTGTACTTGCCCTCCGCCTCGGCCTTCCCCGTGATCGTCTCCCGGTAAGCCACCTTCACATCCTCGGGGACCACCTCCACACCGAACTTGCGGTGAAGGCGCTCGGCCACGATCGACAGGTGAGTGTCGCCCATGCCCGACAGCAGCGTCTGGTGGGTCTCGTCGTCCCGGCGGACATGGAGGGCCTGGTCCTCGTCCTGAAGGCGGTGCAGGGACGTCATCAGCTTGTCCTCGTCGCCCTTGGATCTGGGCTGGATGGCGATGGTGAGCACCGGCTCCAGCGGCTCAGGCGGCGTCACGATCACGGGTGTGCCCTTGGGCGCCAGCGTGTCGCCGGTGATGGTGTCGCCGAGCTTGGCCACCGCACCGATGTCGCCGGCTGGCAGGTCGTTAACGCTCTCCTGCTCCTTGCCCCGCATGGTGAAGAGGTTGTGGAGCTTCTCGTCGGAGTTGGACCGCGGGTTGGTGAGCACCGAGTCGGGCCGGATGGTGCCGGAGAGCACCTTGAGGAACGACACCTTGCCGACGTAGGGGTCGGCCACCGTGCGGTAGACCACCGCCAGTGGCTGGCCGGCCGGATCGGGTGCCACGCCGGTAGGCCCTCCCGGTGCCTCGACGCTGACCGGCGGCCGGTCCAATGGCGACGGCCCGACCTCGACGATGAACTGGGCCAGCCGGTCGATGCCGATCATCTTGGTGGCCGAGCCGCAGGTGACCGGGAAGACGCTGGCCTGGGCCACGCCCTTGGCCAGGGTGTCTTCCAGCTCCTTGGGGCTGATGGTCTCGCCCTCCAGGTAGCGCATCGTCAAGTCGTCGTCGGCGACGACGATGCCCTCGACGAGATTGTCGTGGACCTCGTGCTCGCGGGCAGCCATGTCCTCGGGGATCTCGCCGACCGTGGGCCGGCCGCCGGCGTCGTAGAGCACGGCGGTGTCGGTGAGCAGGTCGGCCACGCCCCGGAAGGAGGCCTCCTCGCCGATCGGCAGCTCCAAGGGGGCGACGCCGGCCCCGAACCGCTCCCGCAGCTCGTCGAGGACCCGGTCGAAGCTGGCCCGCTCCCGGTCGAGCTTGTTGACGAAGAACATCCGGGGCAGGCCCAGCTCCGAGCACATGCGCCACGCCGCCTCGGTCTGGACCTCGACGCCTTCGACGGCGCTCACGACCAGGATGGCCAGGTCGGCGACCCGGAGGGCCGTGTGCATGTCGCCCACGAAGTCGGCGTACCCGGGGGCGTCGAGCAGGTTGATCTTGTACCCGTCGTGCTCGAACGGTGCCAACGACAACGACAGCGAGATGGTCCGGCGGACCTCCTCGGGGTCGAAGTCGGTGGTGGTAGTCCCGTCCTCCACCCTCCCCATCCGGCTGATGGCGCCCGAGCAGAACAGCAGCGCCTCGGCCAGGCTGGTCTTGCCGGCGCCCCCGTGCCCGACCAGGGCGACGTTGCGGATCTTGGCGGGAGGGTAGCTCTTCACGGGCGCCTCGCAGCTACGCCGGCGGCGGGCCGCCGGGCCAATGGGAAGGGAAAGGACCCTCAGCCTACCGGCCTGTCCTGGTAGCCTCTAGGGGCTAGAACGGTTTTCTGAAGCGCGTTCAAGGATTCGCAGTCCGAAGGAGTCGAATGTTCGACAAGCGGTGCCGTGCAGGCGTCGAGCGGAGTCTGCGGCCCGTGGGGTCGAGCCTGGCCAAGGCCAGGATCAGCGCCGATCAGCTCACCGCGCTCGGCCTGGTCCTGTCGGCCGCCTGCGCGGTGACCATCGGCAACGGCTGGCTGTTCGTGGGCTGGTGCCTCCTCGCCGCGTCGGCCATCCCCGACCTGCTCGACGGCGCGGTCGCCAAGGCCACGGGTACCTCGTCGCCCCGCGGCGCCTTCTTCGACTCCGTCGTCGACCGGGTGAGCGACTCGCTGGTCCTGGGCGGCGTCGCCTGGTACCTGGCCTCCACCCACAGCCCCCACACCGCCATCCTGCCCCTGGCCATCGTCGGCGCATCCAATCTCGTCTCCTACGAGCGGGCACGGGCCGAGTCACTCGGCTTCACCGCCCGGGGCGGCCTGATGGAGCGGGCCGAGCGCATGATCGCCATCGGCCTGGGCCTGCTCTTCAGCGGGATCATGATCCCGCTGCTGTGGCTGATGTTGGCCCTGACCCTCTTCACCGCGGTCCAACGCTTCGTCATGGTGTGGCGCCAAGCCAGCACCGCCGCCCCGCGCCGCCCGGGCGCAGAGCGGCTGGCTGCCCGCTGGTCGGCCCGCCGGCCCTCGGTGGGCTTCGGCGAGGGCGACGGCACCCGGCTGCGGGGCCAGCGCGGCGATTCCGGATCCTGGCGGGCCCGCCGGGCGTCCCAGTCCCGCCCCGCCACCTGGCGCCGGGCCCGCACCCGGCCGTAAACCTCTCCAGCGCGCGCGTCCGAGCGGAGTGGGACCGCCGGCGCCTCCACTACATCCGCGCCGCGGCCAGGGCCGCGTGCGCACTCCCGCGGCGCGCAGCGTTCCCGGTCTCCACTGCGATGGGACGAGAAGATGGGGGGCTCTCGAAAGGAGGCCAGGACAACCACCCCTTCGCC
>JBPCLE010000099.1:0-25302 GCA_051003575.1 Acidimicrobiales bacterium | reverse complement strand
CCCTCCGCAATGCCGCCGGCGATGGCCGCCCGCACCCGGTCGCGGTGTGCGCCGGGGGCCACCGGCCTGAGGGTGGTCGAATGGTCGAGGGGGTCGCCGAGCACGTAGGCGCCGGCGATGTCGGCGGCCAGCGCGGCGGCCTGGTCGTGGAGGGCGCGGGGGACCAGGAGGCGGCTCCAGGCGATGCAGGTCTGGCCCGAGTTGAGCATGCACTGGCGCACGGCGGCGTTGACCGCATCGGCCAGGTCGGCGTCGTCGAGGACGATGCTCGGCGACTTGCCGCCGAGCTCCAGGGTGACCCGCTTGACCGTGGCCGCCGCCAACGCCGCCACTCGTCGGCCGGCGGCCGTGGAGCCGGTGAAGGAAACCAGGTCGACTTCGGGGTGGGCCACCAGCGCCTCGCCGGCGGCCAGGCCCCGCCCGGTGACCACGTTGAGCACGCCGGCGGGCAGCCCCGCCTCCTCCGCCGCCTCGGCCAGCACGAACACCGACAGGGGCGCCACCTCGCTGGGCTTGAGGACCACCGTGCAGCCGGCGGCGACCGCCGGCGCCACCTTGGCCACGGCCTGGTGCAGCGGGTAGTTCCACGGCGTGATGGCTCCCACCACGCCGGTCGCCTCCCGCACCACCAGCGAGCTGCCGATGCGCTCCTCCAGCACTGCGTGGCGCAGGATCGGCCCGTAGGAGCCCATGACCATGGCCGGCAGGCCGCCCTGGATCACCGTCGACATGGAGACGGGCATGCCCACCTCCCGGGCGATGAGGGCCCCGATCTCGGGGACCCGGGCGCTCAGGGCCTCGGCCAGCCGCTCGACCGCCTTGGCCCGCTCGTCCACCGGCGCCCGCGACCACCCCTCGAAGGCGTCGCGGGCCGCGGCTACGGCCTGGTCGATCTCCGCCGGCCCGCCGTCGGGCACCGTGCCCATGACCTCCTCGGTGGCCGCGTTGGCCACCTCGATCACGCCGGCGCCGGCCGGGCGCACCCACGAGCCGCCGATGAACAGGGCGTCGCGCACGATCATGTCAGGCAGGGTAGACGTCGACCTCGGTGGCCTTGAGCGAGATCCACACCGGGCCGCCCTCGGCCAGGCGCAGCTCGGCGGCGCCGGCCGGCGTGATCTCGGCGACGATGGAGGGCGACCCGTCGACCTGGACGCGAACCCGGTCGCCCTCCAGGTGCAGGCCGGCGGCCTCGCCCGGCCAGGTGTTCCGGGCGCTGCCCTCGGGCCGGTTCCGGTGGAGGGTCACCGCCCGGGGATGGACCAGGGCGAATGCCGGCCCGCGGAGCCCGGTGGCGACGGCGAGGCCCGACCCGCCGGCGAGGACAAGGCGGCCGTCGGCCACCTGGCCCCGGAACAGGTTGAGGCCGGCGAGGCGGGCGACCCACTCGGAGCGCGGCCGGGTGGTCACCTCGGCGATCGGGCCCTCCTGGGTGACCCGGCCGTCCTCCACTACAACGAGGGTGTCGGCCAGGGCCATGGCGTCGACCGGGTCGTGGGTCACGACCAGCCGGACGGCGGGGGAGCCGGCGAGCTGCTCCCGTATGACCCGTCTGAGCTGGCCCTTCGCGGCCACGTCGACCGCGGAGAGCGGCTCGTCCAGCAGCAGGAGGCGGGGCTCGGTGGCCAGGGCGCGGGCCAGCGCCACCCGCTGAGCCTGGCCGCCCGACAGGGCCGACGGGCGGCGGCCAGCCTGGTCAGCGGCGATCCCGACCCGCTCCAACCAGTCGCCGGCCTGCCGGCGGGCGGCGGACCGACCCGTACCCCGGGCCCGGAGCCCGTAGGCCACGTTGTCGAGCGCGCTGAGGTGGGGGAACAGCGCCGCGTCCTGGAAGACGACGGCCACCGGCCGGCGGTCGGGCGGGACGTGGACGCCGGCGCCGACGTCGTTGAGCACCAGGTCGCCGAGGGTGACCCGGCCGCGGTCGAGGCGGGCCAGGCCGGCCAGCGCTCGCAGCAGGGTCGACTTGCCGGCGCCGTTGGGGCCGACCACGGCGACCACCTCGTCGGTCGCGGCCCGCACGGCCACCTCGATGGCCAGGCCGCCCCGGCGCAGGCCGACCTCGGCGGTGAGCGTCACCGGCCGCCGGCGCCGAGCCAGCGGCCCCGGAGGGCGACCAGCACGGTGAGGGAGACGGCGAGGAGCACGACCGAGAGGGCGGCGGCGCTGTCGGGGCGGCTCTGGAGGCCGGCGTAGATGGCGGTCGGGAGGGTGCGGGTGCGGCCGGGGAGGCTGCCGGCGAAGGTGATCGTCGCCCCGAACTCGCACAGGGCCCGGGCCCACGCCAGGGCGGCGCCGGCGAGGAGGGACGGCGCGATCAGCGGGACCGTCACCGTCCGGAAGCGGCGCCACGGGTGGGCGCCGAGGGTGGCGGCCGCGTCCTCGTAGCGCCCGTCGAGCTGGCGCAGGCCGGCCTCGACGGCGACGACGAGGAACGGCATGGCCACGAACGACTGGGCCAGGACCACGCCCTGGACGGTGAAGGGCAGGGGGAAGCCGGGGAGCGACCCGAGGTGGGCGCCGACCAGGCCCCGCCGTCCGAACGCCGCCAGCAGGCCGACGCCGCCGACGACGGGGGGCAGCACCATGGGCAGGGTCACGAGCGCCCGTACGAGTGCCCGGCCGGGGAACTCGACCCGAGCCAGCACCCACGCCAGCGGGAGGCCGAGGGCCACGGCCACGGCCAGCGCGCCCAGGGAGCACCCGAGGGAGAGCCACAGGGCCTGGCGGGCCTCGGTTCGGGCCAGCTCGGAGCCGATCCTCGACCACGGCGCCCGCTGGAGGAGGCCGGCGACGGGCGCCACCATCAGGGTCACCGCCACCCCGGCGGCGAGCGGCACCGCGACCCGCCGGCTCACGGCAGGCTGAAGCCGTGGGCGGCCAGCGTGGCGCGCCCCGGCAGGCCGAGGAGCCGGTCGACGAAGGCTTCGGCTGCGCCGCGGTGGGCCGTGGGGCGCACCACGGCCACCGGGTAGCTGGCCACGACGTTGGCCGCGTCGGGGATGGCGACAGCGCCGGCGCGGCCCACGTCGGTGGTGTAGACGATGCCGGCATCGGCCTCGCCGGCGGCGACCTTGCGGGCCACGGCCTTGACGTCGAGCTCGAGCGACACCGGCCGGACCTCCACGCCGGCCCGGTCGAGGGCCTGGCCGGCGTAGCGGCCGGCGGGCACGGACGGATCGGCGAGCACCACCTTGAGGCCCCCCCGGGCCAGGTCGGCGAGGGCGAGGATCCGGAGGGGGTTGCCTGGCGCCACCGCGATGGCCAGGCGGTTGTGGGCGAACTGGCGGGGCCGGTCGACCAGGCCGGCCCGCTCCAGGCGCGCCATCGCGTCGCCGTCCGCGGTCGCCACCACGTCGACGGGCGCCCCGGCCTCCACCTGGGCCACGACAGCCTGCGAGCCGGCGAAGCTGTAGCCGACCGCCTGGCCCCGGCCGAGATCCTCGAAGGCCTCGGTGAGCGATGCCGCGGCCAGCACGGTGATCCGCGGTCCCGCCGTCGCCGCGCCGCCCCCGCCGGCGCACGCGGCGGCGAGCACGCCGGCGAGCACCAGGCCGGCGATGGGCCTCACGGTTGCGCCGGGAGCTCCACGACCACGGACGTGGCCTTGACCGACGCCACCGCGAGCATGCCGGGCGCCAATCCCAGCTCGTCGACCGCCTCCCGGCTGAGCAGCGCGACCACCCGGTGGGGGCCGGCCTGGAGCTCGACCTGGGCCATCACGGTGTCGGTGACGACGCGCGTGACGATCCCGGTGAACCGGTTCCGTGCCGATGCGGCCACGATGTCGCCCGACCGGGGCTCGACGGCCATCGTGCGGGCCAGCTCGGCCAGCGCGGTGCCGTCGATTTCTCGCCGCCCGCCGGGGGTGCGGGTGGTGGCCACGCGGCCGGCGTCGGCCCAGCGGCGCAGCGTGTCGACGCTGACGCCCACCAGGTCGGCGGCCCGGCCGATCCCGAAGGTAGTCACCCTCGCCAAACTACCTTACAAATGCAAGGTATCGGATGCGATCAGCTATGATTTGCGGGCGCAGGCGATACCGCGGAGCTGGCAGGGACTCGGGTCGTCGACCGCTGACGGTTGACCCCGTCGGAGCGAAAGGTGTCCCTCGGCCAGTTGTCGGAGGTCCGCCTTGCCTACGCTGAGGCCGGGGCCATGACGCATGAGATACCAGCCTCGGCGGAGCCACCCGACCCGCCCCGAGGCGAAGGCTGGGGTGGCGTCGACCTGGCCGCCATGTGGGTGGCGTCGAAGGCGGTGCTCGAGGCGCAGGCGAAGGTCATCGAGCGGGCCGTGGTCGCCGGCATCGAGCAGCGGCTGGACCGGGAGCACCAGGCCGAAGCGGCGAGGGAGGCGCACAAGCTGGCCGGCTCGCTCGGCACGTTCGGGTTCGCCGACGGGAGCCGCCTGGCCCGGGCGCTCGAGCTGGCGCTGCCCTCGTCCGGGGTGATCGACCCGATGCGCGCCCTAAGCCTGTCGCGGCTCGTGGTCGACCTGCAGGCCGAGCTCGCCCGACCGCTCGCCGCTCCGGCGGGCGGCGCTCGGGCTCGCACCGGTGGTTCCGACACCGGGGACCGCCAGAGCCTGCTGGTCGTCGACGGCGACGCCGACCGCGGCCGTCGGGTCGTCGAGGCCGCGGCCGGGCAGGGCTTGCGGGCGGGGTGGGCCGAGACGCTCGATGCCGCCCGCCGGCTCGTCGACGCCGACCCGCCCGCCGCAGTCGCGGTCGACGCCCGGATCGGCCCGGATCACGAGGTATCGGCGTTCCTCGCCGAGCTGTCCGCCCGCCGGCCCGCCATTGCCATCGTCGTCCTGGTCGACGCCGCCGGCGTAATGGAGCGCGTCCGCGTCTCGCAGGCGGGCGCAGCGCTCGTCCTGGATACCCCGGTGCCGCCCGACATTGTCGTCGAGGCGGTTACCCGGCTCCTCGTGCGCCACGGGGCCGGCGCCACGGTGCTCGCCCTCGACGACGACCCGACCTTTCTCGCGATCATCGCCGAGTTGCTCGGTGCCGAAGGGTTGATCGTCGAGCCGCTGCATGACCCCGACAGGCTCTGGGAGGCACTCGCCTCCGTGCAGCCCGATCTCCTGCTCCTCGACAACGACATGCCCGGCGCCGACGGCATCTCGCTGTGCCGGGCCGTCCGGGGCGACGCTCGATGGTCCCGGCTGCCCATCGTCTTCCTCTCCGGCTCGGACTCGCGGGTGGCCGTCCGGGCCATGTTCGCGGCGGGCGCCGACGACTTCGTGTCCAAGCCGGTGTCGCCCGACGACCTGGTGAACCGGGTGGTCACCCGCATCGAGCGCAGCCGCACCCAGAGCGAGCAGCCCGGCGTGGACCTCGCCACCGGCCTGCCCGGTGCCCCCGCCTTCATGGAAGACGCGGCTCGGCTCCTTTCGCTGGCCGCGAGCGACTCGCGGCCGGCAGTGCTGGCGCTGGTGGAGCTCGACCCACCGCGACCGCAGGCAATGTTCGCCATGGGCCGGCTGCTCCGCCAGGCCGCCGAACCGGTGGACGCCGTGGGTGCCTGGTCGGGCGGGCGCCTCGCCGCCGTCCTGTACCGGACCACCGGCACGGAGGCCAGCATCCGCCTGGCGCAGGTCCTGCAGGCGGCCAAGGCGACGCCCGGCGGGTTCGGGTCGCGGGCCAGCGTGGGGCTGGCTGTGTTCCCCGACGACGGGCTCGACACCCCGGCGCTGGGCGCCGCAGCCGAGGCCGCGCTCGGGCGGGCCCGTCAGGCGCCGGGGGACGCGGTCGAGCTCACCGCGCCGGCCGGCGGAGCCGGGGCCGAAGTCGTCGACGTGCTGCTCGTCGACGACGACGACGCCCTCGGCGCGCTGGTCGTCCACGCGCTGTCCGGCCGAGGCTGGAGCGTTCGGTGGCTGAAGGACGGCGCGGAGGCGCTCGCCCTCCTCGAGACGGCCACCTTCCGGGCCCGCGCCGTCCTGCTCGACATCGGCCTCCCCGGCCTCGACGGGCTCGCCGTGCTCCGGCGGCTGGCGCAGCGGGGGACGCTGGCGACGACCCGGGTCGTCATGCTGACGGTGCGTACCAACGAGGGCGAGGTGCTCGAGTCTCTCGACCTCGGCGCCTTCGACCACGTGGCCAAGCCCTTCAGCCTCTCCGTGCTGATGCACCGCGTCCGGCGGGCCATCGACGCGGAACCGCCGCGGGCGTGACGCCGGCCGCGGTCTCCGAGCAGCTCCTGAAGTACGTCGTCCTCGGCGAGCTGGCGGTGGCTGTCCCGGCGGTCGCGTGGATCGCTCTCCACGGCATCTGGCTGTGGCGCCGCGACCTCGCCGATGCCCCCCGGCTGGCCCGCGGGCGCGCCGCGCTCGCCGCCGCGGTGGACGGCCCGGCCAACGTCGACGACCAGCACCTCGCTGAGCTCCGCCGCCTGCCGGCCCGGGTGCGCCGGCACGTCGTGGAGCAGCTGGCGATGAGCGTGACCGGCGAGGATGGCCGCAAGGTGGCCGCGGTCGCGGCGTCGCTCGGTCTCGTGGACGCGGCCCGGCGGCGGTGCCGGAGCCGGTGGTGGTGGCGACGCCTTCTCGGCGCCCATCAGCTCAACCTCTACGGCGCCGGCGACGCCGACCTTCCCCGGCTGTTCGACGACCCCCATCCCGCGGTCCGGGCCCAGGTCATCGAGTGGGCCGGTGACGCCGGGCGCGCCGATCTCGCCCCCCGGCTTCTCGCCGCACTGGAGGACGACTCACCCCTGTGCCGATACAGCGCGGCCGACAGCATCCTGCGGTCGGGGGCCCCGGTCGTCGACGCCCTCGTCGGCGAGCTCGCCCAGCGGTCCGGCCGGGAGCTGGGCCACATCATGGAGGTGCTGGCCCACCGGCCCGACCCTCGATACAGCCGGGCTGCGCTCGACGCCACCGCCAACGACCTCGGAGCGGTGCGCGCCGCCGCCGCCGCCCTGCTCGGTGGCATCGGCGGCGCCGAGGCCGGAACGGCTCTGGGATCACTGCTGCGCGACACCGAGCCCGCGGTCAGGGCCGCGGCGGCGGACGGCCTCCGCCGGCTCGGACATCAGGAGGCCGCGCCGAGCCTGGCCCCGCTCCTGCGCGACCCGTCCTTCGAGGTGCGCCGGGCGGCGGGCGCCGCCCTCGCCGGGCTCGGGGCGGGTGGCATCCTGCTGCTGCGCCACTACGCGGGCGACCTCGATCCGCGGACGTCGGACATGGCGCGCTACTCCCTCGACATGGCCGGCCTCCGTGGCGCCGGCTCGTCGCCGCCCCACTGATGGGCGATTTTGCCAGGGCGGTCCTGATCACCTTCGACTGGGTGGTGCTCGGCTACTTCCTGGTCGTCAACACCGTCTACCTGCTCCTGCTCGCCAGCGCCGCGGTCGAGATGCGCGGCCACCTGCTCACGGCGCGGGCCGAGCGCCGGTGGCGGGTGCTTCAGTCCGATGTCGCCCCCACCATCTCGGTGTTGGCACCGGCCCACGACGAGGCGACCACCATCGCCGCGAGCGTCTCGGCCATGCTCGGCCTGGCCTACCCGAACCTCGAGGTGGTCGTTGTCAACGACGGGTCCACCGACGCCACGGTGCAGGTCCTCATCGACACCTTCGCCCTGGTCCCCGTCCACCCGGTCTTTCACACGAGCGTGGAGACGCAGCCGGTGACGGGGCTGTACCGGTCCGCAACCCACCCGAACCTCATCCTCGTTGACAAGGCGAACGGCGGGAAGGCAGACGCCCTCAACGCCGGCCTCAACGTCGCCGCGGGGCGACTCGTCTGCGCCATCGACGCCGACACGATCATCGAGCCGGACGCGATGCAGCGCATGGTCCGGCCATTCGTCACCCATGACGACGTGGTCGCGGCCGGTGGCACCATCCGCATCATCAACGGGTCGGAGGTGCGCAACGGGCGCGTGACCGACCTGCGGGTCCCACGGCGGGCGCTGGCCGGCTTCCAGGTCGTCGAGTACCTGCGGGCCTTCCTGTTCGGACGGCTGGGCTGGAACCGACTCGGCGGCAACCTGATCATCTCCGGGGCGTTCGGCCTCTTCGACCGGCAGGCCACGGCCGACGCCGGCGGTTACGTCCACGACACGGTCGGCGAGGACATGGAGCTCGTCGTCCGGCTGCGACGCCGGTCCTACGAGCAGGGCGCCCCGAAGCGCATCTCCTTCATCCCCGACCCGGTGGCATGGACCGAGGTGCCGGAGTCCCTGCGCGGGCTCGGCCGGCAACGGGACCGTTGGCATCGTGGGCTCTCGGACGTGCTTAACCGCCATCGCCGGCTGTTCTTCAACCCGCGGTACGGGGCCACCGGCCTCGTTGTGTACCCCTACTTCGTCATCGTCGAGCTCCTCGCCCCTGTCGTCGAGGCGCTCGGGCTCCTCGGGCTCGCCGCGGGCCTGCTTCTCGGCGCGGTCGACGTCTCGTTCGCGATGCTCTTCTTCCTCGTCGCCTACGGGTTCGGCATCGTGCTCGCCACCTTCACCCTCGCTCTCGAAGAAGTGAGCTTCCACCGCTACGGACGGCTCGGCGATCGCGCCCTGCTCGGCTTCTGGGCCCTGTTCGAGAGCCTCGGCTACCGCCAGTTCACCGTCGTCTGGCGGCTCCGCGGAATATGGAAGTTCCTCCGGAAGCGCACCGACTGGGGGGTGATGCAGCGCCGCGGCTTCGAGGCGGCATCGTCGGCGCCACCGGCGGAGCAGGCTCCGCCGGCCTGACGCTCAGGTCGCCCGCAGCTCCCGCCGACGAGCGTCGAGGGCGCGCTCGACCCGGGACGCTTCGGCCGCGATGGCTGCGATCGACGCCGCCGCGCCGGCCGGGATGGCGTCGCGGCTCGCGTCCTCGACGCCGGCGCAGAGCGCGCTGAGCCGTAGCGCCCCCATCTGGGCGCTGCTCGATTTCAGGGTGTGGACGCCGCGGTGGAAGGTCTCCCGGTCGGCCGAGCGGCGGGCGTCGTCGAGCCGTGAGAGGGCCAGGGGGAGCTCGCCAAGGTAGGCGTCGATCAGGCGGGCCTCGGCCATGGTGGCCAGGTCCCCGAGACCGGCGAGCAGGTCGGTGAGCACCGACGGGTCGACTGCCGCGGCCTCGTCGTCGGTCGGCTCGACGATGCCGACGGTATCGCCAGGTGGAGCAAGGAGGGCGGTCGGCACCCGGGCGAGCACGGCCGCGAGCTCCTCGGAGCGGAAGGGCTTGGCCACGAAGTCGTCCATGCCGGCAACCCGGCACGCATCGCTATCGTCGACGAACGCGCTGGCCGTCATGGCCACGATCTGGGGCTGGACGATGTCGGTGCGGGCGCGTATGCGACTTGTCGCCTCGAGGCCGTCCATCTCCGGCATCCGGATGTCCATCAGGATGAGGTCGTAGGGCCCGCGGTCGAGGGCTTGTAGCACCTCGAGGCCATTGGCGGCCACGTCGGCCCGGTACCCAAGCTGGTCAAGCACGAGCAGCCCGACGCGCTGGTTGACCGCGTTGTCCTCGGCGAGGAGGATCCGCGCCACGGCGCGGGGCATGGGGGCGGCGCCCGCGGCAGCGTTGAGCGTGACCCGGCCCTTTCCGGTCAGGGCCTGTTCGAGGGCGACATAAAGCGCTCCCGCCTTGGCCGGCTTGGTGAGGGTGGCCGCGAAGAGCCCGTCGGGAACCGCGGCGTGCCAGAGCGATGTCAGCAGCACGAGTGGCAGGCCGGGGGCGACGCCGCCCGGTCCGATGGCCTTTGCGAGCGCCACGCCGTCCATGTCCGGCATCTGCATGTCGAGCACTCCGACGTCGAACCGCTCGCCACTGGCCAACCACTCCAGCGCGGTGGACGGCGTGGCGGTGTCGACGCTCTCCATCCCCCACGACGCGAGCTGGCGCCGAAGGATCTGCCGGTTGATGTCGTTGTCGTCCACGATCAGGGCCCGGCGCCCCTGGAGATCGGCCGTCGAACGGAGTGGCACGATCCCGGGGGCGACCCTGGCCTGGACGGTGAAGGAGAAGGTCGAGCCCCGCCCCACTTGGCTCTGCACCCAGATCGTGCCTCCCATCGCCTCGACCAGGCTGCGGCTGATGGCGAGGCCCAGCCCCGTCCCGCCGTGGAGGCGGGTCGTCGACGGGTCGACCTGACGGAACGAGACGAACAGCCGGTCCATGCGGTCCGCGGGGATGCCGATCCCAGTGTCGCTGACCGCGAACCGGAGCGTGACCTGGTCGTCGGGTCCCCGCGACGACGTCACGTCCAGCAGGACATGGCCCTGTTGGGTGAACTTGACCGCGTTGGCGAGCAGGTTCACCAGGACCTGGCGGAGGTGCGTGACATCGCCGACGATGGCCGGCGGGGTGCCCTCGGCGACCGAGTGGACCAGCTCGAGGCCGGCCGCCACCGCCTGCGGCGCGATCAGGTCGAGGGCCGACTCGACGCACCCCTGAATGAGGAACAGCTCGCGCTCCAGCTCCAGCCCGCCGGCCTCGATCTTGGAGAAGTCGAGGATGTCGTTGATGATGGCGAGCAGACCCTCGCCGCTGGTCCGGATCGTGCCGGCGAAGTCCTGCTGCTCCTCGGTAAGGGGCGAGTCGAGCAGCAGGCCAGTCATTCCGATGATCGCGTTCATCGGCGTGCGGATCTCGTGGCTCATCGAGGCCAGGAACGCGGACTTCGCCGCGGTGGCCCGCTCGGCCTCGTCCTTCGCCCGGCGCAGCTCGGCGTCGGCCAGGAGCTGGTCCGATACGTCCCGCCCGGCCACCACGCGGATGCGCCCGCCGAGCTGGTCCACCGACCGGGCCCCGTACTCCAGCTCGAAGGCAGAACCGTCCAACCGAGTCACCGAGAGCTGGCGGCGGCCGTCGGCGCTCTCGAGACCCTCGTCGGGCAGGAGCCGGCGGATCGGCTGGCCGACGAGCGTTTCGCCCGGTGGGCACGCGAACGCGGCGTCGGCCGCCGGGTTCGAGTACTGGACACGGCCACCGTCGTCCACGACCAGCAGCACCTCGTCGACCGCGCCGCCGATGGCCCGCAAGCGCAGCTCCCGCAAGCGCAGCTCCCCATGCCTCACCCTGGCCAGCGCGTCGGCATGCTCCACCGACGCGAGCTCGGTCTCGGCGATCCGGCTCAGATCCTCGAGCACGGCCACGTCCTCGGGGCCGAACTGGCGGGGGCGCCGGTCGATGATGCAGAACGTCCCGACCTTCTGTCCTCCGGGACCCCGGAGCGGTCGCCCGGCGTAGAAGCGGAAGCCGTCCTCGGTCACGAGCGGGGTGCCGGCGAAGCGGGCATCGTTGCGGGTGTCCGCCAGGACGAGCGTGCCGTCGCCGAGCGAGGCGGCGGCGCAGAAGGACGCGTCCCGATCGTGGTGCCGGGCAACGAGGCCGACGCACGACTTGGCCCACAGCCGATCGGCGTCGATCAGGTTGATCAAAGCGATGGGCACGTCGAAGCACCGGACAGCGAGCCGGGTCAGGCGGTCGAAACGCTCCTCGGGCGGCGTGTCGAGCAGACCCAGGCCGCGCAGGGCGCGAATCCGCACCTCCTCGTCGTCAGGGGACACCTCGACCGCACCTGCGGCATCTGACGGGAGGTGCTTCAGCTGGTCGTGCCGGTCCTCGATGACGCCACCCTTGGTCGTGCGTTGGTCCCTATTATCCCCGGGCGGGCCCCATCTCCCCTTCAGTTCGCCCGGCTGCCGCCGAATGGAGGTCCATGAACCCAATCCGCGCCCGCCGTCGGCACGTCCACCGCAGCGCGTTCGCTGCCGTCTGCATAGCCATGGGCACAGTCGCCGCCGCTCCTGCGGCGATGGCCGCGCCCAAAGCGACCGCCGAACCCACGACGATCGTCTTTCCGGGCTCGTCCTGGGGTGTCAAGGCCGGGCCGACGGCGGTGGGACCGGGGCCCAACTTCTTCTCGGACGACCCAGAGAACGTCTGGGTGGACGCCGCCGGCCAGCTGCACCTGCGGATCACCTACCGCGACGGCCAATGGCGGGCGGCCGAGGTCCTGCTCGACCGCAGCCTCGGCTACGGCACCTACCGCTTCAACCTGGCCTCGCCGGTGGGCAACCTCGACCCCAACGTCGTGCTCGGCCTGTTCACGTGGAGCGACAACCCGGCCTACAACAACCGCGAGATCGACATCGAGATCGCCCGGTGGGGATCGGCGACAGCGGCGACCAACGCCGGCTATGCGGTCCAGCCCGCCGACCGGGCTCGCAATACCCACAGATATCTCCAGCCGGACACCGCGCCCACGTCGCAGGAGTTCACCTGGGAACCGAACCGGGTGTCCTTCCGCAGCGCGACGGACACGGGCGCCACCATCGCCAGCTGGAAGTACACCGGCTCGGACGTGCCGAGGTCGGGCGACGAGCGCACCCGCATCAATCTGTGGCTCGACGGTGGCCGGGCCCCGCTCTCGGGCACGGGCGTCGAGGTGGTCCTGTCCAGCTTCACCTTCACGCCGAGGTAGCACGGCCCGGCCGGTACCCGGGCGAGGAACGAGCCATCGCCGGCGCCGGCCTCTCCGAAGGCTGGCCTGGCGCACCGGGGCCGTCGTGAAGGCGCTCGCCGCCGCCGCGTGCTCCGGGGGCGGCGACAAGCCTTCCGCCGACGGCGGGTTGATCGGCGCCAAGGTGGTGGCCATCGGGCAACGCCTCCTCCTCGCTGACGGTCGACTCCCTAGGATGACCGCCAATGAGCTTCCTTCGCCGCCCCGTCGTCCTCATGGTGCTCGGGTTCGTCGCCCTGGCCGCGGGTGGCCTCGCCTTCGCCACCCGTGACACCACCAGGACCGAGCAGGTGTCGGCGACGCTGTGCGAGTTCCCTCCCTGCCGGGCGGCGGCCGACCCGTTCCCCGCCCGGGGCTACGAGGGCGCCTACGTCGCCGCCGACCCTGCCGATCCCCAACACGTCGTGATCTCCGACACCAACGTGCTGGCCACCGCCTGCAGCTTCCACACCACCTTCGACAAGGGGCGGGAGTGGACCGACGGCGTCTACGACCTCCCCGCCGGCTACACGGGTTGTCGGATCAACGGCCCCTCCGGTGGGCACGTCGCCAGCGGGAGCGTGGCGAAGGGGAGCGGCGCCCGGTACTACAGCGTGTTCGGCTCGGCCCACCAGGACGACGTCGGCCGGGAGAGCGTGCTCGTCGCCATCTCCAACGACGGCGGGGCCACGTTCGCGCCGGCCAAGGTCGCCATTCGCCCCACCACCCCCGACGTCGGCCTCGGCCGTCCGCTTATGACCGTCGTGCCCGGCACGAACGGCCCCGACACCGTCCTGCTCTCGGCCTGGACGTGCCGCCCCGGCGACACCCGCGGCATCCAGTGCGACGGAGTCCTCTTCTCCCGCTCCGACGACGGCGGCCAGACGTTCTCGGCGCCGGTGGTGGTCAACGACCCGCCCGCCGGCCAGAACCCTTCCCAGCCGGCCGTCGACAAGGAGGGCGTGGTCTACATGACCTTCCAGCGCCGCTTCAGCGACGGCCCCGTCGAGCTCTACCTGGCCAAGTCCACCGACGGCGGCAAGACCTTCGCCCACAGCCTGCTCGACCGTCAGATCCAGATCGGCGTGCAGTACGACTCGGCCAAGCTGGTGGCCGACCCGCTCACGAACGCCCTGTACACGGTGTGGGCCGACGCCCGCACCGGCCGGTTCCAGATCTTCTTCCGGAAGTCGCTCGACAAGGGGGTGAGCTGGGGGGAGCGGTCGGTGCTGCTGGCACCCGACCGCGACGCCACCGGCATGAGCCGGTCGCCGTCGATCTCGGTGGCGCCCAACGGCCGGATCGACGTCGTCTACTACCACACGTCGCCGGCGCCGGACCGCCAGACCTTCGACGACGTGTTCTGGAACTACTCGATCGACGGCGGAGAGAACTTCCTCTCCCGCCAGGTCAACGAGGCGCCCATCGACCGCAACAAGGGCTACTCCGGGCCGACGGGCGAGCTCCGCCAGCTCGGCAACCACTACCCGCCCGGCGTGTCCTCCACCGACGGGTACGCCTTCGTGGTGTGGAGCGACACCCGCGCCGCCGACGACATCACCAACACCCAGGACGTGGTCCTCCGCCGCATGGAGCTGATCGGCGCCGTCCCGCCGTAGGCGCTACCGCTGGTGCCTGGGGCAGCTCCAGGTGGTGCGCCCGCCGACGGTGCGCCGCACCAGGGGGGTGCCGTCGCGAGGGCACAACCCACCGGGCCGGCGGTGCGGCTGGAGTTCGCCGGTGTGCGACCCGCCCTGGGTGATGAGGTCGCGCAGCGTGCCCACCAGGTGCTCGTGCAGCCGCCCCACCTCGCCGGCCGACAGCGTGGCCGCCGGCCGGCCGGGGTCGAGGCCGGCCCGCCACAGGATCTCGTCGGCGGCCAGGTTCCCCACGCCGGCCAGCCGGGCCTGGTCGAGCAGGCGGGCCTTGAGCGGGGCCCGGCTCCGACCCAGGGCCTCGGCCAGCTCGTCGGCGGTGAGCGTCAGCGCGTCGGGCCCCAGGCGGGCCTCCGCCGGCGCCAGCTCCACGCCACCGAGCCGGCGTGGGTCGCGGATGCGCATATCGCCCCCGTCGGCGAAGCGCACCCCGAACCGGTCCCAGCGCTCCAGATCCGCGTTCGAGCTGTAGAGCAGCTCGTCCACGCCGGCGGTCCCGTCGACCAGCAGGCGCCCGCTCATCCCGAACCGCAGGCCCAGCACCGGCCCGTCCCGGTCGGTGTCGAGCAGCAGGAGCTTGCCCACCCGCCGGGCGTCGACGAAGCGCCGGCCCACCAGCGCGCCGGCGAGGGTGCCGGCGTCGAGGCCGCCCCGCAGGTACCAGGCGTCGGGAGCGACCACTTCCGCAACCCGCCGGCCCAGGGCGCGCGCCGCCAGCCGGCGGTACGCGTCGACCTCGGCCAGCTCCGGCATCCCGGCGACCGTACCCCCGCGTTCTGGAGAGCGCAGAGCGTCCGAAACGTAACGTTTCCATACAGAGAATGGGGTGTCGTACCCTCCTGCTGTACTTGGCGCATGGAGCTGGACGTACAGCTACGGGCGCTCGCCGAGCGCCAGCACGGCGTGATCGCCCGCGCCCAGGCCCGGGAGCTCGGCGCCGACCGGCACCACCTGCGCCGGCGGGCGGCATCACCCGACTGGGAGGCGCTCACGCCCCGGGTGCTCCGCTTGGCCGGCGCCCCGCAGACCTTCCGCCAGCGCTGCATGGCCGCCGCGCTCGATGCCGGCGCCGGCGCCGCCGTGAGCCACGAGTCCGCGGCTGCGCTGTGGCGCCTGCCCGGCTTCCCCGCCGGCGCCGTCCACGTCAGCCGGGCGGTCGGCCGCTGGGTGCACGCCTCGCCGCTCGCCGAGATCCACCGCACCTGCTCGCTCCCGGACGCCCACGTCCAGAGGTTCGAGGGCATCCCGGTCACGAGCCCGGCGCGGTCGATCTTCGACCTGGCCGGCGCCATCCACGCCGGCCGGGCCGAGCGGGCGCTCGACAACGCCCTGGCCCGTGGCCTCACCTCGGTCACGGCCCTGCACCGGGTGACCGACGATCTGGCCCGCCGGGGCCGGGCGGGCAGCGGTCTCATGCGCCGGCTCCTGGCCGATCGCGACGCCGGCTATGTGGCGCCCGAGAGCAACCTGGAGGCCCGCTTCCAGGCCGTGGCCAGCGCTGCCGGCGTCGGCCCCTTCGTCCGCCAGACCGAGGTCGGCGGTGCCCACTGGGTCGGGCGGGTCGACTTCCTCGATCCCGGGAAGCGGCTGGTCGTCGAGATAGACAGCGACCTCCACCACACGTCGCTCCTCGACCGGGCGGCCGACGCCCGGCGCGACGAAGACCTGGAGAACGCCGGCTACCGGGTCGTGAGGATCAGCGAGCACGACGTGTGGCACCGCCCCGAGGAGGTGGTGAGGCGACTTCTAGCCTCCTGAGCGCCCCTACAGTGGTCGGGTGCCCCGGGAAGTCCTGCAGTGGAAAGACCTCTACTCCGAAGTCGTCACATCCGGTCTGTGCACCGGGTGCGCCGGCTGCGTGGTGGCCTGTCCTCATGACGTGCTCGGCTACAACGACCACGAAGGTGTCTACCAGCCGCTCCACCTGGAGGAGGAGCTCGGCCCCGAAAACTGCATCCACGGCGAGAAGGGCTGCACCTCCTGCACCCGGGCGTGCCCCCGCTTCAGGAGCTGGGAGACCGAGATCGACTCGCACCTCTTCGGCCGGGCCCGCACCGCGGAGGAGGTCGACGGCATCTCCAAGGACATCATCCTGGCCCGGGCCGCCGACCCCAAGGTCCACGAGCTCGGCCAGGACGGCGGGCTGGTGTCGGCCATCCTGATCTGGGCCCTCGAGCACGGCTACATCGACGCCGCTCTCGTCTCCTACCTGGAGGGCGACGGCACCTCGTGGAAGGCCATCCCCGGCGTGGCCCGCACGCCCGAGGAGGTGCTGGCCGCCGCCGGCAGCCGCTACACCTACTCGGCCAACACCATGGCTTACGCCGAGGCGGTGGAGGGCGGGGCCGAGAAGCTGGCCCTCGTCGGGATGAGCTGCCAGTCGTCGGTGCCGCCGGTCATGAGCGTGCGCAAGGCGGGCAAGCCGGCCCGGCGGTTCGTGCTCAACATCGGCCTGTTGTGCTCCAAGACCTTCGACGACGCCATCTTCGAGGAGCTCTTCGAGGCCAAGTACGGCCTGCACAAGCGGGACATGGTCAAGATGAACATCAAGGGCGTCTTCCAGATCTGGATGCGCAACGGGGACTACCACGAGGTGCCCCTCAAGGAGTGCCACGCCTGGACCCGGGAGGGTTGCAAGCTCTGCCCCGACTTCGCCGCCGAGCACGCCGACATCTCCACCGGCGGCATCGGGGCGTTCAACGACTGGACTCTCACCGTCATCCGCACCGACATCGGCCGGGAGATCATGGTCAAGATGCTCCAGGACGGCACGATCGAGGGCCGCCCCGGCGACGACGACCCCGGCGCCATCGCCCTGCTCCGCAAGCTGTCGGTCAAGTCCCGCAAGCGCTGGCCGGAGACGGCCGTGCCGGCCCCCCGCCTGATCCCGCCGCCGGCGCCCAAGGTCCCCGCCACGTGAGCGCGCTCGAGTTCGCCGTCACGTGGGACTACCGCTGACCCTTCGCCCGTAACTTCGCCGAGCACGTGCTGCTCGGCCAGGAAGCCGCCGGCGACGCCTGGCGCGTCCGTTGGCTGGCGTTCTCGCTGAACCAGACCAAGGTGTGGCCGAGGGCGAGCCCGACGTCTGGAACGACCCCGAGATGGCCGCGGCCCGGATGGCCGTGGAGGTGGGAATTGCGGTACGCGACGGGTGGCCCGAGGCCTTCGCCGGCGCCCACCGGGGCCTCTTCGCCGCCCGCCACGACCAGGGCCTCGACATCCGGGAGCACAGGGTCGTGGCCGGTGTCCTGTCCGCCCACGGCCTCGACGCCGGCAGCGTCTTTGACGAGGTCGCGGCCGGCGGGTCCCGGGGCACGTTCCGGGCCGAGCACGAGGCCGCGGTGGGCGAGCACCGGGTGTTCGGCGTGCCCACGGTCGTCGCCGGCCGCCAGGCCACCTTCATCCGCCTGGTCGACCGCACCGCCGGCGACCCCGCGGAGGCCCGGGCCACCGTGGAGCGTTGCGTCGACCTGGTGACCGGCTGGCCCAACCTCAACGAGCTCAAGCACACCTCGATCCCCCACTGACCGGCGCCGGTTCACCGAGCGGGTCCGTTGCTTTGGTAGGTTTCTCCGGACGTAGGCGGAAATAGGGAGGCCGAATGAGGCAGTCACGTACGACGGCGCTGGTGCTGTCGGGGGTCCTGGCGCTCGGCCTGGCCGCCTGCGGTGACGACAACGACGAGGCGTCGACCACGACCACGGTGCCCGTGACCCAGCCGGCGCCGGTGGGCTCGCCGACCGTCTCGATCGACATGCTCGAGAACTCCTTCGTGGTGAGCGGACCGCTCACCGCCGGCGGCACCCTGAAGATCGCCAACAAGGGCACCGAGCTGCACATGGTGCTGATCGAGCCGTTCAAAGCCGGGAAGACGTTGACCGACCTCCAGCAGGTGCTGAGCCGCCTTGCCCAGACCGGCGGTCCCACCACCACGGTGGCCGGCGCCACGACGACCTCCACGGTGCGGGGTGCCACCACCACCACGGTGGCCGGCGGGCGGAACGAGAACCCCTTGGCGGACGTCCTGGAGGACACCGGCGGGTTCCCGGGAGCCGTCATGAGCCCGGGCGAGAGCGCGGAGGTCCAGGTGCCGACCCTCGCCGCCGGCACCTACGCGCTGATCTGCTTCATCCCCGGCGAGGGCGACGGCGTGCCGCACTTCGTCGAGGGCATGGTCGGCCAGCTCGAGGTCCTGCCCGGGGCGGCCCCTGCCGTTCCCACCGCCGACGCCACCTACCTGGTGACGAAGGGCAAGGCGGTCGAGGGGCCCGCCACCCTCACCGCCGGCCGGCACACGATCAAAGTCGAGGTCGCCGCCGGCGGCAACGAGCTCGAGCCGGTGCTGGTCAGGCTGAACGCCAGAACGACCTTCGCCGCCCTCGACGCCGCCGTCACCAAGGTCTTCGAGAGCGACACGCCGCCGGCCGCCGGCACCGCGGCCAAGCTTCCCGGCCAGATCGTCTACGGGGGGCTCGACCTCGGAACCGTGACGACGTTCTACCTGACCGTCGACCTGAAGGCCGGCAACTACGCCCTCGTCGCCGAGGACAGCGACGTCGAGCCCAAGCCCCGGACCAGGGAGATCATCAACATCAAGGTGAGCTGACGTCCGGCCGGCCACTAGCCTGCTCCGTCTCATGGACAGAACACTCGTCATCGCAAAGCCCGACGCCGTCGAGCGCGGGCTCGCCGGCCAGATCGTCGCCCGCCTCGAAGCCAAGGGGCTCCGGCTGGCGGCGGCCGAGCTGCGCAGCATCGACGCCGAGACGGCCGGCCAGCACTACGGCGAGCACCAGGGCAAGCCGTTCTACGACGACCTGGTCAGCTTCATCACCCGGGGGCCGGCGCTGCTCATGGTGGTGGAGGGCCCCCAGGACACCTTCAAGGTGGTTCGCACGCTGATGGGCGCCACCAACCCCCGCGATGCCGCGCCGGGCACGATCCGGGGCGACCTGGCCATCGAGATGACCGAGAACCTCGTCCACGGGTCGGATTCGCCGGAGTCAGCGCAGCGCGAGATCGGACTCTTCTTTCCCTCATTGGCTGCGACGGGGTTGTGACCCCCCTCAGTAACGCCTAGCCTCACACCCGACCCCTGGCGCGGAGCCTCACATGTCCGACAACTTCTTTTCAGCTTTCCTGGGTCGCGACATGGCGGTCGACCTGGGCACGGCCAACACCCTCGTCTACGTCCGCGGCCGCGGCATCGTCCTGAACGAGCCGTCGGTCGTGGCGGTCAACATCAAGGACGGGCGCCCGCTGGCGGTCGGCGCCGAGGCCAAGCGGATGATCGGGCGCACGCCCGGCCACATCCAGGCCGTCCGGCCACTGCGCGATGGCGTGATCAACAACTTCGAGATCACCGAGAAGATGCTTCGGTACTTCATCACCCGCGTGCACCAGCGCCGGTGGGCGAAGCCCCGCATGGTGATCTGCGTGCCCTCGGGCGTCACCGGCGTCGAGAAGCGGGCCGTGCAGGAGGCGGCCGAGTACGCCGGCGCCCGGAAGACCCCGTTCATCATCGAGGAGCCCATGGCCGCGGCCATCGGCGCCGGCCTGCCGGTCCACGAGCCCACCGGCAACATGGTGGTCGACATCGGCGGCGGCACCACCGAGGTGGCGGTCATCTCCCTGGGCGGCATCGTCACCAGCCAGTCGGTGCGCATCGGCGGCGACGAACTCGACGACGCCATCATCCAGTTCATCAAGAAGGAGTACAGCCTGGCTCTCGGCGAGCGCACGGCCGAGGAGATCAAGATCGCCCTCGGTTCCGCCTACCCCCTCGAGGAGGAGATGCGGGCCGAGATCCGCGGTCGTGACCTGGTCACCGGCCTGCCCAAGACCATCGTGACCAGCACCGAGGAGATCCGCCGGGCCATCGATGAGCCCGTCACGGCCATAGTCGACTCGGTGAAGGTCACCCTCGACAAGACCCCGCCGGAGCTGGCCGCCGACATCATGGAGGCCGGCATCGTGCTCACCGGCGGCGGCGCCCTGCTCCACGGGCTCGACGTCCGGCTGCGGGCGGAGACCGGCATGCCCATCGTCATCGCCAACAACCCGCTCTTCTCGGTGGCCCTCGGCGCAGGCCAGTGCCTCGAGGAGTTCAATGTCCTACGGCAGGTGCTGAACCCCAACAACGACAGGTAACGGTGGCGGTCTACCGGCGTTCCCGGCGAAACCGCTTCTTCCTGGTCCTCCTGGCCCTCACGTCGGTGACCGTGCTGACGCTGGACTACCGGGGCGGGGGCGACGGTGCACTGGAGTCGGTGCGCCAGACGGCGCGCGACGCGTTCGCGCCGGTCCAGTCGGCCGCCGAGACGGTGTTCTCGCCGGTCACGGGCTTGTTCAACAGCGTCGGCGATTTCGGCGACCTCCGCTCGGAGAACGCCCGCCTCCGGCGAGAGCTCGATGCGGCCCGGGCCGACGCCATCCGGGGCGCGGACGCGGACCGGGAGCGGCAGGGTCTCCTCCAGCTTCAGGGCCTCGACTACGCCGGCGGTCTGGAGTCGGTGCCGGCCCGTGTGGTCTCGACCGCCCCCACCAATTTCAGGCTCACCATCACCCTCGACCGGGGGTCTGACGCCGGCCTCGACATCGGCATGCCGGTGGTCACCGCCGCCGGCCTGGTCGGGCGGGTCACCGAGGTGTCGAAGATCCGCTCGACCGTCCTGCTCATCACCGACCCCCAGTCCAACATCGGCGTCCGGCTGGCCACCTCCGGCGAGCAGGGCGTGGCCCGGGGCGCCGGCGACGACAACCCGCTCCCGCTCGACCTCATCACCACCGAGGTGCCGGTCGAGGTCGGCGAACCGGTCGTGACCAGTGGTCTGGAGCGCGGCCTGTTCCCCGCCCAGCTCCCGCTCGGCCGGGTCCGCAACGTCACCGCCGGCCCGGGCGCCCTCCAGAAGGACATCCTCCTGGATCCGAGCGTCGACCTCAGCCGCCTGGAGTTCGTGCGCGTCCTTCTCTGGACCCCGTCCCCGTGAGGCACGACCCGCGGTTCCGGCTGCCGATCATGCTGCTCGGCATCCTCCTGCTCCAGACCACGCTGCTGGCCCAGTTGCGGGTCTTCGGCGTGATGCCCGACCTCATGCTGCTGGTGGCCGTCGCCGGCGGCATCGCCGCCGGCCCCACCCGGGGTGCGGCCCTCGGCTTTGCCTGCGGGATGCTCATCGACCTGTTCCTGCCCACGCCGCTGGGCCTGTCGGCGCTCTGCTTCACCCTCGTCGGCTACGGGGTCGGCGTGGCTAACACGGGCGTCCTGCGCTCGGCCTGGTACATCCCCATGCTCACCGCCGGCGGGGCGAGCGCGGCCGGCGTGACGCTGTACGCGCTGATCGGATCCGTCCTGGGTGAACGGATGATCAACGGGCACCTGGTTACCATCGCCCTCGTGGTGGGCCTCTGCAACGCCGTGCTGGCGCCTGTGGGAGTCAAGCTCGTCGACTGGTCGCTGGGATCGCTGCACGACGGCCGGTCCCTCACGTCCGGCTCGCGCGGCCCGGTATGACCCAGGACTCCTCGCGACTGCGGCTCGCCATCCTCGGCATGGTCGTGATGTCTCTGTTCTGCGCCCTCCTGGCCCGGCTCTGGTACCTCCAGGTCCTGGCCTCGCCCACCTTCAAGGTGGAGGCCCAGCACAACAGCGTGGCGGTCGTCTACACCGAGGCCCCCCGGGGCCGCATCCTGGACCGCAACGGCAAGGTGCTGGCCGATAACCGGGTGGTGCTGGCGCTGGTGGCCGACCGCGTGGAGGTCGCCAAGCAGCCCGAGGTGCTCGACCGCCTGGCCGGCCACCTCGGCGCGCCCGTGGCCGAGCTCCGGGAGCGCATGGCCGACGAGCGCTACAGCCTGTTCAAGCCCGTCCCGGTGGCCGTCGACGTGCCCAAGGAAAAGCTGATCTACCTGCGCGAGCACCAGGGCGAGTTCCCAGGGATCGATGGGGTGCAGCTCACCGAGCGGGTGTACCCCAACGGCACCCTGGCCGCCCACGTCCTCGGGACGGTGGGGGAGATCAACGACGAGGAGCTCGGGCCGCGCAAGGCGCAGGGTTACAAGGCCGGCGACACCATCGGCAAGTCCGGTATCGAGCTCACCTACGAGAACGACCTCCGGGGCGTCCCGGAGATCTCCAAGCTCGAGGTCGACTCCCTGGGCCGGGTCCAGCGCTCGCTGGGCGACCAGCCGGCGGTGCAGGGCGACGACATCCGCCTCAGCATCGACATCGACATCCAGCGCGTGGCCGAGGAGTCCCTCGCCCAGGGGATCGACCTCGCCCGCCAGTCCACCGACTTCCTGACCGGCAAGAAGTTCCTGGCCCCCGGTGGTTCCGTGGTGGTCACCGACCCCCGGGACGGAGCGGTGCTGGCCATGGCGTCCAACCCCACCTATGACCCGAACGAGTTCACCAACGGGATCTCCGCCCGCCGGTTCTCCGAGCTCAACGACCCCGCCGGCCACTACCCCCTGAACAACCGGGCCATCCAGGGCCTCTACGCCCCCGGCTCGACGTTCAAGCTCGTCACCTCCATCGCGGCCCTCAAGAGCGGCCTGATCACCCCGGCGGACACCTACAACGACCAGGGCAGTTATGTGGTCGGGGCGCAGCCGTTCAGCAACGCCCGACAGGTCCGCAACGGCTTGGTCAACGTCACCAAGGCGCTGACCGTGTCGAGCGACGTCTTCTTCTACTGGCTTGGCGAGCGGTTCTGGGACAACAGGGGCCAGCTCGGCCAATCCGCCGTCCAGGACGTCGCCCGGTCGATGGGCATGGGGGTGTACTCCGACGTCGACCTCCCGTTCGAGGGCAACGGGCGTATCGACGAGCCGGCCAGCCGGGAGCGGCTGAACCGGGAGAACCCCGTCGCCTTCCCGTTCCCCGAGTGGTACACCGGCTACAACCTCAACATGGCCGTGGGCCAGGGCGACACCCAGATCACGCCGTTGCAGCTGGCGAACGCCTACGCCACCCTGGCCAACGGGGGCACCGTGTTCGCCCCCCGGCTGGGCAATGCCGTGCTCGGCCGCGACGGCCAGGTGCTCCGGACGATCGACGCCCAGGTGCTGCAGCGCAACGACCTGCCGGCATCGATCCTGCAGCCGGTGATGAACGGCTTCCGGGGCGTGGTCTCCGACCCGTCGGGGACGGCGTACAACGCCTTCGCGGGCTTTCCGCTCGACCAGTTCCCGGTGGCGGGCAAGACGGGGACGGCCGAGGTCACCGGCAAGTTCGACACGTCGCTGTTCACCGCCTACGCCCCTGCAAACGCGCCCCGGTACGTCGTCACCGTGGTCATGGAGCAGGCCGGCCTCGGTTCGTCGGCGGCGGCGCCGGTCGTTCGGCGGGTCCTGGAGGGGATCGCGGTCAAGGAGGGCATCAGCGCGGCGGCGCCGGCCAACGTCAACCGGGTCGAGGGCCGGGACTGACCGCCCATGGTCACCACGCGGCACCTCAACCTGCGTCCTCCGGTCTGATGCAGGCCGTCCGCAACCCGGCCGCGCCATGGCACCACCTCGACCTCACCCTGCTGCTCTCGACGCTCTGCGTGGCCGGCGTGGGCGTGCTGATGGTGTTCTCCTCCACCCGCCAGAGCCAGGCGACCGCCGGCCTCGACCCCACCTACTTCCTGAAGCGCCAGGCCGTTTTCCTGCTGGTCGGCCTGGTGATCATGGCTGCGGCCGCCCTGGTCGATTACCGCCATGTGCGCGACTACGTGCCGTTCATCTACGGCGCGGCCGTCGTGGCCCTTCTCCTGGTCGTCTCCCCGCTCGGTACGTCGCGGCGGGGCACCCAGGCGTGGTTCCAGCTCGGGTCCTTCCAGTTCCAGCCCTCCGAGGTGGCCAAGGTGGCGTTGATCCTGGGCCTTGCCGCAGCCCTGGCCGGCGCCAAAGGCCACCTGGAAACGGCGGGCCTGCTCACCGCGCTCGGCATCGCCGCCGTACCCATGGCCCTCATCTACGTGCAGCCCGACCTGGGGACGAACATGGTGTTCGTGGCGGTGGTGATCGCGGTGGTGCTCGTCGCCGGCGCCCGGCCCCGCCACATCGCCGTGCTCACCCTGCTCGGCATCACCGCCATTGCCCTGGTGGTCGAGCTGGGGATGCTCCAGGACTACCAGCGCGACCGCCTCACCGCCTTCCTCGACCCCCAGGCCGACAGCCAGCGGTCGTCCTACAACCTGCGCCAGTCCCAGATCGCCATCGCCGCCGGCGGCGTGGCCGGGCGGGGGCTGTTCGAGGGCACCCAGACCAACCTCTCCTTCGTCCCCGAGCAGCACACGGACTTCATCTTCACCGCCGTGGGGGAGGAGATGGGCTTCGTCGGTGGCGTGACGCTCCTCGGCCTGTTCGGGGTGATGGTGTGGCGGATCTGGCGGGCCGCGGTGCTGGCCCGGGACCAGTTCGGCCGGCTGGTCTGCGTGGGCGTGCTGGCCATGCTGGTGTTCCAGATATTCGAGAACGTCGGGATGACCATGGGTATCACTCCGATCACAGGTATCCCATTACCTTTCATGTCGTACGGGGGCTCGGCGATGCTGGCCGCCTTCGCCGGCGTCGGGCTGGTGCTCAACGTGCACATGCACCGGTTCCGGTGACCGGCGCCGGGGTAGCCCGGCGGGGCCAGCGTGACGCGACGCTGACGCGGATCTTGGCGGCCCGGCTAGGATGCGGCCGACTGATGCTTCTCCTGCGCCCCTGGATCCGGCCGTTGCTCGCCCTCATGGGGGGCGCGCTGCGTACCGTCGGGGGCGGCCGCCCGGCCCGGCACATCGACGCGTTCTTCGTCGGCCCGGTCGCCGCCGCCCGGCCCGGCGCACCTCTTCTCACCGTCCCGCCCTCCGGCCGGACGCCCACGATCGAGCGCCTCGGCGCGCGCTGGGGGACCACCTCCACCGCCCGCGACGGGCGCGTCGCACGCCTCGGCGCGTGCGCTCCCAGAAGGGACCCCCCCGATGTCCGAAGCCATCCCGAACCCCCCGGCGGATCCCGGCGACCGCGCACCTGCCGTCACCCCTCCTCCTCCGCCTCCCCGGCGAGCGCGCAGCACTCCTGAGCAGCAGCCCGCCGCCGAGCCGGCGGGCACCGCGAGCCCAGCGAGCACACAGTGCCCGAGCGGGCCCCTGAGCGGGACACAGGGCCCGAGCGGCCCCCAGAGCGGGACACAGGGCCCGAGCGGGCCCCTGAGCGGGACACAGGGCCCGAGCGG
>JBPCLE010000098.1:0-13084 GCA_051003575.1 Acidimicrobiales bacterium | reverse complement strand
TGCTGCCCGGCGCCAACGGGGCGATCACCCTCGCCGTCGCTACCCTCCCCCGCGTCGGCCGCGGCGACACCGCCCACGGCAGTGCCGCCGCCGCCGGCTACCTCACCCTGGCTGCCGTCCCCGTGGTCGTCGGCCGGCGCCGGCTACTGCCGGCGGCGGTAAGCACCCTCTCGGGGGCGTGCTTGCTCCTGACCGTCGTCGCCGACCGGGACGGGCTGTTCCAGCGTCTCGGCCTGACCGTGGCCCAGGCGTGGATCGTCGTCAGCGCCCTGGGCCTGCTCCGTTCGCCCACCGCGTCTCCCCCGACGCCGCCGGCTCCGCCGCCCACGCCTTCCGGGTGACGAACGCCGAAAGGGCGGGCCGGGCGCCTACTCCTCCTCGAAGCGCCCACCCAGGTGCTTGGCCAGGAACCGCTCGGCGTGGGCGTAGAACCGCAGCCGGTTCTCGGGCTTGGCGAACCCGTGGCCCTCGTCGGGGAAGAGCATGTACTCGTGGTCGATGCCGTTCTCCGTGAGGGCGGCGACGATCTGCTCGGACTCGGCCTGCTTGACCCGTGGATCGTTGGCCCCCTGGGCGATGAGGAGCGGGATGCGGATGTCGCCGGCCTTGGAGAG
Source organism: Acidimicrobiales bacterium (assembly GCA_051003575.1). Taxonomy (GTDB): domain Bacteria; phylum Actinomycetota; class Acidimicrobiia; order Acidimicrobiales; family AC-14; genus CADCTB01. The sequence goes on along the minus strand of JBPCLE010000098.1, from coordinate 12,470 downwards.
GGGCGACCGCTCCCACATGAACTCTGCCTCGGTCTCGGGGTTGCCGACCCGGGTATGGAACTGGGCGATCATCGGCGCCCAGTACGCCGGGATCGAGTCGATGAGCGTCTTCAGGTTCGACGGGCCGACGATGTCGACCGCGCACGCGAACACCTCGGGCGTGAACGCAGCCCCGGCCAGCGCCGCGTAGCCCCCGTAGGAGCCGCCGTAGATGGCCACCCTGGCGCGGTCGGCGTGACCCTGGCCGACCACCCAGTCCACGGCGTCGAGCAGGTCGGTGTGCATCTTGGCGCCCCACTCCCTGTCGCCGGCGTTGACGAAGTCCTTGCCGTAGCCGGTGGAGCCCCGGAAGTTGACCTGCACGCACAGGTAGCCCCGGTTGGCCAGCCACTGGGCCTCCGGGTCATAGCCCCAGGTGTCGCGGGCCCACGGGCCGCCGTGGACGTTGAGGACGGTCGGCAGGCCCCGACGGTCGGCGCCCGCCGGGAACGTGAGGTAGCCGTGGATGGTGAGGCCGTCGCGGGCTGTGTAGGAGAAGGGCTCCATCTTGGCCAGCTCGTACTGCGCCAGCGCCGGCTGGTGCTCGAAGAGGAAGGTGGCTTCTTTCGAGTCGCGGTCGTAGGCGTAGTAGCGGACGGGGCCGTCGTCGTTCATGTAGGCGGCCAGCCAGGTGCGGTCGGTGTCGTCGTGGCCGGTGAGGCTCAGGTCGCCGGGGTCGAGGGCGAACAGGCGCTCGGTGTCGTCGGCGATCTCCGGGTCGAGGATCTGGTAGCTCGTCCGCTCCTTGACGAAGGTGACGGCCTGGGGCTCGCGGGTGTCGGGGTGGAGGCGAACCCCGCCCACGTCGTACTGCGGATCCTCGGCCACGACCGTGACACCGCCGCCGGCGATGTCGAGCTTCACGAACCGGCCGGCGTTGGCGCCGACCGAGGACACCATCCACAGGCCGGCGCCGTCGGCGGTGAAGGCCACCGGCGACGTGGTCAGGGAGTCGTCCTGGCCCCATTCCAGGAGCGGCCGCCACTCGTCGTCGTGGCTGTCGCGCACCATGAGGACCATGCCCCCGTCGGGGCGGGGCGCGATGCCGGCCCGCACCTGGAAGTCGGCGTCGGCCAGGAACCCGATGAAGCCCGGGTTCTCGACGATCTTCTCCAGCTCGCCGGAGCGCAGGTCGAGGCGGTAGACGTCGTGGAGCTCAGGGTTGTCGCGGTTGAGGCCGACGAGGATGGTGTCGGGGAAGCGCTTGTCGGTCTCGTCCACCCGGGCCTGGACGCCCTCGAAGGGGGTGAGGTCGGCGGTGGTGCCGGCGTCGAGGTCGACGGAGAACAGGTGCCAGTCCTCGTCGCCGCCGGCGTCCTGGATGTAGAGCAGGTGGCGGTTGTCATGAGCCCAGAAGAACGACCGGATGCCACGGTCGCGGTCCTCGGTGACCGCCCGTGCGTCGTCCAGGGGGGCGCCCACCGCGTTGACCCACACGTTGAGCACGCCGGCGTCGGGGGCGATCCAGGCCAGGCGGGCCCCGTCGGGCGAGATGCGGGGGCTGACCCGCTCCGGGTTTCCGAACAGGACCTGGCGAGGAACGAGCGGCGGCGTTGTGTTCGGGGGCGACATCGTCTTCAGCGGCGGCACGGTGTTCGGGGGCGGCACGGTCATGGCGCCAGCCTGGCAGATCGGCCGCCGCCCTCCGGCCGGCGTAGCGCCCGCCGACGTGCCGAACCGCCGCCGCGCCGTTTAGCGTCGGTAGCCGTGAGCCAGTCTGCCGTCGGCGACCTTTCGCCCCTCGACACCTTCATGCGCCGGCTGCTCCGGCTACCCGTCGGCGCCGACCCGTCAGCCGCGGCCCAGAAGGCCTTCGGCACCTCCATCCTCATCTCAACGGTCCGCTGCCTGCTGACCTACGTGCTGCTCCCGCTCCTGAAGCCGGTGATCGACCTGAGCGGCGGCGTCGGGCCGATCCTGGGCCTGACGATCGGGGCCGTGTCGGCCACGGCCATCGTGTACTCGATGCGGCGCTTCTGGCGGGCGAACCACCGGATGCGGTGGGCATACACCGTGGTCGGTGGCGGCATCCTCGTGCTGCTGGCCGTACAAGCGGTGGGAGACGTCGCCGCCCTTCTCTGATCTGATGGCGGCCGAACGCCGCCCCGCCGCGGCAGCGGGCTGGTTGATCGTCGCCCCGCTCCTGGCCGTGGCCACCGCCCGCGTGGTGGCGTGGGACTCCCGTTCGATCCTGGTCGCCCTGAACGCACTCACGCCTCTGCTGTACCTTCCAACGTGGCCGGTGGCCGTGGCCGCCGGCCTGGGCCGGCGCTGGGCCCTGTGCGCGACGGCCGCGACCGTGGTTATCGCCCACGTGGCCTTCATGACGCCGGAGCTGGCGGCCAGAACGCCCACGCCGGCCACAGTGGCCGGTTCTCGGGCCATCCGGCTCTTCAGCGCCAACGTCTACGCCGGCAACACGCGCGCCGCCGGCATCGCCCGCGAGATCCGGGACGCGGCGCCCGACCTCGTGTTCCTCCAGGAGGCGACGCCAGCCATCGTCGACGCCATCGACGCCACCGGCGCGCTCGACGAGCTGCCCCACCGGGTCGCAGTCCGCCGAACGGACCCCTTCGGCGCCCTGCTCGCGTCGCGCTGGCCCCTTGCCGACCAGGATGTCGTGGAACTGGAACGGCGGCCCATCGCCGTCCGGGCCACGATCGACACGGGCGACGGCCCCATCCGGCTGTACGCCGTGCACGTCATCGCCCCCTTCGGCGGTGGGCGGGAGGCGTGGCGGCGGGAGCTGGGCCACGTCGCCGGCGCGGTCGGGGCCGAGACGGGCCCGGTGATCGTCGCCGGGGACTTCAACGCCACCTGGGGCCACCGCGCCTTCCGGCGCCTCCTCGACGCCGGCCTCACCGACGCGGCCGCCGCCCGGGGCCGCCCCTTCCAGATGACATGGGATCGGAGCCGACGCTTCGTCGGTCCCCTGGCCCGGATCGACCATGTGCTGACCACGCCGGCGCTGACCGTGACGGCCATCCGGACCGGGGAGGGGCTTGGGAGCGACCACCGACCGCTCATCGCCGACGTCACCCGCGTGCACCGAGCGTCGTGAAATACCTTGGCCTTGGCTGCCTCTGCGGCAGCGATCGCCGCTCTCGGCCCCATTCACGACGCTGGATGCACGCGCCGGTCCGGCCCCACCACGCGCACCGCCGTATCGTCTCGTCAATGGAACGCCGTACCAAGATCGTCGCCACGCTGGGGCCGGCGTCGGACTCACCCGACGTCGTCCGGCGGATGATCGACGCCGGCATGAACATGGCCCGCCTCTCCCTGGCCCACGGGCCGGTCGAAGAGACCCTCGATCGAGTCAGGATGGTGCGTAGAGCGGCCGAGGCGGCCCGGCGCACGGTAGGCATCCTGGCCGACCTGCCGGGGCCGAAGATCCGCACCGCGGAGTTCGAGCGGGAGATGTACCTCAACGAGGGCGACCACGTGGAGCTGGTCACCTCCGGCCCCGACGCGACGAGCGACTGGCGGCGGATCGCGGTCGACCACCCCGAGCTCGTCGCCTCCCTGCGGGTCGGCGACCGGGTGGCGATGGGCGACGGCGGCGTGACCCTGGCCGTCGACGACGCGTACGGAGACCGGGCCGTGGCCCTGATCTGCTCGGGTGGGCGGCTGGTGGGCCGCCCCGGCGTCTCGCTCTCCACCACGCGGTTCCCGATGGAGTCCCCCACGGCCAACGACCTCCGCCTGCTCGAGATCGTCTGCGACGCCGGCGTCGACGCCGTCGCCATCTCCTTCGTCCGCTCGGCCGCCGACATCGAGCGGGTCCGCGACGCCGTCGGCCCCGACGGCCCGATGCTGGTGGCCAAGATCGAGACCCAGGAGGCAGTCGACGTCCTGGAGTCGGTCATCGCCGTCACCGACGGGGTGATGGTCGCCCGGGGCGACCTCGGCATCCGCTGCGCCCTGGAGGACGTTCCCCACTACCAGAAGCGGATCATCGCCACCGGCGTGTCGTACGGCCTTCCCGTGATCACCGCCACCCAGATGCTGGAGTCGATGCTCCACGCCCTCACCCCCACCCGGGCGGAGGTCAGCGACGTCGCCAACGCCGTCCTCGACGGCACCAGCGCGCTGATGCTCTCGGGCGAGACGGCCATCGGCCACGACCCGGTCACCGCGGTGGCCACCATGGCCCGCATCGCCACCCGGGCCGAGCGGGAGTTCGACTACCTCGGCTGGGGGCGGGAGCGGGGCATCCAGCAGGTGGCCGAGAGCCGGGGGAAGCCGGCTGAGCGGCGGATCACCGCCGCCCTCTCCGCCGCCGCGTGGCGGGCGGCCACCGACGCGGGGGCCACCGCCATCATCGCCTGCACCAACAGCGGCACGACGGCCCGGTCGATCTCCCGCTTCCGGCCCGTGGTCCCGGTACTGGGGATCACGCCGTCGCCCCGGACGGCCCGCCAGCTCTCGGTGGCCTGGGGCATCACTCCGATGCTCGTCCACGAGCGCTCGACGACCGACGACATCGTCTGGTTCGCGGTGAAGGCCGCCGTCGACGCCGGCCTGGCCAAGGCGGGCGACGTCGTCGCCGTGCTGGTCGGCTGGACCGTGGAGCCGGCGCCCACCACCGACACCCTCCGGTTGCTGCGGATCTAGGCGCGCCCGCCGGCCCGGGGCGGGCTACGTTCTGGCCGCGCCGACGGGGGGAGGCGCCGCCTATGCGCACCCAGCAGCAGCTTCTACGACCCAGCGCCGGCGGGAGGCGGGCCGTGGCGGCATTCCTCGGGATCGCCGGCGTGCTGTTCGTGGTCCAGGCCGTGGGTTCGATCTGGCTCCCCGACCCGGGCAACCAGGTGATCCCGGTGTTCGGGGGCTGGCGGTGGCTCCAGGGTTGGGCCCAGTGGGACTCCGGGTGGTACGTCGGCATCGCCACCGAGGGGTACCGGTACGTGCCCGGCCGGCAGTCGACCATCGCGTTCTTCCCGGCGTACGCCCTGGCCATGCGGGCCGTCGCCGTGGCGGTGGGCAACGCCTACGTGGCCGGCATGGTCGTCACGGTGGCGTCGGGCGCGGCGGCGGTCGGCCTGATCCACGGCTGGCTCTCCTCCCGCCTCTCGCCGGCCGCCACCCGGGCCGCCCTGGGGCTGATGCTCCTCTACCCCTACGCCTTCTTCCTCTACGGCTCGGTGTACCCGACGGCCCTGTTCGTGATGGTCGTCGTCGGCGCCTTCGTCCTGCTGGAGCACGACCACCCGTGGCTGGCCGGGCTGGTCGGGGCCCTGGCGACGGCGACCCGGCCGACGGGGGTGATCCTCGTCGTGGCCCTGACCGTGCGGGCGTTCGAGCGCCGGCGGTCGGTGGAGGGCGACCCGCCGCCCCTGTGGCACGACGCCGGCGTGCTCGTCTCGGTGCTCGGGCTGGCCGGCTTCTGCGCCTACCAGTGGCGACGGTTCGGAGACCCCTTCGCCTTCGTCACCGTCCAGTCGGCGTGGGACCAGGAAAGCGGGCTGCGCACATGGCTCAAGTTCCGGTTCTTCGAGGATCTGGGGACGCTCGCCCACCGGAACGTGCTGGGGTCGCTGTCGTACCTGGCCCACCCGGTCCTGACCTTCGGGGCCCTGGCCCTGGTGCCCCGGGTCTACCGCCGCTTCGGCTATGGCTACGGCACCTATGCCCTGCTCGCCGTCGTGGTGCCGGCGGTGGCGACCAAGAACTTCTTCGGCATGGGCCGGTACCTGCTGGCCGCCTTCCCCTGCTTCGCCGTCGGCGGCGAGCTGCTGGCTGAGCGGCCGCGGCTGGCCAGGGTCGTCTACCCGGCGCTGGCGGTCACCCTCGTGGTCCTGACCGCGGCCTACAGCCAGGGCCAGTACCTGTCCTAGCGAGCTAGCCGAGGGCCCGAGCGGCCCTCAGAGCGGGGGGCGAGGGCCCCGGCTAGGCGGCGCAGGCCCCGACGGCGCCGGCCAGGAAGACGACCATCGCGTCCACCGACGTCTGCTCCCGGGGCGCCTCCGCCACCGGCGGGCCCAGGCCGTGGGAGTCCATGTCGAGCGGGTCGAAGGGCCGTACCGGTGCGGTCAGCACCTGCTGGAGGCTGGAGCTGGCGTTGGGGGCGACCATCGACTCCTTCGGCCCCACCCAGGGTCTGGCTCAGGCGCTCGGCGTCGACCGCCTTCACCGCGGTCGAGCGATCGCCGGTGACGAGGAACACCGGCTGACGGACGCCCTTGGCCTCCTTGACGGGGTCGACGGAGAACATGGCCCTGAAGAAGGCGTCCTGGTTGGGCGGCAGGAGCGACTGGAACTCGGGCCGCATGACGTCGCGGGCGGGCAGCGCGCCGTTGGTCATCAGGTCGCCGATCATGGCCCGGTAGGCGTCGGAGGATGCCGGACCGTGGGTGAACCGGTAGCTGTCGGCCCACACATCGACCAGCGTGCGGCCCGGGGTGGAGATCAGCCCCACGCCCTTGATGCGGTCGTCGGTGGCGGCCAGCCGCATGGCGATCACGCCACCCATGTCGTGGCCGATCACAACCAGGCGCTTGGCGTCGACCTCCCGGCGCTGGCTCAGGAACGCCAGAGCCTCCCAGGCGTCCTCGACCATGTCCTCCCAGCTGAGCTGCTGGCCGGACTCCATCTGGCTGTCGCCGATGCCCCGGTGGTCGTAGCGCAGCGTCACCATGCCGGCGCTGGTCAGGGTGTTGCTGAGGTCCAGGTAGAGCGGGTCGGCCGGGCGGGCCACGATCGGCCCGTCACGGTTGGTGGCGCCGGGACCAGGGATGATCAGGACCGCCGGCGATGCGCCCTTGGCACCCGCCGGGACGGCCAGGGTGGCGCCCATCTTGAGCTTCGCCGACCCGTGGATCTGAATATCGCGCGCGCCAGCAGCCGACCCCGTGGGCGAGAGACGGCTCCGGCGCTCGCCGACGACTGGGACGTCCCGAACGACTGTGACTCCTTCGACCCCCTCAGTCTGCGCACCTTCACAGGGTACGGATCGTCAATAGGGGGCGAATCAGGGGGAACCCCCGACTCGCGCCGGCCCCTCGCCACCAGGATCCCCTGATGATGGCGGCCCAGCGGCGATGATGGGCCGCACATGGACGTCCTCCCCGAGCTGACCTGGCCGGCGATGGGAGCTGCTGCCCGCTCCGGGGGCCGCTCGGGCCCCAGCGCCCCCTTCGGCACCGTCCTCGCCGACCCGCCGTGGCGGTTCCAGAACCGCACCGGCAAGGTCGCCCCCGAGCACCGGCGCCTCAGCCGCTACGACACCATGGACTGGAAAGACATCGCCGCCCTACCCGTGGCCGACCTGATGGCCGCGCAGAGCCACTGTTACCTCTGGGCCCCCAACGCCCTCCTGGCCGAGGGCCTGCGCGTGCTGGGGGAATGGGGCTTCACCTACAAGGCCAACCTGGTGTGGGCCAAGCGCCGCAAGGACGGTGGGCCGGACGGGCGGGGTGTGGGGTTCTACTTCCGCAACACCACCGAGCTCGTCCTGTTCGGCACCCGAGGCAGGCTCCGCACGCTGGCGCCGGCTCGGCGCCAGGTGAACATCATCGAGACCCGCAAGCGCGAGCACTCCCGCAAGCCCGACGAGCAGTACCCGATCATCGAGTCGTGCTCGCCTGGGCCATACCTCGAGCTCTTTGCCCGCTATCCCAGGGCGGGGTGGACAGGGTGGGGCGCAGAGGCCGGCGACGACGTCGTCCCCCGGGGTCGCCCGCACCCCATGTACCGGGGATGATGGGGACGGGCCCTGTGTCCCGCTCCGGGGGCCGCTCGGGCCCTATCCTGGCCCGACCGTGGTGGACGACATTGCCCTCCCAACCCTCGACGAGGACCAGCTTGCAGCCGTCGCATCCTTTGGTAACGAGCACGCGGTGGCGGCCGGCGATGTCCTATACCGGGCCGGCGACACTTACGCCGACCCCTACTGCGGCAGGCCGAGCTTTTACGTGGTCCTGGCCGGCGAGGTCGAGATCGTCCGCCCCGACGCTGCCGGCGAGGTCCCGATCGCCGTCCACGGTCCGGGCCGCTTCCTCGGCGAGCTGAACCTGCTCACCGGCCAGCGCCCGTACTTCACCGCCCGGGTGCGGACCGCCGGCCGGGTGCTGGAGATCCCGCCCCAGGAGTTCCACCGGCTCATGGGCTCCCTGACCGACCTGGCCAACGTGATCTTTGCCGCCCTCACCGCTCGCCGGGTGCTGCTCCGCGACGGCGAGGCGGCCAAGGGCATCAGCATCATCGGGTCCCGGTACTCGCCCGAGGCCATGGCGCTGCGCGGGTTCGCCACCCGGTCCCAGATCCCCCACACATGGGTCGACATCGACGCGCTGGCCCACGCCGACGCGCGTCTCGCCGAGCTGGGCCTCGACCCGGGCGACCTGCCGGCGGTGACGACCGCCACCACCGTGCTCCGCCGGGCGACGCCGGGGGAGCTGGGCCAGCACCTGGGCCTGACCTTCCGCTCCCCGCCCGGTTTCCTGTTCGACGTGGTCGTGGTCGGCAGCGGCCCCGCCGGCCTCGCGGCCGCGGTCTGCGGGGCGTCGGAGGGCCTCCGCACCCTGTCCATCGACGGCGTGGCCATCGGCGGCCAGGCCGGGACCAGCTCGCGGATCGAGAACTACGTCGGCTTCCCCAACGGGCTCTCGGGCGACGAGCTGGCGTCGCGCGCCGCGCTCCAGGCACGTCGGCTCGGGGCCACCCTGAACGCCCCCTGCCGAGCCGATGCGCTGCAGCCGGAGGGGGGCTTCCACGTCGTGACCCTCACCGACGGGAGCGAGATCCCGGCCAAGGCGGTGGTCGTCGCCTCCGGCGCGCGCTACCGGCGGCTGGCGGTGGCCGACCTCGAACGGTACGAGGGCGCCGGCGTCTACTACGCCGCCACCGACCTCGAGGCGCGCATCTGCGCCGGCCGTGAGGTGGTCGTCGTCGGCGGGGGGAACTCGGCCGGGCAGGCCGCCATCTACCTGGCCCAGCAGAGCTGCGCGGTCAGGCTGGTGATCCGGGGCACAGACCTCCCCCGGCACATGTCCAGGTACCTCATCGACCGCATCATCGCCGACCCCCGGATCGAGGTCCTGGCCACCACGGAGGTGCGGGCCCTGGCCGGCGACCCCGGTCTCGGCGCGGTGGTCCTGAGGGACATGGTGAGCGGCGAGGAGCGGGAGGTGCCCTGCGCCGGCCTGTTCTGCTTCATCGGCGCCGAGCCGGCCACGGCCTGGCTCCAGGACAAGGTGGCGTTGGATCCGGACGGCTTCGTCCTCACCGACCGCCAGCTCCCCGAGACCGCGCTGGTCGCGTCCTTCCACGGGCGCCAACCCCTACCGTACGAGACCTCGGTGATGGGCGTCTTCGCCGTGGGCGACGTCCGCGCCGGGTCGATGAAGCGCGTCGCCACGGCCGTCGGCGAGGGGTCGAGTGTGATCCGTTCGGTCTACGAGCACGTGGCCGCCGCCCACTGAGCAGGTAGGCGACCCCCGCGGCCGCCCGCGCCGTGGTGGACTAGGCCTCGTGCCCGACCGTCGATGGACCGCTGCCGTCGTGACCGCCGGCGCCCTCATGCTGGGCGCGTGCGGAGGATCGACCGCCACCAACGAAGGGGCCGGCACCAACGGGGAGGCCGGCGCCGGCCCCGCCTCGACCCTGCCGAGCCTCGAAGGTGGCCAACCGCCGGCGTCCGGCGAGGTGCCGGCGTCGGGGGCGAGCGTGCTTCCCGACCTGGTGGTCGACGATGTGACCGCCGGCGGGAAGGTCAACCTGGCGTCGCTTGCGCCTTCGCCCGAGCCACTCCTGGTCTGGTTCTGGGCGCCGCACTGACCCACCTGCCGCCGGGAGGCTCCCGGCGTCGAGCAGTTCGCTCGGCAGAACCAGTCCACCCTCCGGGTCGTCGGCCTGGGCACCCAGGACTCCCTGGCCGAGGCCGGCGAGTTCGTCACCCGCTACGGCACCACGTTCACCATGCTCTGGGACTCGTCGTTCCGCTCATGGCGGGAGCTCGGCATCCCCGGCCAGCCGGCAGCCATCCTCCTGGCCCCCGACGGGCGAGAGGTGAAACGGTGGCTGGGGGCGTTCCCGGAGGCCGAGGTCGCCCGCCTGGCCGCCCAGTACTGACGCCGAAGTGATCGACGCGCCGCTGGCGCTGGGGTACGCGGCGGGGATGCTCGCCGCGTTCAACCCCTGCGGGTTCGCCCTCATGCCCGCCTACCTGGCGTTCTTCCTGGGGGCCGACGACGACGCCGCCCCTTCGTCGCGGCCGGTGGCGGGCGCACTGGCGGTGGGCGCGGCGGTGACCGTGGGCTTCGTCGTCGTGTTCGGGCTGGCGGGGCTGGCCACCACCTCGTTCTCCTTCGCCGTGCAGCGGGCCGCTCCCTGGGTGTCGGTGCCCATCGGCCTCGGGCGGGTGGGCAGGGGCATCGTGGTGGCCGCCGGCTGGAATCCGGCGGTACGGCTGCCCCGGCTGGCCGTAGGGGGCAGCCGGGGGGGCTTCGCGTCCATGGCCCTCTACGGAGCGTCGTACGCCACGGTGTCGCTGTCGTGCACCCTGCCCGTGTTCCTGGCCGCCGTCGCCACCACGTTCGAGGACACCAGCCTGCTCTCCGGCCTCGCCGTCTTCGTGGCCTACGCCCTGGGCATGGGGACGGTGCTGACCGGCCTGGCGGTGGCCATCGGGCTCGCCCGCCGGCCGATCGGCTCGGCGCTGCGGCGGGCGACGCCGATCATGGCCCGGGCCGGCGGCGTGCTGCTGGCCGTGGCCGGGGCCTACGTCGCCTGGTACGCCATCTATGAGCTCCGTCTGGAGCGTGATGACAACGCCACCGCCGGCCCGGTGATCACGGTGACCCGCTGGTCGGGCCAGGTCTCGAACTGGATCGCCGAGGTCGGCACCGGCACCATCGCCATCGCCGTCGTCGTGCTTGCCACGCTCGTCGCGCTGGCCGGCCGCCGGCGTGGGCGCAGGGACGGCGCATCCCCCCGTTCCCCACGAAGGGGGGGTGCCGCCGCTTCCTAGCTTGCGTCCGAGCCACCTCGACGCCGGCGCGCTCAGAAGCGGGGCCGCTTGACCTCTGCCGGCGTGGGCTCGTGGCCGCGGGCGTCGCCGTCGATCACGTACGTCTCCGGGAGTTGGCCGGCCCCGTGGAGCCGGGCCAGGGTGAGCAGGGCGGCGGGGTACCCGTCGGGCGTGGTGCGCGCGCTGATGAACGGGCCGTCGGCGACGGCCATGTAGGGGGTGCCGTTCTTGGACAGGAAGCCGCCGTCGGGGCCCGTGTACTGCTTGATCATCTGCTCCAACGTGAACACCGCGGACCCGTAGTTGGGGCTGTACTGGCCCTCGGCCACGACGTCGGCGGTGAAGTCGGTGTAGTCGTCCTGCTCGGAGTGACCGGTGACGAGCCGGCCCCAGACGAGGGGAACGCTGGTCTCGGGGTCGGTGGCCTGGATCAGCACTGAGACGCCGTAGCAGATCGCGGCGACGGGCCGGTCGAGCGCGACCATGAGCTGGATCAGGGGGCGGACCGAGGTGTTCCCGCCAAGGTCCATGTAGGCGCCGGCGCCGCCGACGATGAACATGGCCGCGTACTCCCCGGCCTCACGCAGGCCCTGGGCCAGCTTCTCGCGGAACGGCTCGCGGGCCTGCTCCTCGTGTTGCGGTCGGGGGGTCGGGGGCAGCCATGCGTCGAGGCTGCGGGGCTCGTTCAGGCGCTGCCCGTCGGTGCTGGCGGGGTCGTTGTACAGCCCGCCCAGCGTCGCCTCGCCTTCGGAGACCTGCGCCGCGTTCCATGCCTGGTCCTTGAACGTGGTGTCCGTGCTCACCCCGTACACGAAGGGACGCTCGCCCCGCGGGGTGACGAAGTCCACCTCGTAGCCGGCGGCGCGAAAGACACGGTCGGTCAGGGTGAGTTCAGAACTCCAGTACCCGTGCTCGGGAACGACGGCCAGGACCCGGCCCGGGTTGTCGGGGATGCTCGCCTGCACGCCGGTAAGCCGCTCGATCTCGCTGAGGAGGAACGCCTTGTCGAACGTGCCGTCGACCATCCGCTGCGCGATCTCCCCCACCGGGGCCTTGTCCGCGAACTCCATCTTGGGGAAGACGACGGCCTTCGCGTGGCTGGCAGCGACGCTCTCGGCCACATCTGCCGGGGACCCCTGCACCTTCGGTGTGTGCTCCATCCGTCCTCCTCGAGGATCTCCGCTGGCGAGCTTGCGAGCCCCCGCCGCGTCGGACCGGGGAGACGCTTCGACCCTGGGCAGTGTGACCGGGACGCCGCCCCGTTCGCGACGGGAACCAGAACTCGACAGGAATATACCGTGGCTCACCTATGCAACAGGGAAGACGCCAACCCGTCACCGGCGGTCGTCCGACACGCCGGCCGATCTAATCCAAGAATGGCAGTCCGTACGATGGCCCGGATGCCCTCTGACCAGCCTCCGCCGACGTGCCGCGTCGGTCGCAGGGACTCCGTACTGTG
>JBPCLE010000097.1:0-5580 GCA_051003575.1 Acidimicrobiales bacterium | reverse complement strand
GTAGCGGGCCGGCCCTCAGGAGCGGGGGCTCAGGCCGGGCGGGCGGCGAACCAGCGCAGCACCTCGGCCGCGCCGGCCGCCATCGTGGTCCACGAGCTCCAGCACAGGTGGATGCCAGCCCGGCTCGGGTCGAGCGACGACCGGGCCAGCTCGCCGGCGCGGGCCGGCGCGTAGAGCGCCGGCACCTCGGTGCCGGTAGCGGTGGCCATGGTGGCGTAGAGCTCGTCCACCGAGGTCTCCACGCCCGTGCCGATGTTCATGAGCAGGCCGCTGCCCTTGTGGGCGGCCCGGGCGAAGGCGTCGACCACGTCGTCGACGTAGACGAAGTCACGCGTCTGGTTCCCGTCGCCGTAGATCGTGCACTGCTCGTCGCGCAGCAGACGGCCGGCGAAGATGGCGACCACGCCGGCCTCGCCGTGGGGATCCTGTCGGGGGCCGTAAATGTTGGCCAGGGCCAGGGCGGTGAACTCGATGCCGTGCAGCTCCCGGTAGGCGGCCAGGTAGTCGGCGGCGGCCTTCTTGGACACCCCGTAGGGCGACAGGGGGCGCTGGGGGTGCGACTCGGGGACGGGCAGGGTCTGGGGCTCGCCGTACAGCGTGCCGCCGCTGGCGGCGAAGACCACCTTGCGGCTGCCGCCGGCGCGGGCCCCTTCGAGCACGTTGAGGGTGCCGATGACGTTGACCTCGGCGTCGAAGGCCGGACGCTGCACCGACACCCGCACGTCGGCCTGGGCCGCCAGGTGGAAGACGACCTCGGGCCGGCGGTGGGCCAGCAGCTCGATGACGGCCGGCTCCCGAATGTCGATGCGGTGGAACGTGAGCCCGTGGCCGGGCGTGGCCCGGGCCTCGGCGAGGTTGGCCAACGACCCGGTCGACAGGTCGTCGACGACGTCGACCTGGTGGCCCTCGGCCAACAGCCGGTCGACGAGGGTGGACCCGATGAAGCCGGCGCCGCCGGTGACGAGCGCCTTCACGAGGCTTCGGCGCCCGGGAGGCGGGCGCCGTCGAGCCGGGCGCCGGGCTCCACGACGAAGCCGTCGCCGATCACCGAGAGGCCCGTCACCTCGGCGCCTTCGCCCACGCCGGCCCCCCGCCCGAGGATGGAGCGGCTGACAAGCGCCCCGTTGCCGACCTCCACCCCAGCCAGCAACACCGACTCGACGACGCGGGCGCCGGCGTGGATGCGGCAGCCGGCGCCGATCACCGAGCTTTCGACCCAGGCGCTGGCCGCCACCGACGCCCCGTCGCCCACCAGCGCCGGCGCGTGCACGCCGGCGTCGAAATCAGCCTCACCGAGCGTCCAGACGCCGCCCGCTCCCTGCCGGGCCTCGGGCGCCGGCGGTCCCGGCCGGCGGCCGCGGAGGAGGTCGAGCTGGGCATCCAGGTACTGGAGCGGCGTGCCGGTGTCGGTCCAGTACCCCGCCGACTCGAACCCGTACAACACCCCGGCGCCAGCCAGCAGGGGGAAGACCTGGCGCTCGATGGAGACGCGCCCGCCGGCGGGGATGTGGTCGAGGACCGAAGGCTCCAGCACGTAGGTGCCGGCGTTGATCAGGCTCGGGCCGATGGCGCCCGGCGCCGGCTTCTCCACGAACGCCGCCACCTTGCCGCGCTCGTCGACGGGAACGAGCCCGAAGGCCGACGGATCGGAGACCTTGTGCAGCGAGATGGTGGCCTCGGCCCCCCGGTCCTGGTGGAAGGCCACCATGGCGCCGATGTCGAGGTCGGTGAGGATGTCGCCGTTGACGACCAGGAACCGCTCGGTGATGCCGGCGTGGCGCGCCGCGAAGCCGATGGCGCCGGCGGTATCGAGCGGTTCGGGCTCCACCGCGTAGCTCAGGGACACGTTGCCGGCCATGCCGTCGGGGAACAGATCCTGGAACGCTCCGTGCAGGTAGCCCAACGAGAGGACCGCCTCGTCGACCCCGTGGTGGCCGAGGTAGGCGAGCACCCGCTCGATCATCGGGACTTCGACGATCGGCAGGACCTGCTTCGGCACGGTCAGGGTGAGCGGGCGTAGGCGCGTGCCTGTGCCGCCCACCAGCACCACCGCTTTCACGGGGCGCTGGTGGTGGTGGGCGCGACGGTGGTGGGTGCGACGGTGGTGGTGGGTGCGACAGTGGACGAGGTCGTCGTCGACCCCTCCGGGCCCACCGAGGTGGTGGTGGTCGCCCCCGGCAACGGAGCGACATCGGAGAGGCTGTCGAGGTTGGTCTCCGACGGCGGCTTCGGGATGTCCTGGTTCTCCGGGCCGAAGGCGATGGTGATGAGCTGGCTGTCCTTGGGACGGATGTCGGCGGGGTTGCCCTCGACGATCCGGCCCTGATCCGACGGGTCGCGGGTGTCCCAGACCTTGGTCCGGACCACGCCCGCGCCGTCGTCGCAGCGGTCGCCGTTGCGCCTGGTGTTCTGGCCGGGCAGCTCGATCTTGTTCCCGGAGACGTCGGCGCTCACCGTGTCGAAGTAGACGCCGAGGGTGGCCCGCTTGCCCGCGGCAGAGGAGCCGAACGGGTGGATGTGGACCACGTTGTCTCCGTGGCCGTGAATGCCCAGCGGGTCGTCGCCCTCCGGCAGGTCGGGGACGAACGATCCGCAGATGTAGAAGCCGATGGCCGCGTGCCAGTGGTCGGCCGGCCGGCCGGCGCTGGCTGCGAACGGCCGGGTGTTGTCCGGCTGGCGCTGGTCGCGGCTGTACACGATGCCCGCGGTGCCGAGGATCACGACGACGGCCATGACGGACGGCCAGACCCAGGAGGTCGAGCCCCGCCTCGTGCGGCCACCGCCCGTGCGCGCGGCGCGAGCGACTTTCTTGGCTGAAGATGCCTTACCCATTTACCTCGACGCTACTAGGTGCGTCCGGCCCGCTGAGGTCGAGCCCGGCCCACTGCGTGGTGGGCCCACGCGCCGACGGTCCGTAACGCGAGGCCGGCCGCGACGACCGGGAGCAGGCCCCGCCTGATCGGCGTGGCCGCCTTCGACACGAAGCGGAACAGCGACCGGTGGTGCTCGGCGATCATCCGGTAGGGCACCTGGCGGCTGGAGCCGCCGAGGGCGTGGACGACCCTGGCCGCCGGCTCGTAGCCGATGCGCCAGCCGCCCCGGCCCAGCCGCCAACAGAGGTCGACGTCCTCCACGTACATGAAGTAGCACTCGTCGAACCCGCCGACGAGATCGAAGGCCGACCGCCGCACCATCATGGCGGCCCCGCCCACCCAGTCGACGTCGGGCGCCGGCCGGTCGTGGTCCCAGTCCAGCATGCGATAGGCGCGGGTGGCCGGGTTCCCGGGCCAGACCAGGCCCAGGAAGGCGTGGCCGAAGGCGACGGTGAGGTCGGGGAAGCGGCGTACCGACGGGTAGAGGCTGCCGTCGAGGTTCTCCAAACGGGGCCCGACGACGGCCAGGCCTGGGTCGCGTTCGAGCGCCTCCGCCAGCGCCTTCACCGCGCCGGGCTCGACGACGGTGTCGGGATTGAGGATGAGAACGAGGTCGTCCGCCGCGACCGTGACGCCCCGGTTGGCAGCCGAGCCGAACCCGAGGTTGGCGCCCGTCTCCACCACCCGGGCCCCGGGGTCGGCGCCCCGGACCGCGCCGACCGAGCCGTCTTTGGATGCGTTGTCGACCACCACGATGTCGTCCACGCCCTCCGAGCGCAGGCTGCGCAGGCAGTCGGGGAGGTACGCGGCGGAGTTGTAGCTGACGATCACCGCGCTGGTCACGAGACCTTGCCCCACCGGTAGCGCACGAGGGTGGCGAGGGCACGCACCCCGTCCAACCAGCCGAACTTGCGACCCTCGCTCGCCAGGCGCCCGGAGTAGGACACCGGGACTTCGTAGATCCGGTAGCCGCGGCGGAGCACCTTGGCGGTGATCTCGGGTTCAAAGTCAAACCCGTCGGAGTCGATCGTGATGTCGTCGAGGACCTTGCGGGTGAAGAGCTTGTAGCCGCACTCCATGTCCGAGAGGCTCGTGTTGTAGAGCAGGTTGGTGGCGATCGACAGGAGGCGGTTCCCCACCCAGTCGGAGGCCGCCATCGCTCCGCCTTCGCCGTTGAAGCGGCTGCCGTAGACGACCTCGGCGCGGCCGCGCAGGATCGGCTGCAGGAGCCGGGGCCAGTCCTCGGGGTCGTACTCCAGGTCGGCGTCCTGCACGAGCACCAGGTCGCCCCGAACGTGCTCGAGGCCGGTGCGGATGGCGGCGCCCTTGCCCCGGTTCTCGGTGTGACGCACGACCAGGACGGTGGAGTCCTCCAGGGCGGCGAGTATCTGGGTCGTCCCGTCGGTGGAGCCGTCGTCGACGACCACGATCTCGAGGTCGACCGGCAGGTCCACCCGCCGCATCCGTCGAAGGACCTCGACGACGGTGGTGCGCTCGTCGAAGACCGGGACGATGACCGACAGCGTCCGGCCGAGGGGGTCGGCCTCCTGGGCGCGGGCGACGCCGCCGGCGGGAGGTTCAGCCATGCTCGGCCGCCGTCGCGAACCACGCCGCGGTGCGGGCCAGGCCCTCGTCGAGGGGCACCTCCGGCTCCCACCCGAGGACGGTACGGGCAAGGGTGAGGTCGGGCCGGCGCTGGGCGGGGTCGTCGACAGCACGCGGGAGGAACCGCAGCCCCGACGACGAGCCGGTGACGGCCAGCACCTTCTCGGCCAGGTCCAGCACGGTGAACTCGTGGGGGTTGCCGATGTTGACCGGGCCCACATAGTCGGAGTCGAGCAGGGCCAGCAGGCCGCGCACCTCGTCGTCCACGTAACAGAAGCTGCGGGTCTGCTTCCCGTCGCCGTGGATGGTGATCGGCTCGCCGGCGAGGGCCTGGACGATGAAGTTCGACACCACCCGCCCGTCGTCGGGGCGCATGTAGGGGCCGAAGGTGTTGAAGATGCGCACGATGCGGACGTCGACGCCGTGGTGGCGGTGGTAGGCCATGGTAAGCGCCTCGGCGAAGCGCTTGGCCTCGTCGTAGACGCCCCGGGGGCCGAGGGGGTTCACGTTCCCCCAATACGTCTCGGGCTGGGGGTGGACCGCCGGGTCGCCGTAGACCTCGCTGGTGGAGGCCAGGAAGTACCGGGCCCCATTCTCGTTGGCCAGGCCGAGGGTGTTCAGGGTGCCCCGGCTGCCGACCTTGAGGATCTGGATCGGGATGCGCTCGAAGTCGGCCGGCGAGGCCGGGCTGGCGAAGTGCAGGACCGCGTCGACGGGGCCCGGGACATGGAGGAAGTTGCTCACGTCGGAGTGGAAGAAGCTGAAGTCCGGATGTCCGGTGATGTCTCCGAGATTGTCGATGTTCCCCGTCACCAGGTTGTCGACGGCCACGACGGTGTCGCCCCGGCCGAGGAGCTCCCGGCAGAGGTGGGAACCGAGGAAGCCGGCGCCCCCGGTGACGACGACTCGCCGGCTCATCTCCCGATCCCTTCGTAGGCGAACCCCCGCCGGCGCAGAGCGACAGGGTCGAGCAGGTTGCGGGCGTCGACCACGCGCGGCTGATCGAGGGCGGCGGCGACCTTGGCGAAGTCCAGTCGGCGGAACTCCTCCCACTCGGTGAGCACGACCAGCACCGCGGCGCCCTCGCACACGCCGTAGGGGT
>JBPCLE010000096.1:0-3557 GCA_051003575.1 Acidimicrobiales bacterium | reverse complement strand
CTCGGCGGCCAGCAGGCGCAGCCGGGTGTCGAACTGCCGGCGAAGGGCGTGGTCGCGGTCGCCGGCCATCTCCTGGAGCAGGGTGCGACCGCCGGCCAGCAGGCGGTCGAAGATGCGGTCCTCCACCGCGCCGGGCAGCCACCAGGGGGAACTGGTCCCGAACTGCGCTTTGAGCACCTCGCCGTTGGTATCCAGGTACCGGTCGAGGCCGGTGAGCGTCGAGTCGACCAGCTCGGCGTGGCGGCCGTCGTGGGTAAGGAACCGCAGCGCCCGCCCGGCCAGCGGGGCCAGCGGCGTGGCGTCCACCTGCCGGCGGACGACGTCCTCCAGCACCCGGTGCACGCCATCGTCGGAGAGCAGGTCGGCGCCGGCCACCACGGCGTCGGCCAGCTCGGCGGCCACCCGGGCCGCGTGAGCGTCGTCGGCCAGCCAGGCGCCCAGGCGGCCGACCACGCCCGCGGCGCGAAGCCGCTCGACCAGGACGTCGCCGGTGAGGAAGCTCTCCCGGATGAAGCCGGCAAGGGTGGTCCCGAACTGGTCCTTGCGCTCGACGACGATGGCCGTGTGCGGGATCGGCAGGCCGCGGGGACGGCGGAAGAGGGCGGTGACGGCGAACCAGTCGGCCAGCCCGCCGACCATCGACGCCGCGGCCGTCGCCTCCACGTAGCCGACCCAGGCCGCGTCGCCGCCCCACACGGCGGTCCCGAGGAACACGGCGCTGACCGCGGCCAGCAGGCCGGTGGCCCAGCGCTTCCTGACGGTCAGCTCGCGGCGCCTGGATTGCTCGGCGACGGCCATCGGGGTGGGCGCCTAGTTCAGGGTGTCGGTGTAGCGCCGCCAGCGCTCGATCAGCGAGGCGGGCCGGCGGGGCTCGGCCGCCGCAGGAGCGTCACCATCGACGGGCGGTTCGGCCGGGGCCGGCCTCCCGCTCGTAGGGCCGCTCGGGCCCAGCCTCCCGCTCGTAGGGCCGCTCGGGCCCACGCCGCAGCCGGCGGCGCCGGCCGATCCCGTGGCTCGGAGCGCCCCCTCGGCCGTCTCCGCCCGCACCAGGCGTTCGGCGGCCACGGCCTCGGCCACCTCGGCCCGCCGGCGCCACTCGTCGCGCTCGGCCCGGAGCCGGCTGACGTCCTCCGGAGCATCCATGCGCCCATGGTCGCGCACTGGTGCCCGCTTGATCGGCCTGCGGCACGTCGCAGACCGGGTTCGCACCGCCGCGGGTGTGGCGCGAGCCGGTGGAGGGAAGGGGCTCGGGATGCTCACCATCCTGCTCATCGTCCTGATCGTGGTTGTCCTGGCCGGAGGGGTCGGGTACGGCGGTGGCAGGTACCGCACAGGGGGCATCGGGCTCGGCGGTGTGCTCCTGATCATCCTGCTCGTGCTCCTGCTCACCGGCGCCCTCTAGGCGGGTTGGCGCCACGGCCCTCGGCGTTTGAGCGATCATGCCTCCCATGGGGGCACGGATGCTCATTGTTGAGGACGATGAGCGCATACGGCTGTCGCTGCAGCTCGTGCTGGAGGACGAGGGCCACACCGTCGAGCTGGCCGAGAGCGCGGAGGCCGGCCTCGATGCCTTCGCCCGTCGGCCGCCCGACGTCGTCCTCGTCGACCTCATGCTGCCGGGCATGGACGGTTTCGAGCTGTGCCGCCGCCTCCGTGCCAGCAGTGACGTCCCGATCCTGATCCTCACCGCCCGTTCCGACAGCCACGACGTCGTTGCCGGCCTGGAGGCCGGCGCCGACGATTACGTCGTGAAGCCGGCGGTCCCCAAGGAGCTTTCGGCGCGCGTCCGCGCCCTGCTCCGGCGGGCCACCCGGTCGGACTCGGGGCTGGCGAACCCGGTCTTCGGCGACATCGAGGTAATGCCCGACGCCGGGACGGTCCGGGTGGCGGGGGACGAGGTGTCGCTGACCAAGACCGAGTTCAAGCTCCTCTGCGAGCTGGCCCAGAACCCGGGGCGGCTGCTCACCCGAGAGGCCCTGCTCGACCGGGTCTGGGGGTACGGGTACTTCGGCGACGGCCGGCTGGTCGACGTGCACGTCCGCCGGCTCCGGACCAAGGTCGAGAAGGACCCGACGCATCCTCGCCACATCGTCACCGTGCGCGGGCTGGGCTACAAGCTGGAGCCGTGATCGCCGGCCGGCGGGTCAGCCTGCGGACCCGGGTCACCCTGGCCTTTGCCGTCGGGGCCCTCCTGCTCTCGGCCGGTCTGGCGACCCTCACCTACGAGCTGGCCCGCTCCTATCTCGTTCGCCAGCGGGAGACGTCAGCGCTCCGCCAGACCTACGCCAACGCTCGCCTGGTGCGGGCCGCCCTGGCCTCCGGCGCCAACATCGGGGACCTGCTCGAGTCGGTCCAGTCGCCGGAGCGGTCCTCCCCGGTCCTGTACTTCAGGGGCACCTGGAACAACGTTTCGGGGGCCCTCGGGCCCTCCGCGCTGCCTCCTGCCATGCGCACGACGGTCGGCGCCGGCAGCGCGGCCCGCCAGCGCACCACCCTGATCGGGGTGTCGCACATCGTGGTGGGCATCCCACTTCCCGCGGTCGACGGGGCCTACTTCGAGATCTTCGAGCTCGTGGAGCTCGATCGGACCCTGCGGATCCTCCTCAACTCCTCCATCGCCGCCGCCCTGGTCACGACGGTCGCCGGGGCGACGATCGGCTGGTGGGCCAGCCGCCGGGTCCTCTCCCCTCTGGCGGCGGTGTCGGCCGCCGCGGCCGCCGTGGCCAGCGGGCGCTTCGACGTCCGCCTCGAGGAGTCGGGAGACCCCGAGCTCTCCCGCATGGCCGCGTCGTTCAACCAGATGACCGAGGCCCTGCTCGTGCGCATCCGGCGCGACGCCCGGTTCGCCTCCGACGTGAGCCACGAGTTGCGGTCACCGCTCACCACCCTTGCCGCGGCCATGGCGGTCGTCGGCTCCCGGCGTGCCGACCTGCCCGAGCGGGCCCGCCTGGGCATCGACCTGCTGAGCGCGGAGATCGGCCGTTTCGAGCGGCTGGTCGAGAACCTGCTGGAGATCAGCCGCATCGACGCCGGCGTGGAGGAACTGGTGGTGGAAGACGTCCTCCTCGGCCAGTTCGTGCAGGAGGCGCTCCGCACCGGGCCCGGTGCCGGCCGCGAGGTGGACTTGCGCGACGGGGCCGGCGACACGGTCGTGCGGGCCGACAAGCGGCGCCTGGAGCGCGTCCTGGCCAACCTGGCCGACAACGCCGACCGCTACGGCGGCGGCATCGTCCGGGTGGTGGTCGAGCGAGCGGACGGCTGGGCCGGCTTCGCGGTGGAAGACGCCGGTCCCGGCATCCCTCCCGAGGAGCGCGACCCGGTGTTCGAGCGCTTCTTCCGGGGCCGGGCCGCCGGCATGCGGGGCGCGGGCGAGGGCAGCGGGCTGGGACTGTCCCTGGTCCGTGAGCACGTCGGCCTGCACGGTGGCCGGGTGTGGGTGGAGGACCGGGAAGGCGGCGGCGCCCGTTTCGTCGTGCGCCTCCCGGTGGCCGAGTGAGCCGGCGCCGGTTGTGGCGGGCGGCCGCCGCCCTGGTCCTGGCCGCGGGCTGCGGGGTGCC
>JBPCLE010000095.1:0-7725 GCA_051003575.1 Acidimicrobiales bacterium | reverse complement strand
CCATGGGCGGCTACAAGGTGCAGGGCCAGCAGGCGGACAGCGCCTCGGCGCTGGTCGACGACGCCATGGCGCTGGCCGGCGCCGGCTGCTTCGCCATCGTGCTGGAGGGGGTCCCCCGGGAGGTGGCACGCCTCGTCACCGCCGAGGTGCCCGTGCCCACCATCGGCATCGGCGCCGGCCCCGACTGCGACGGCCAGGTGCTCGTGCTCCACGACCTGCTCGGCCTGGAGGACCGGCCGATGCCCAGGTTCGTGCGCAGGTACGCCACGCTGAAGGTCGACGCGGTCGCCGCGGTCGCCGCCTACGCCGGCGACGTGCGGGCCCGGGCCTTCCCCTCCGACGCCGAGAGCTACCACCTTCCGAGCGAGGTCGCCGCCGCGCTCGGCGCCGAACGGCGGACGGCGTGAACGTCCGCCTCCTGCGCTGGGGCATCGCCGCCGTGGCTGTGGTCGGTGGCCTGGTGTTCCTGGCCGCCGGCGCCAATGGGCCGGCCGACCCCACGCTCAAGGCAGCCGACGGGCCGGTGTCGCTCCAGCGCACCCCCTTCGGCGACTTCGGCGAGATCGGCTTCCGGATCGAAGGGGGCTCGGCCGAGGCCACCGCGGCCCGGTGCGCCCTCCTGGCCGAGGCCGCAGCCCAGCAGGCGGTCGGCCTCATGAACCGCACCGACCTCGGCGGCTACGACGGGATGCTGTTCAAGTTCGCGTCGGACACCAACGGCGCCTTCTACATGAAGGACACCCCGCTGCCCCTGTCGATCGCCTTCTTCGACGCCTCCGGGGCGTTCGTCTCCACCACCGACATGGCCCCCTGCATCCACATGGCGACCTGCCCCACCTACGGCGCGGCCCGACCCTACCGCTGGGCCCTGGAGGTCCCCCAGGGCGCCCTTCCCCGCCTGGCCGTCGGCCCAGGCACCCGGCTGGTCGCCGGCGGCCCCTGCACCTGACCCGAGCGGGTCCCCGATGTCTCCACCCTGCTGCGATGTCTCACCCTCCTGGCATCCTGGGAGGGTGCGTTACGATGGCTGCGCTCCACACCCTGCCCCGGGATCGCCCCGGGGCCCTGCGCGCCTCGCCGCCAGGTCCAGAGGGAGGCTTTGCCCACATGCGCCCGTACGAAGTCATGATCATTCTCGACCCCACGCTGGACGACGAAGCCGTGCGCGCCGAGGTCGACAGGGCCACGGAGCTCGTCAAGGCCCGCGGCGGAGAACCGGGCCGGGTCGAGCGGTGGGGCAAGCGCCGTCTCGCCTATGAGATCCGCAAGCACCGGGAGGGCAACTACGTGCTGGTGTCGGCCCAGGCCGAGCCGGCCACCATGTCCGACCTCGACCGTCAGCTCCTCCTGGCCGACAGCGTGCTTCGCCACAAGATCGTCCACCTGCCCGAGAAGGCCCTCGGCAAGGCGGCCCGGCCCCTCGGCTCCGACGACGGTGCCCCCACCAGCGAGCCGGCGGCCCCGACGCCTGCGCCCGCCACCATCGTCGCCGGGTCGGCGACCGGCAGCACCGCCGCGGAATAGCGGCCACCGAAGAGAACGACAATCAGGCGAACGGAGTGAGATGAACGGAAACAGCGTCACCCTGGTGGGCAACATCACGCGCGACCCCGAGCTGCGGTTCACCGCCAGCGGCCAGGCCACCGCCAGCTTCGGGCTGGCCGTGAACCGGGTGTGGAACGACCGACAGACCAACGAGAAGAAGGAGGCGGTCTCCTTCTTCGACATCGTCTGCTGGCGCGAGATGGCCGAGAACGCAAGCGAGTCGCTCACCAAGGGCGCCCGGGTGGTCGTGACGGGCCGCCTGGAGCAGCGCTCGTGGGAGACGCCCGAGGGCGACAAGCGCTCCAAGATCGAGGTGATCGCCGACGAGGTGGGACCAAGCCTGCGCTGGGCCACTGCGGAGGTGCGCAAGAACGACCGCCGGGGCCCCGGCGAGGGTGCCGGCCAGCCCAGCAACAGCGGCCAGCGGCCGGTGGCCAACCCCGCCCCGAACTCGGGCGCACCCGCGCCGACCTACGACTACGGAGACGAGCCTTTCTAGATGGTCACCCTCATCCTGCGGTCCGACGTGGACAACGTCGGCAAGAAGGGCGATGTCGTCGACGTGGCCGACGGCTTCGCCCGTAACTTTCTGATGGCGAAGGGCCTGGCCATCAAGGCCTCCCCGGGCACCATTGCCCAGGCCACGGGCATGCGCCGCGCCCGGGCCATCAAGGACGCCAAGGACCGCGAGTCGGCCGAGCAGGTGGCCCGGCTGCTGGTGACCAAGGTCATCCGTATCCCGGGCCGGGCCGGGCCCGAAGGCCGGCTGTTCGGCTCCGTCACCACCGCCGACCTGGTGGCCGCGGTGGCCGATCAGGCCGGCGTGACCCTGGATCGCAAGCGGGTCCACCTGGAGGAGCCCATCAAGGCCCTCGGCACCCACGAGGTGCCGGTGCGCCTCCACCCCGAGGTGGAATTCCGCCTGCCGGTGGAGGTTGTCCCACAGTAGGACGTAGAATCGAACTTGTGTTCGATCCACGCCTGCGTCCACCGTCAACCCACAGGGTTGTTCCCCTAGCGATCCGCAGGCGCCACCGGCGAGGCTGTGCGGCAGATGGCCCAGTCGATTGAAGATGCCCGCCGGCGCCAGCCGGGGGGCCCCGGCCGCCAGCAGGGGGCACCCGGATCCAGGGTGCCCCCCCACAACCTCCAGGCGGAGGAGTCGTTGCTGGGCGCCATGCTCCTCAGCCGCGATGCCATCGTGGCCGCCGTCGAGGTGCAGCTCAGCGCGGACGACTTCTACAAGCCCGCGCACGGCCACATCTTCGACGCCGTCACGTCGCTCTACGGCCAGGGCGATCCCGCCGACCCCGTCACCGTCGCCGAGGCCCTGAGCCGCGCCGGCGTGCTGGAAGGCATCGGCGGGCCGGCCATCCTCATCAGCCTCCAGGCCGGCACGCCGTCGATCGGCAACGCCGGCCGGTACGCCCGCATCATCGAGGAGCACTCGCTCCTGCGCCGGCTCATCCGGGTGGCCGGCGACATCGCCGAGATGGGCTACGGCCTGCCCGACGACGTGGCCGGCGCCGTCGACGAGGCCGAGGCCATGGTGTTCGACGTCGCCCAGCGCCGGGTCACCGACTCGATGGCCACCATCCGCGACCTGCTCTCGGCCCAGCTCGACCACCTCGAGGCCCTCTTCGAGCGCAACCAGGAGATCACCGGCGTCCCCACCGGCTTCATCGACCTCGACCGCCAGCTCGCCGGCCTCCAGCCGTCCAACCTGATCATCATCGGGGGAAGGCCGGGCACGGGGAAGGCGCTGGCCCTCGACACACCGATCCCCACGCCGGCGGGCTGGACCACGATGGGCGAGCTGGAGGCTGGCCACGAGGTCCTCGGTGCCGGCGGCCACCCGTGCCGGGTCACCTTCGCCACGCCGGTCATGGCCGACCGCCGTTGCTACCAGGTGGTCTTCGACGACGGCTCCACCATCGTCGCCGACGCCGACCACCAGTGGGCCGCCGTCGAGCGCGACCGTCGGCTGTGCCATGTCGTGACCACCGAGCAGATGGCCACCAGGGGTGTCCACAGCTGCGGTGACGGGCGGCCGAACTGGCTGGTGCCCGTCACCCGGCCCCTCGACCTCCCCGAGGCCGACCTGCCGGCCGACCCCTACACCCTCGGCCGGCGGCTGCGGGCCGAGGCGAGGCCGGCGCCGGCGCCCCGGCACCCCGACGGGCCGGTGGGCGTGCTGGATCCGCCGCGCACGCACATCCCCGCCGCGTTCCTCCGGGCATCGCCGGGCCAGCGCCTCGCCCTTCTCCAGGGACTGATCGACGAGCAGCACCACACCCCCAACCTGGGCGTCGTCGAGCTGTCTTTCGCCGACGCCGGCGTGGTCCGCCAGGCCCGTGAGCTGGTGTGCTCGCTGGGCCACCGGCCCGGCCCCATCCGGCTGGCCGGGGGGGCATGGCGCTTCCGCTGGAGGCCCGGGCGCACGCGGCACCGCAGCATCGTCGCCATCCGGCGGGTGCCGTCGGTGCCTGTCCGCTGCATCACCGTCGACTCTCCCGACCACCTCTACCTGGCCGGCGAGTCGATGATCCCCACCCACAACACCTCCTTCGCGCTGGGCCTCGCCGCCCACGCCGCGTTCGAGGCCCGCACACCCACGCTGATCTTCTCCCTTGAGATGAGCCATCGGGAGCTCACCCAGCGCCTGCTGTGCTCCGAGGCCCGGGTCGACGCCACCCGCATGCGCAACGGCAAGCTCCTGGAGTCCGACTGGCCCAAGATCAGCCACGCCGTGGGCCGCCTGGGGGAGGCGCCGATCTTCATCGACGACAACCCCCACCTCACGATCATGGAGATCCGGGCCAAGGCCCGCCGGCTCAAGAGCCGCGAGGGCCTGGGCCTGATCGTGATCGACTACATGCAGCTCATGAGCGGCCGGTCCAACGCCGAGAACCGCCAGGTCGAGGTGTCAGAGATGTCACGGGGCCTGAAGATCCTCGCCCGCGAGCTCAACGTGCCCGTGATCGCCCTGTCCCAGCTGTCCCGGAACCTGGAGAGCCGGGCCGACAAACGACCGGTGCTGGCCGACCTCCGTGAGTCGGGCTGCATGCCGGCGAACACGCGTCTCCTTCGGGCCGACAACGGCGACGACGTTTCGCTCGGCGAGCTCGTCCTCTCCCGTGAGCAGCCGCTCGTCTGGTCCGTCGACGAGCAGCAGCGGCTCGTGCCGGCGCGCCTGGTCAAAGCCTTCCCCTCGGGGATCAAGCCGGTCTTCAGGCTGCGGCTCGGTTCCGGCCGGAGCGTCGACGCGACCGCCAACCATCCGTTCCTGACCATCCACGGCTGGACGAGGCTCGACGCACTTCACCCCGGGTCGTTCGTGGCCGTTCCCGGTCGCATCCCGGCGCCGACGGGATCGCCGGCACACCGCGCCAACCGGCGCGGAGGCGTCGCCGAGCTGCTGCAGCCGGCGTGCGCGGTAGCCACGTCCGACGTCGCATGGGATGAGGTCGTGTCAATGACGCCGGTCGGTCGACAGCCCACCTTCGACGCAACGGTCGAGGGCACCCACAACTTCATCGCCGACGGGATCATCGCCCACAACAGCCTCGAACAGGATGCCGACGTGGTGATCTTCCTCTACCGCGACGAGGTCTACAACCGCGATACTCCGGACCGGGGCACCGCCGAGGTGATCGTGGCCAAGCATCGAAACGGGCCCATCGGTGTGACCCACCTCGCCTTCCTCGATCACTACACCCGCTTCGCCAACATGGCGAGGGTGTAGCCACTTTTGTGTAGGGATCCCAAATTGATGGCGAATGCGCCGACAAAGTGGCGAGTAGATGGCGAATGGGCCACATAGTTGGCGACCGAGCTTGGTAGCGCGGAGCGACCCGATCCTCAAGCGGTCCCCGACCTGAGACCAAGGAGGACGGCATCGCACCGAAACTCGGGAGCGTCCTCGTTCCACCGACCGGCATGCCTTGTGGCGCTTCGGTGACCGCGACGGTAGATCTGAGACCGCGAGGGTGGCACCGGCCGCTGACACATGGCTGAGTTGCACGCCAGCCGTCGCCCTGTTCAGAGCGTACGACCCATTTGCCCTATCCAGTCAGGGCGAGCTGGCGGCTCGCCGTGGGCACAGCAGGGGGCGCCTCTCGCGCCACCACGTCACCGTGAGGTTGAACCTGCGGCGCTAAGGGCTGCGGCTGCGGAGGGACGACAGGGGGCTGTGATGGCCTGAGTGAACAGTTGCCCCCGGACGCGGTGGCGTTGTTCACTGCGGTTGAGCACCCAGAGCTGTCCGATCCATCGATTGCAGTGCCTTGACCGGAGCACACCGAGCCGTTAACAGCTAGGCATCCGCCGTCAGGAGCCTGCGGCGCCGACTCGGTAGGCGTTGCAGATATGGTGACGATGCGCCCATCCGGCAGAGTGCACGTAGCCGTCCTACCTGCAGGTGGCAGTGGGCACGCCGAGGGGTCGACCCGAATCGGTGTAGGCACAGAAGGAGCGGTCTGCGCGACCGACGCCAGGGCAGGCGCTACCACGATGATGGCGGCGGCTGCGACCGCCAGAACCAAGCGTCTTCTAATCATCACGACGCCAGCAGCATCGAGAATCCGAGCGAATTCGCCTTCATGGCCGTCTCTCCTTCGCTATGTGTTGGTCCGTGGATTCGGTCCCTCAGGACGCCCGCCGGAGCCGAAGATGAAGCTCGCCAAGCGGCCGGCGGTGAGACGACGCACCCAATCCTAGTTCCCGCGCAAAGTCCGTTGACCCGGGCGTACTTACCCATGTCATCGTTTCCGCACCCCGTTCTGCCGTTACCGACAGGTGTCCTGATATCACCGAACCTCTGGCCTGAAACGATCACTGTCGATGGGGGCCCACACGGATCCCGCCGCGCCACCGATCGCTCTACGCCGAGCTCGTCCTCCGCTACCCGATCCCGGCGCGAGCAGGTTCGGTCGGCCGCGTTCGGGCTCCTTGGTGCGCGTCGTTGACGAACCACCGACACTGACCACACCGCCGGAGCCTATTGAGCATCGGCGTGCAGCGCCGGGCAATCGCGCCGGCCAACACCTCGCACGTGGCACGGGGCTGCTGCCTCGCTCCTGCCCCTTTCGATCGGTCCTTGCGGTGGCACGATGAGTCATGGTCACGGCGAGCGGCGCACGGAGAAGAGCCACTGCGCCACTTCTCCTCGCCGTCTTCCTCGCCGCATGTTCTGCCGCGCCATCAAGCCCGGATGCCGCCGAACGACACGGCACGGCCAGTACCACTCCACCAGCGAGTAAGCCCCAGCTCCACTTGGACAGCACGATGCTTCGATGCGGCGATGTCATCGCCACGGCCGAGTCGCCTTCCCCGGGGCACTCGGTCGTGCTCGGCGAGGTGGCCCTGCCCACTGAGACCGCCCTCCAAGCGAACCCGAGTGGGCAGGCGGACCCCGCCGGCCAACTCTTCGCCAAGGACGGGTTGTTGATCCGACCTGGTGCATCGGTCGAGCTCGTCGTTCCTGACGTTGTCCACGCCCAGGCCAGCATCGGATGGGGCAGTCCGCCTATCCGAACCCGGCATCTGGTGATCGAAGGATGCGGCGGCGCGACGACTACCGCCTGGCTTGTCTACGCCGGCGGCTACTGGGTTGGCGAACCCACGTGTCTACCGCTCGTCGTGAAGGCCGGCGGAGCGAGCGGACAGGTCTCGATCGGAGTGGGCACACCATGCCCAGGCCAAGCGCCGCCGTCTCCGCCCACTACGTCGGGGTAAGCAGTGCGGTGCTCACCCCGCCACAGGGCCGGCCTCAAGGCGGCCCTGGATCGCCATCAGGCGTCCGCGGCAGAGCTGCCGTTCGGCGCTATCCGAACGGTCGTCGCGGTGCCGCAGGACGAGTGCTCCGAACCGCGTTCTCAGAGGCCGCGAACCCCGACACAACATGCCGGTTTCGTCCGCGTCCACGGGCCGCGCCTGCTGGTCGAGGGCCGGAAGCGCTACCGAGCAGGATCGCCCCGTTACTGGCCATCACGGGCAGCGACGACAAGGACCGCGGGATCCAGAATGGGCTGACTGAGCGCGTGCGGCTTGCCTGAGTCGCGCATCTATCCGCCTGAGAGGCGGAGGGTCCACCGCCGGCCAGCCGACTGGCGATACCGTCAGCCCTATCTCTTCTGCGGGCGCAAGTCCGGTGCTGTGGGATCGATCAGGGTCACCTGT
>JBPCLE010000094.1:0-6934 GCA_051003575.1 Acidimicrobiales bacterium | reverse complement strand
CGCCTGGACCGGCCACCGGGCCGCGGCCTCAGCCCTCGCCCGCCGGCGGGCCCTGGGCGCGGCGGATCTCGTCGCAGGTGGGGCAGACCGGGTAGCGCTTGGGGTCGCGGGTCGGCGTCCACACCTTCCCGCACAACGCCACGACCGGCGTGCCGGTGACGAGTGCCTCCGTCACCGCGCTCGCCGGCCACACCCAGTGGGCGAAGCGTTCGTGATCGCCGTCGCTCGTGGTCGGTGCCGGTCGGCGGTCGAGGTCCAGATCGAGTTCGCTCATCGCCCCATTCTGCCCATCCCCGTCGGGCTCGGCGGCCACGGTGCTGGCTAGCCTGGCCGCCGAGTGGTGAGCGATCCGCAGTACGTCGAGTTCCAGCCGGACCGCGCCGACGACGTGGTGGCGGCAATGGAGGCAGCCGCCGAGCGGGGGACGGGCTGGGTCAACTTCGAGCCGGCGGTCGACGTCGACGATGTCGCCTCGGCCGGAAGCTCCGCCTTCGCCCTCTTCTCCGGCCGTGGCCCGGTGATCCCGTTGGGCACCTGGACGCCGGCGAAGACCACGGGCCGCGGCCGCCGGGAGCCGGCCATGCTCGGCCTGCAGCACCCCGCCGGCTCGAAGGCCGTGCCGCTCCTGGCCGACCTTGGCCATCCGGTTCCGGAGGGCTGGGTGGTGATGCAGGACTATGTGAAGAAGGGCCTGGTGCTGGCCCTGCCCGACACGGCCGGCGCCGGCGAGGCGCTCACCTGGCTGCTCCGGGCCGCCAGGCTCGTTTCGACCGTCCGCCTGGACGGCGGGTGGCGGGCGGCGGTCTACCTCGGCTGAGCCGGCCCGGGTCGCCCAAGCTCAGCCCCGACGACGCGTTCGAGCTGCTGCGTAAGGCGTCTCGGCGGGAGAACGTGAAGCTGCGAGAGATCTCGCGGCGAATCGCCGACAACCGGTAACCGGACGAGCCGATGTCGCAGGCTTCTGCGAACATGTGTTCGTGTCAGCCCGGGCCACCATATTGCACGCCGACCTCGACTCGTTCTACGCCTCCGTCGAGCAGCGCGACGATCCGCAGCTGCGGGGTCGCCCGGTCATCATCGGCCCGGGCGTCGTGCTGGCCGCCAGCTTTGCAACTGCGGATGCGCCACCAAGCCCGAGAACGACACCAGCGAGTGCACGTGCGGATGCGGAACGCAGGACGCCGGTAAGAAGTAGGCCGGAGCCGAGGGCCGGAGCCACCGGGCACCGGCCCTCAGCGCGCGTGGGCCAGCACCGCGTCGGACAGCGCCGGCCACGCGACCCTGGCCCAGGGCCCGAAATCTCGCCCGCTGAGGACCACGCACGACAGGTCGGCGGCGGGATCGACCCAGAGGAAGGACCCACTGCGGCCGAAGTGGCCGAACGTGGCGGGGGAGTTGCGCCCGCCCGTCCAGTGGGGCGATGTGGTGCCCCGCACCTCGACCCCGAGACCCCAGTCCAGCGGGCCCCGGCGGTCGAAGCCGGGATGGCGGCCGGCCAGGCCGGGGAAGGCGACGGCCGTCGCAGCCCGCAGGGTCTTGGCCGACACGACGGAGGGGGCCATCAGCTGGCGCGCCAGGCCCACGAGGTCGTCGAGGGTGCCGGTGGCCCCGGCCGCGGGGGAGCCCGCCAGGCGGGCGCCGGCCATGCCCAGCGGCGCCAGCACCGCCTCCGTCAGGTACGTGCCGAAGGCCATGCCGGCCCGCCGGGACACGAGGTCGCCGAGCAGGTTGAAGCCGACGTTGGAGTAGATGCGCCGGCGCCCCGGCGGAGCGAGCACGGTGTCGGTGTCGTAGGCCAACCCGGAGGCATGGGCGAGGAGGTGGCGCACCGTGGCGCCGGGCGGCCCGGCCGGCTCGTCGAGGGCCAGGGTCTCCTCCTCCACGGCCACGAGCACGGCCAGCGCGGTCAGCACCTTGGTGACCGATGCCCAGTCGCCGGTCAGGGTGGTGTCGCCCCGCGCCGCCAGGACCCGCCCGCCGGCGTCGATGACCGCGGCCCGGGCGTCGGGGGCGTCCCAGGTGTCGAGGGCCTCTAACAGACGAGGGGCCTCTAACAGACGACGGTGTTCCGGTGGTCGTCGACCTGGTCGACCACGTCGCCCAGCCACGACCGGCGGCCGCCCTTGATGAAGTCGTACGGGAACCCCAGCTCGATGGCGCTGACCTGGTCGAGGCGCTCGACGTGCTCGGCATCGAGGGTGATGTCGACCGCGCCGACGTTGTCGACGAGCTGGCTGAGCTTGCGGCACCCGATCAGGGGGATCATCGTCGGCGACTGCTGGCTCACCCAGCGCAGCGCCACCTGCGAGGGCGAGCACCCGATCTCCTTGGCGACGGTGACCACCTCGCGGGCGATGGCCAGCTTGCGCTCCTCCAGGGTTCCCCAGTTGGCGGCGTGGATCCGTCCGCCACCGCCTGTGGGGTCGTCGTTGTACTTGCCGGTGAGGAGGCCGGTGGCGAGCGCGCCCCAGGCGGTAAAGGCGATGTCGAGGTTGCGGCTAATCGGCAGCAGCTCCCGCTCGGCATTGCGCTCGGCGAGGCTGTACTGGCTCTGGAGGGCGGCGAAGGGGGTCCAGCCGCGGGCCTCGGCGACGGCGTTGGCCCGCGCCACGACCCAGGCCGGGGCGTCGGAGATGCCGAGGTAGAGGATCTTGCCCGCCCGGATCTGGTCGTCAAGGGCGCGCATCGTCTCCTCGATGGGCGTCAGCGGGTCCCAGATGTGCACCCAGTAGACGTCGATGTAGTCGGTGCCGAGCCGGCGCAGGCTGGCGTCGAGGGACTCGACGAGGCTCTTGCGGTGGTTGCCGCCGGCGTTGGGGTCGGAGCCGTCCCGGGTGAGGGTGTACTTGGTGGAGACGACGAAGTGCCCCCGATCGGCCTTGGTGAACTCGCCGACGTAGGTCTCCGAGGTGCCGTTGGTGTAGCGGTTGGCCGTGTCGATGAAGTTGCCGCCGGCCTCGGCGAAGGCGTCGAACATGGCCTTCGATACATCCCGGTCGGCACCCCAACCCCAGTCGGGCCCGAAGGTCATCGTCCCGAGGCAGACCTCCGAGACACGCAGTCCCGTGGGGCCCAAGAGCTTGTAGCGCATGTCGCACCTCCCGCAGAAACGTCCGACTGTAGGGCGGGATCTCCGCACGTCCACCCGGCTTGTTACAGTCTGGCTGCTGCGAGCTTCCCCTGATGCGGTGAACTGAGGTGGGTCTGATGGTCTCGATTACTACGGTTTTGTCCACGATCGCCCGGCGGCGGGCCGAGGTGGCGTTCGCGTTCGCGCTGGCGGCGGCCTCGGTGCTCGGCGCGGTCGCGCCCGCCGGCGCCCAGATCGTCACCGGCACCGGGGGCAGCGGCGTGGCCACCGGCAGCGCCGACGGCGGCAGCGGCGGCTCGTCGACGGTGAACATCTCGCCCACGGCCAAGTCGGGGAGTTCCGGCGCCTCCACCGCCCAGTCGGGGAGCACCAACACCGGCGACACCGGGTCCGCCTCGTCCACCGCGGCGGCCCAGCCGGCGGCCCAGTCCGGGAGCTCCGGCCCCACCGGCGGCACCGGCGTGGCCACGTCGTCGCCGGCGGCGACGAACTCGGCCATCCTCGGCTCGGCCACCGCCGCCGGCGGCACGGTTGCCACCGGTAGCACCGGTGGGTCGGGCTCTACCGGGGCGGCCGTCGCTGCCGGCGCGGCCGACTCCAACGCCAACAGCGGCGCGGCCTCCAAGGCCGACGCCCTCTCCGGCAACACCGGCACCGCGGCCAACGGCATCGCGGCAACGTCCACGGGCGGCACCAGCGGTGGCGCCGGCGCCGCGTTCTCGGTGGCCGGCGCCGGGGGCCCGTCGACCAACCTCGTCGCCCTGCTCGGCCCCGGCGGCCTGGTCGCCGGCACCGGCGGCTCCAGCGTGGGCTCGGCCACCGCCGGCGGCGCCACGGGCGGCACCTCGGTCCTGACGGCCGCCCCGGTCGCCACCTCGGGCGGCTCGGGCGTGAGCAACGCCGGCTCGAGCTCCAGCAACTCCGGGCGCACGGGCCCGGCGGCCAGCACATCGCTGGCCGCCCCGCTCACCCTCACCGGCCGCTCGGCGGGCTCCGGTCCCTCCGGCGCCACCGGGTCGGGCGGTGCGCCCTCGGCCACCAACACCGCCATCCTCGGCACGGTGTTCGTGCTGGGCGGCACCGTCCTGCTTCCCTGAGGCATGCCTGCGGGCGGCTTATAGTGCCGCCATGACTGATCTGCTGACAGGGCTGACCGACGACGACATCACCACCCGTGGCGCCCAGGGGGCGCGGATGGCGTCGGACTCCGACTCCACCGATGCCTCCGACGGTGCGGACTCCGACGCCGCCGACGGCACCGACGGGGCCGACTCCGACGCCACCGACGGTTCCGACTCGGATTCCACCGACGGCTCCGACTCGGACTCCACGGACACCGCCGACGTCGACGGCACCGACGCCTAGGACCTCGCCCCGCCACCCTCGGTCACCCGCCGGCCCCGACCCGGGCCTCAGCGGCCGCGGCGACGGCATGAAGGCGCTGGCCCGCTGCGTCGGTGACGATGTCGCCGGCTTTCTCCACACCCACTGGGGCCGGGCGCCCCTGCACCGCGCCGGCGCCGATGCCGGCGCGTTCGGAGACCTTTTCTCCCTCGACGACGTCGACCGGTTCGTGGCGTCGTCGGCGCTCCGCCTCCCCACGTTCCGGCTGGTCCGCGACGGCACGCCGCTCGACCCGTCCCGCTACACCCGCCGGGCCACGATCGGCGGCCAGGCGGCGCCGGGCCTGGCCGACCCCGCCCGCATTTTCGACGAGCACCGCCGGGGGGCCACCATCGTCTTCCAGGGCCTCCAGCGGTCCTGCCCCCCGCTCACCCGGTTCTGCCGGTCGCTGGAGCTGGACCTCACCCACGCCGTCCAGGCCAACGCCTACGTCACGCCGGCCGGCGCCCGCGGGCTCGGCGTCCATTACGACACCCATGACGTGTTCGTGCTCCAGTTGGCGGGCACCAAGGCCTGGTCCATCCACGAACCCGTCCTCGCCGACCCGCTGGCCTCCCAGCCCTGGATGGGCACGGCGGCCGACGCCGGCCCCGCTGTGCTCTCGGCCGAGCTGGCCGCCGGCGACTGCCTGTACGTGCCCCGGGGGTTCCTGCACGCTGCTCGGGCCCAAGAGGCCCTGTCCGCCCACCTGACCATCGGGGTCGTCACCACCACCTGGTACGACGTGCTCCGCGAGGTGGTGGCCGGCGCGGCGGGGGAGCCCGCGCTGCGGCGAGCGCTGCCGGCGGGCTACGCCGGCGACCCGGCCGGGCTCGCGGCCGGCGTGGAGGAGGCGGTGGCGGGGCTGCGTACCTGGCTCGAGGGGGTCGACGCCGGCGCCGTGGCCGACGCGGCCGCCCGCCGGTTCTACGCCGGGCGCCCGCCGATCCTCGCCGGCCAGCTCCACCAGCTCGGCCTGATCGACGCCATGGACGACTCGACCGAGCTCCGCCGGCGCGAGGGCGGGGTATGCCACCTGGTCGCCGGCGGCGACCGGCTCACCGTCGTGCTGGGCGGCGGCCGGGAGCTGGACATGCCGGCGGCACTCGCGCCGGCGATGGCCAGGATCGGCGCCGCCGCGGGCACCGGGCCGTTCCCGCTGGGGGAGCTGGGCGACCTCCTCGACGGGCCGAGCCGGCTCGTCCTGGGCCGGCGCCTGGTCTCCGAAGGCCTCCTCGAGATCGTCACCGGTGGCTGAGCCCGCCTGCAGCGCCGTTTCGCTCGCCTGGGACGAGCCGATGTACGCCACCGCGTCGATCGTCCGGCACTGGCTGCTGATCGAGCACCCGGGGGCATGGGGCCCGGTGGCGCTCCACGACAGCGGCCTGCCGTCGCACCTGTCCGACGGGCTGACGCGGGTGGCGGCCGCGCACGGCCTGCGCGTCCTGCTGGTGCGCCGGCCGGAGCGGCCCACAGACGACTCACGCTGGTGCTTCGTGGCCCACACCGGCCGCCACGGACGCTGGATCGAGGAGCAGGTGCTCACCGATCTCGACGAGCTCCTGGAGATCGACTTCTCCCCGCTGCGCCACGGCGGGCGGGTCGGGTTCGGTCGCCTGCGCCCGGACCCCTTGTACCTGGTGTGCACCAACGGCCGTCACGACCAGTGCTGCGCCAACCTGGGCCGGCCGGTGGCCCGGGCCCTGCACGACCGGCGTGACGGCATGGTGTGGGAGTCGTCGCACTTCGG
Source organism: Acidimicrobiales bacterium (assembly GCA_051003575.1). Taxonomy (GTDB): domain Bacteria; phylum Actinomycetota; class Acidimicrobiia; order Acidimicrobiales; family AC-14; genus CADCTB01. The sequence goes on along the minus strand of JBPCLE010000094.1, from coordinate 710 downwards.
CGGCGACCGCTTCGCGGGCAACCTGGTGTGCCTGCCGCACGGCCTGTACTTCGGGCGGCTCGATCCCGACCACGCCATCCGGGTGGTCGAGGGCTACGAGCGGGGCGTGGTCGACCTCGAGCACTACCGCGGTCGGGCCGGCGAGCCGTTCTCGGCCCAGGCCGCCGAGCACTTCCTGCGGGCCCGGGAGGGCTTCGTGGGCGTCGACGACCTGTCGGTCACGAGCCACCGCGCCCAGGCCGGCGGGGTGGTGGCGGTGAGCTTCGACGGCCCGGAGGGCCGCTCCTACGACGTGCGCGTGCGGGTGGCACCTGCCGCCGAAGCCCGCCCGCTGGCGTGCCGCGCCGGCGCCGACGCCCGGCCCCCGGCCTACGCGCTGGTCGACGTGAACGGCCGTTGAACACCGTCCGGCGAGCTTGTGAAATGGCTCACAATCGGCCGTCGAGGCTGGTAGGGTTCGCCTTGAACCAACTGACCCACAGGTCCCGTCCAAGAAGCCGCCGCGGCGAGCTGACGACGGCACGTCGCATCCCCCGAGCGGCCGGACGCCGGCCGACCTGCAGCGTCGAACCCCTTCTCGAAGGAGAACCCCAGCATGTCCATCCCCCTTAGCGCGCCTGAACCGGCGGCGCCCCCACCGAGCCCCTTCCCCCGCCGGCGGGCCGCGTTCTTCGGCCTCGACACCCTGATCCCGGGCTCCAGCCTCTACC
>JBPCLE010000093.1:0-9992 GCA_051003575.1 Acidimicrobiales bacterium | reverse complement strand
AGTGCGCCCGCATCACCGGCCACGTCATGGGCCAGTACCACCCCCACGGCAACCAGGCCATCTACGACGCCCTGGTCCGCATGGCCCAGCCGTTCAGCCTCCGCCACCCCCTGATCGACTTCCACGGTAACTACGGCTCGCCGGAGTTCGAGGCCGCGGCCGAGCGCTACACCGAGTCCCGGCTCAGCGCCCTGGCCATGCAGATGCTGGCCGGCATCGACGAGGACACCGTCGACTTCGTCGAGAACTACTCAGGCGACTTCACCGAGCCGAGCGTCCTCCCCAGCCGTTTCCCCAACCTGTTGGTGAACGGCAGCCAGGGCATCGCGGTGGCCATGGCCACCAACATCCCGCCCCACAACCTGGCCGAGGTCATCGACGCCACCCTGCACCTCATCGACAACCCCGAGGCCACGCCCGACGAGCTGATGCAGTTCGTGAAGGGGCCTGATTTCCCCACCGGGGCCTACATCCTGGGCCGGGCCGGGATCATGGACGCCTACCGCACCGGCCGGGGCTCCATCCGCATGCGGGCCAAGGCCGAGATCGTGGAGGGTAAGACCACCAGCGAGCTCCACGTCACCGCACTGCCCTACCAGGTGAGCGTGTCGTCGGTGGCGTCCAAGGTGGCCGACCTGGTCGATTCCCGCCAGATCGAGGGCATCCGCGACATCAAGAACCTGTCCTCGGGTGAGGACACCAAGCTGGTCATCTACCTCAAGCGCGACGCCAACGGCTCAGTGGTGCTCAACAACCTGTTCAAGCACACCCCGCTGCAGTCCAACTTCAGCGTGAACATGGTGGCCCTGTGCGACGGCGTGCCCCGCACCCTCAACCTGGCCCAGGCCCTCGGCTACTACATCGAGCACCAGGTCGAGGTCATCACCCGCCGCTCCGAGTACCGCCTGCGCAAGGCGCGCGACCGGGCCCACATCGTCGAAGGCCTGCTCAAGGCCCTCGACATGATCGACGCCATCATCGCCCTCATCCGCGCCTCCGACGACCGCGATGCGGCCCGCCAGGGACTGATGGCCACCCCGTTCGAGTTCAGCGAGATCCAGGCCAACCACATCCTCGACATGACGCTGGCCCGCCTCACCCGCCTGGGTCGGGCCCAGCTCGAGGAGGAGCTGGCCAAGCTGCTCGAGACCATCGCCGAGCTCGAGGCCATCCTGGCCGACCCGGGCCGGCTGCGTCAGGTCATCAAGGACGAGATGGGCGAGATCCGGGCCAAGCACGCTCAGCCCCGCCGGGCCGAGATCACCTACGACCCGGGCGACATCGACATCCTCGACCTCATCGACGACGAAGAGCTTGTCGTCACCATGACCCACGCCGGCTACATCAAGACGGTGGCGGCCGACGCCTTCCGCACCCAGGGGAGAGGCGGCCGGGGCGTTGCCGGCGCCCGGCTCAAGGACCAGGACTACGTCGAGCGCATCGTGCACACCACCGCGCATGCGTTCCTGCTGTTCTTCTCCAACCGGGGCCGGGTCTACCGGCTGAAGGCGCACGAGATCCCAATGAAGGAGCGCACGGCCCGGGGAACGGCCATGCCCAACCTCCTGTCGCTGGCGCCGGGCGAGCGCATCCAAGCCATCATCGACACCCGCGACTACGAGACGTCGCGCTTCTTGTTCTTCGCCACCAAGAAGGGCATGGTGAAGAAGACCCGCTTCACCGAGTACGACTCCTCCAGGCGCGACGGGTTGATCGCCATCAACCTGCGCGACGACGACGAGCTCGTCCGTGTGGTGCAGACCAGCGGCGGCGACGACATCTTCATGGTCAGCAGCGCCGGCACCACCATCCGCTTCTTCGAGGACGATGTCCGCGCCACCGGCCGCTCGGCCATGGGCGTCATCGGCATGCGCCTGCGCGACGCCGACGAGGTGGTGAGCTGCGACGTCACCCGCGAGGCCGCCGACCTGCTCATCGTCACCGACACCGGCTACGGCAAGCGCACCAAGCTCGACAAGTTCCCCCGCAAGGGCCGGGGCACCATGGGCGTCATCGGCATCCGCCTCGCCCGGGGCCGGGGCACGGTCATCGCCGCCCTCATGGTCGGCATCGACGACGAGCTGCTCCTCATCTCCTCGGCCGGCGTCACCATCCGCACCGCCATCCGCGACATCTCGGCCCAGGGCCGCGACGCCACCGGCGTGCGCATCCAGAACCTCGACGAGGGTCAGACGGTCGCTGCCGTCGCCCCTGTCCTCAATGTCGACGAGTAGCAGCGTCGACGACTGATACAGCCGCCGACCGGACCCCGGACAACCCGCCCTTCCCCGCCACCACTTCCCCCCTCCTGAGTTCCCACGCTCCCGGGAGGGGCACATGCACAGTTCCGAACGCGGTTCCACCCTGCCGTTCATCGCCCTGATCATCGTCCTGGTCGGGGTCATCGTCATCCTGCTGGGCCGCCTGGGTGGCGCGGCCACCGCCCGGGCCGGGGCGCGCAATGCGGCCGACGCCGCCGCGCTGGCCGGCGCTGCCGCCGGCCGCAGCGCGGCCGACGAGCTGGCCCGGGCCAACGGCGCCGAGCTGCTCTCCTTCTCCGAGATCGGCCTGGAGACCGAGGTCCGGGTGCGACTGGGACCGGCGGAGGCGGTCGGGCGGGCCCGTCGCAGCGGCGACCGCGACGGCGGCGGGGGAGTGGCCGGCGCCACCAAAGGCCTGGCCGCCGCCATGCGCGCCGCCCTCGGCCGGGCCGAGCAGCTCCTCGGCCGGCCGGTGCCGATCACGTCGGGCTACCGCTCTACCGATGCCCAGGCCCAGCTCTACGCCAACCGGGCGTCGAACCCCTACCCGGTCGCCCCGCCAGGGTCGTCGATGCACGAGAAGGGCCTGGCCGTCGACGTGCCCGCCGATTTCGTGTCCCGGCTCCTCGACGTGGCGCCCAAATCGGGGCTCTGCCAGCCCTATCCGACCGACGATCCGATTCACTTCGAGGTCTGCCGCTAGAGCCCACCCGGGGAGCGAGTACCGTTTCGTTCCATTCCGGTATGAGCACAACCCCTTTGACGCAGGGACGACGAGTCCGTCTTGTCGTTCGCAGAGTCGAGCCGTGGACCGTTCTGAAGTTCTCGGTGCTCTTCTTCGCGACCCTCTACCTGGTCTTCCTCGTCGCGGGACTGGTCCTGTGGGCCGCGGCCACCGCAACCGGCCTGCGGGAGAACGTCGAGAAGTTCGTCGGTGACCTGATCGCGTCCGACGACTTCAAGATCCTGGGCCCGACCATGATGCGGGCATCGGTGCTGGGCGGGTTGGTCCTGGTCGTGCTGGGCACCGGCGCCACCGTTTTGTTCACGGTTCTCTACAACTTGATCAGCGACGTCGTCGGCGGCATCGTCGTCGTCTTCGAGGAGCGGCCGACCCGGCGCAACCGGAGGCTGTTGGAGGCACAGTTGGAGCCGGCGCCGGCGCCGCTGCCCCGCACCCCCCGGCGCGCCCCCCGGCGCCGGCCGGCGCCGAGCGTGGGGGAGCGGGTTCCCGATACCACGCCCATGCCCGAGATGCCGGCGCAGGTGCAGCCCGAGCAGGTCGAGGCGGGCGAGCTGTCACGGCGCCCCTCCGACTGATTCCCCCGCCGCCCCGCCGCGCAGGGTTGGGTTCCGGCGCCGGCGGAGACAGGTTCGGTATGAAGAAGCTGATCCGTGCCGGTATCGCCGCCCTGATGGCCGCCAGCCTGCTGGGCGCCTGCAGCGCCGAGGGCAACATCGACACCTCCGGCGACGGGGTCAAGATCGAGGGCGACCTCGACGGCAAGAACCCCTGAGAACGGCGTAGGCGGCAACGGTCGCTCCGCTGTTCGCCGCGGCATGTGCGAGCATCGGGGCGGCCAGCCCGCCGGTCGCCACCCGAAGCTCCCACAGGACGAGGCCCACCAGCCCTGTCACCACCACCGCGGCGGCCACCAGCGGCGCGCCGCGCCGGCGCCGGCCGTTCACCTCGAGCGCGTTCGCTGCCGGCGCCACGTGCCACAGCCCGAACAGCGCCGCCGCCCCCGCCGGCGACAGCAGGGCCGGCAGCACGGCCCGGAACGCCACTTCCTCCAGGACCACAGTCCCCAGCGGGATTCGCACCAGCGCCCGGTACGCCGTGCCGCTGGCGCCGACGCCGGCCATGCGCCGGTCGGCCACCCACCGGGGCCGGGCGATGGCCACCACCGCCACCGCGGCCACCACCGCCATCGCCGCGGCCAGGCCGGGCCGCCACGCGCCCATCGGCACCTCGGCGCCGGCCACCCACACCAGTCCGCCGGCGGTGGCCAGGTTGACCGGCACGTAGGCCCAGGCCCACCGGTCGGTAAACCACAGGTTTGTAAGCAGGTTGTGGACGACGAGGACGCCGACGACGATTGCCGCGGTCACGCCCGAATCCACACCCGCCGACGCAGCAGCGCCCACCCGCCGGCCACCAACCCGCCGCCGGCCACCATCGCCGGCCCGGCGAAGCCCTTGCGGGCCAGCACGGCGAGGCCGGCGGCCACCAGGACGGCCGCCACCGCCGCTCGGGCGCAGCCGGGCGCACCCGGCGCCGGCCGCAGGTGCAGCTCCACCCGGGCGAAGGCCCACACCAGCGGCACCATGGTCACGGCCAGGGCCCCCAGCCACACCGGCCGCCATACCCACCACTCAGCCGTCCCCGCCGCTGGCGGCGAAAGCAGCCCGGTGGGCAGGGTGACGGCAGCCACCACCGCCAGCGCGCTCAGGTGCCACAGGAACACCGTCATGGCCACGCCGTTGGCAGCCACCACCGCGGCCCAGGCCCGGGGCCGGTCGAGCCAACGGTCGACCGCCGGCCGCACCAGCAGGGCCAGGCCGAACTGCCACGCCCCCAGCGCCACCAGCGCCAGCGACGGCGGGAACGTGTTCGACCGCTCCCCGCCCACACCCACCATCGACCGCCCGTACCCGCCGATCCCGGTGAGGACGACCAGCCCGCCCAGGCCCACGCCGGCCACCAGCCACAGCCTCCGGCGCGACCACGCGGCAACGCCGCCGGCCCGCCAGGCCACGCCGAGCTGGTGGGCTAAGAGCCACACCAGCGCCAGGTTCAGCCACCCGACCGCCGGCACGCCCAGCGGCCACCGCAGCAGGTCGACGGTGGCCACCCCGCCGGCCAGCGCCACGGCCACGCCCCACCCGAGCCGCCGCTGTGCCGACACCGCCATCGGCGCCACCGCCACTACGACCACGTACACGGCCAGGAACCACAGCGGCTGGGCGATCGACCCGGCCCGCACCGCCGCCGGCGCCACGCCCGCAGCCCACAACCCCACGACCAGGGCGGTCCACACGCCGGCGAAGACCAGCACCGGCCGGACGAGCCGGTGCAGACGCCCGGCGAGCCAATCGCCGTAGCCCCGCCCGTCCCGCGTGGCTGCCGCCCACGAGGCGGTGTTCGAGAACCCGCCGACGACGAAGAACACCGGCATGATCTGGAACAGCCACGTCAGCCACTGGGCCGCCGGCGTCACGTCCAGCACGTTGTTGGCCACCAGCCGGCCGTCGCGCCACTCGACGGCGGCCATGAGCCAGTGGCCGAGCACCACCACGGCCAGGGAGAGCACCCGCAGGAAGTCGACGTAACGCTCCCGATTGGCCGGCGTGGCCGCGGTTGCGGCGGCGGTGACAGTGGACGGACGTGTTGCAATCGAAGTGGTCATGGGTCGACTGTGCGCCGGCCCCGAGGGCGGATGGAAGGGATCGGGGGCGGTTTGGGGGGTGGCCCCAGGCGCCTTTGGGGGCTGGCCCCGGTGGGTGGGGGCGCCGGCGGGGCGCACGATCAGACCATGACGAACCTCAGCTCCATCCTCAGCGCATCCACGGCCACCCACCCGACCAAGACGGCGATCATCGCCGGCGACACCGAAGTCGACTACGCGACGCTCGATCTCTTTGCCCGCTCGTTCGCCGGCGCCCTGCGCGGCCTCGGCGTCCGGCCCGGCGAGCACGTGGCCCTGGTGCTGCCCAACGTGCCCCAGTTCAGCGTCGCCTACTTCGGCTGCCACTACGCCGGCAACCCCGTCGTCCCCCTCAACGTGATGCTCACGGCCGAGGAGCTGGCCTACCACCTCGACGACTCCCAGGCCACCACCGTCGTCACCTGGGATCTGTTCCTGCCGGCGGTGCAGGAGGCGGCCGGAGGCCGACGCGTGATCGTGGCCAAGGCCGACCTGGCCGACCTCGACGCCCCCGCCGGCACCCACAACCTCACCGCCCTCGTCGCCGGCTCCACCCCGGTCGCCGGCGCCCACCCCACCGCCGCCGGCGACACCGCCGTCGTCCTCTACACCTCGGGCACCACCGGCCGGGCCAAGGGGGCCGAGCTGACCCACGCCAACCTGCTGGCCAACGCCGAGGTGCCCCGCCAGCTCGTCGGCCTCGACGCCGGCACCGTGGCCCTCGCCGCCCTGCCCCTCTTCCACGCCTTCGGCATGACGGCAATGCACAACGCGGTGCTCGCGGTGGGCGGCACCCTGGTCCTCCAGCCCCGCTTCACCGCGGGCGGGGCGGCCGACCTCATCGCCCGCCACGGGGTCACGTTCTTCGGCGGCGTGCCCACCATGTACGTCGCCCTGCTCGAGCAGCAGGCGGCCGACCTCTCGACCCTGGAGTGGTGCGTGTCCGGCGGTGCCCCGCTGCCCACCGACGTGCTCGACCGGTTCGAGGCCCGCTTCGGCGTCGCCCTCCTCGAGGGCTACGGCCTCTCGGAGACGTCGCCCATCGTGAGCTTCACCGTCCCCGAGCTACCCCGCCCCGCCGGCTCCATCGGGTACCCCGTACCCGGCGTGGAGCTCGCCCTCCTCGGCGAGGACGGCCGCTTCGTCACCACTCCCGGCGGGCGGGGCGAGATCTGCGTGCGGGGCAACAACGTCATGAAGGGGTACTGGCGCAATCCCGGGGCGACGGCCGAAGCCATCGTCAACGGCTGGTTCCGCACCGGCGACATCGGCACCTTCGATGTGCACGGTGCTTTCCGCATCGTCGACCGCAAGAAGGACCTCATCATCCGCGGCGGCTACAACGTCTACCCCCGTGAGGTCGAGGACGTTCTGCACCGCCACCCCGCCGTCGCCCAGGCCGCGGTCGTCGGCGTGCCCCACGCCTCTTACGGCGAGGAGGTCAAGGCGGTGGTCACGCTCAAGCCCGGCGCCGTCGCCACCGGGGAGGAGATCGCCCTGTGGGCGCGCCGCCACCTCGCCGCCTACAAGCGACCGCGCATCGTCGAGGTACGCGACGCCCTGCCCCTCGGCCCCACCGGCAAGGTGCTCAAGGCGCAGCTGCGAGCCGCGGCATAGCGCCGCCGGCGTGGTCGGGCAGTATTCGCCCATGACGACACTCGTGGTCCTCGATCAGGGCGAGACGATCGCCATCTCCTTTGACGACCTGCTGAAGTACCACGGGCGGAGCTCGATCGCCGGTGTCGCCCACGCCTTCAAGGCCATGGAGCGGGCGTTCCCCCTGCTGTCCCCCGGTGAACCCCCGGACCGCTACGACGTCACAGTCGAGAGCGGGTTCGCCGGCGGCGGGGCGCGCGACGCGTTCGAGATGGTCACCCGGGCGGTCACGGGCGACCGGTACCAGCAGATCTCCGCGCCCGCCGGCACCAAGGCGCCGGAGGCGCCCGGAGGGCACTTCTTCTTCCGCCTGGGCTACCGGGGAGCGGCGGTCGACCTCGTGGCCCGGGCCGACCTCATCCCGGCGGAGTTCGTCCAGGTCGCATGCCGGGAGGCCCCGACGCCGGCCGAGGCCGACCACGCCCAGCGGCTCAAGGAGGAGATGGCCGAGCGACTCCTGGAATTGCCTGCCGACGAGGTCTACGACGCCACCCTCAAGCGGCCCCACCCCAACTGGTGACACTTCGACACGCCCGGGCGTGTCCGATCGTCACCAGTTCGGACTTCGGGCCGCCATGAGAAGGGTAACGCGAGGGAGGGGGCTTGCCGCAAGCGACCGAAACGTGCTGACCATGACCCTGTTCGCGGGCCGATCTTGGCCGGCGCCTCTGAAGCCAGGAGTTGTGCCATGCGTGAGTTGTCTTCGGCAGACGGGTCGAGCGGATGACCGAGCACGCGGTGGTGATCGCCGGCGGTGGTCCGACCGGGCTCATGCTGGCGGCCGAGCTGGCGTTGGCGGGGGTCGACGTCGTCATCGTCGAACGACGCACCAGTCAGGAGCTCGACGGATCGCGGGCCGGGGGTCTGCTCCCCCGCACCATCGGGGTGCTCGACCAGCGTGGGGTCGCCGAACGTTTCGTCTCGGCGGGGCAGGTCTACCCGGCTCACGGCTTCGCCATGATCCCCTTGGACATCAGCGATTTCCCCACCCGTCACAACTACGTGCTCGGGCTCTGGCAGAGCCACTTCGAGCGCATCCTGGCCGGCTGGGTCGCTGAGCTCGGGGTCCCGACCCTCCGGGGTCGCGAGGTGGTGGGCTTCGCCCAGGACGACGCCGGCGTCGACGTCGAGCTGTCCGCCCGAGCGTCGCTGCGCGCCGGGTTCCTCGTCGGCTGCGACGGTGGGCGCAGCGTGGTGCGCAAGGCCGCCGGCATCGACTTCACCGGGTTGGATCCCTCGACCAGCTGGATGATCGCCGAGGTCGAGATGGACGCGGAGCCGGAGCTCGGCATCCGTCGCGACAGCGCCGGCACCCATGCCCTCGGTCGAAGGGCGGCCGGGGAGCCGATCCGTGTCGTGCTCACCGAACGACACCCCGACCACACCGGCGACCCCAGCATGGACGAGCTACGCGACTCACTCGTCGCCGTGTACGGGACGGACCACGGGCTCCGCAGCGCCAGCTGGATCTCCAGGTTCACCGACATGACGCGCCAGGCCGCGTCCTACCGCGTCGGACGAGTGCTGGTGGCCGGCGACGCCGCCCACATGCATCCCCCCCAGGGCGGCCAGGGCCTCAACACCGGCGTGCAGGACGCCGTGAACCTGGGATGGAAGCTGGCCCAGGTGGTCAAGGCGACCTCACCCGAGAGCGTGCTGGACACCTACCACTCCGAGCGGCATCCGATCGCCGCCCGGGTGCTGCACAACACCATGGCCCAGGTCGCGCTCGGCATCTCCGACGACCGTCACCAGGCCCTCCGCGACACGATGACCGAGCTGCTCGGCATGGACGAGCCGCGCCGGCGCATCGCCGCCATGCTCTGCGGGCTCGACATCCACTACGACCTCGGCGAGGGGCACCCCCTGCTCGGCCGGCGCATGCCCGACCTCGACCTGCACACCGCCGGCGGTCCCACGAGCGTCTTCACCCTGCTGCACGACGCCCGCCCCGTGCTCCTCAACCTCGGTGAGCCCGACGGTTTCGACATCTCCCCGTGGGCGAACCGGGCCCGTCAGGTCGACGCCAGCCACGCCGGCCCCTGCGAGCTCCCGGTCCTCGGCGACGTCGCGGTTCCCCCCGCCGTGCTGATCCGACCCGACGGCCACGTCGCCTGGACGGGAGACCTCACCGACCCATCGCTGCCGCAAGCCCTCGCGGCCTGGTTCGGACCGGCCACGCCGGCGTAGCAGCCGGCCCCTCAGCCGGCTTCGTTGAGGTGCACCCACCGCGGATCGAGCCGCTCACCGCTGGGGTGTGACCAGGCGCCGGCGGCAATGCCCAGGTCTCGGGCCGCGGCGGTGAACGCTCGGCCGGGCACGACGGGTCGCCCGGTTGCGTCCAGTGGTCGGCCGCGTTCGTCGGTGAAACGGATGCCGTCGGGCTCATCGGCGTTGCCCTCGATCCCGAGGCGTCCGAGATGGTGCAACCGGTGATGTCGATGGCACAACGCCATGAGGTTGTCGGTGTCGGATGGCCCGCCGTCCTCCCAGTGGCGGATGTGATGGACATGGAGCCATCGGGTGCGGTCACACCCCGGCACCCGACAGCCCCGGTCACGCTCCTCGATCACCATCCGGGTGCGATCTGACACGGTGCGCAGGGACCTACCCACGCTGACCGGCCTGCCGCCGGCCTCGATCACCG
>JBPCLE010000092.1:0-6077 GCA_051003575.1 Acidimicrobiales bacterium | reverse complement strand
TCCAGGAGGGCAACCTCGGCCTGATGCACGCCGTCGAGAAGTTCGACTGGCGCAAGGGCTTCAAGTTCTCCACCTACGCCACCTGGTGGATCCGCCAGGCCATCACCCGCGGCATCGCCAACACCGGCCGCACCATCCGCCTGCCCGTCCACGCCGGCGACACGCTGGCCCGCCTCCAGAAGGCCCGGGCCCGCCTGGAGCTGAAGCTGGGGCGCCCGGCCACGCTCTCGGAGCTGTCGGCCGAGGTCGAGATGCCCGAGGACAAGGTCACCGAGGCCCTGCGCTTCGCCGCCGAGCCGCTCTCGCTCTCAGAGCCCCTGCGCGAGGACGGCGACGCCGAGCTGGGCGACGTGGTGGAGGACCGCTCGGCCGAGTCGCCCTTCGAGGTGGCTGCCACCGCCCTGCTGCCCGACGAGATCTCCAAGCTCCTCGGTCCGCTCGACGAGCGCGAGCGAGAGATCCTGCGGCTGCGCTTCGGCCTCGACCGCGGCGAGCCCCGCACCCTCGAGGAGGTCGGGGAGCACTTCAACCTGACCCGGGAGCGCATCCGCCAGATCGAGGCCCGGGCCATGTCCAAGCTGCGCCACCCCAGCTCCGACACCGGCGCCCGCGACCTGCTCGCCGTCTAGTCCTCGCCTCCACCGGCGCGAGGCCGGGCAGGGAGCTCAGCCGGCGAGGATGCTGAGCCCCACGACCAGGAAGACCAGCCAGGCCAGGATCCACAGCGCCATCAGGCCCCCCGCCCCCCACAGCGCGCCGCGGGGCACGCGCTCGAGGAGTCCCCCCGAGGGGAGCGCCGGGCCGCCGTCGAGGCGGGGGAGCACGCCCAGGCGGTCGAGGACGACCACCATGGCGACGGCGATGATCATCGCGGGGACGACGATCAGCACGATCATCATCGGAGCGGCAACCTTAGGAGGCCGGGCCGGGCGGCCGTCGTCGGCGTGGTGCCGGGGGCAGAGGCCGGCGCCGGCAGCAGGATCGGGGCGGGTCGAATGGTGTCCGGTGGCTGGTAGCCGTTGGACGGCAACGTCGGGTAAGTGCTGGGCGGCACCGCCGTGTTGGGGTCGACGGGCGGGTCGATCAGGGAGGCCGTGGTGGGCGGCGCCACCGGCGACGGCGCACGGGGCGGGGGCGGGGGCGGGGCGGACGGCGGGGTGAAGTCGGCCGTGGGCTTGCCCTCCAGCGTGGCGGCCATGAAATCGTGCCAAGTCCTGGCCGGTAGGGTGCCGCCGTAGATACGGGCCAGACCCTTGATGTTGGTCAGCGGGCGCTGGCTGTCGGCGAAGCCCATCCACACCGACGTCGACAGCTCGGGCGTGTAGCCCACGAACCAGGCGTCGCTGAAGTTCTCGCTGGTGCCGGTCTTTCCCGTGGTGCCACCGGGCCGGCCGACGTCGGCCGCCTTGCCGGTGCCGCCGCTCACCACGCCCTTGAGCACGTCGTTCATCTGGTCGGCGATGGTCTCGTTCAACACCCGTGTGCCCGGACGCGAGCGGTTGTCCTCCAGCACCTGGCCGTCGGCACCGAGGACCCGGACCACCGGGCTGGCGGCGCGCTGCATACCCCGGGCGGCGAAGACGCTGTAGGCGGCGGCCATGTCGAGGGGCGAGACCTCGACCGCGCCCAGCGTGAGGCTGGGTCCGTACGGCTCGCCGTTGGGCAGGTTGCCCTTGGGGTTGACCATGGTCACGCCCAGGCGGTTGGCCATCTCGGCGGTGTCCTTGACGCCGACGTCCTGGATGAGCTGGGCGTAGACGGTGTTCACCGAGTTGATCGTGGCCGAGCGGAGGTCGATGGTGCCGTAGCTCCCGCTCTCGACGTTGCTCACGGTGCAACCTTCACCCTGGCAGCGGGGGTAGGTGTAGCTCCCAGACCCCCGGTAGGTCTTGTCGAGGCTGATGCCGTCCTCCAGCGCCTCGGCCAGCGTGAACGGCTTGAAGGACGATCCGGGCTGACGGCCGCTGCCCCCGCCGGCGATGCAAACGGGCACGTCGGCCGGCGGGACCTTGGGTTCCCCTGATGCCTGGGTTTCCTCGGGAGTGGGGCAGGCGCCGAGAGCCAGGTTGACCTGCGACTCGGTGAAGTCCCGGCCGCCGACCATCGCCCTGACCAGGCCGGTCTTGGGGTCGACCGAGACGAGGGCCATGTCCAGCGGGGCCTCGGTGCCCTTCAGGGCCTCGGTGACCGCGGCCTCGGCCTTGGCCTGGATGTCGGGGTCGATCGACACCTCCACCCGCAGCCCCCCGGAGTACACCTTCTCCTCGCCGTAGCGGGCGACCAGGTAACGCCTCACGTAGTCGGTGAACCACGGGTACTGGGACGGCGCCTGGCGGAAGGGTTGGACCACGGTGGCCGGGGCGGCGTCGGTGCGGGCGCGATTGTCGGCGAGGGTGATCCGCAACGGCAGGGCGGCGTTGTACTCGACGGCGGTGACCCTGCCCTGGTCGGCCATCTTCCCGAGTACCCGCTGGCGCTGGAACTCGGCCTCTCCGGGGCTGGAGCGGGGGTCGTAGCGGCTGGGGGCCGAGAGCAGGCCGGCGATCATCGCCGCCTCGCTGAGGGTCAGGTCCCGGACCGGCTTGTTGAAGTAGGTCTCCGCCGCGGCACCGACGCCGTACGCTCCGCTGCCGAAGTACGCCCGCGACAGGTAGCGGTACAGGATCTCGTCCTTGCCGATTTCCTTCTCCATGCGGCCGGCGAGGATGGCCTCCCGCAGCTTGCGGCCGGCGGTGCGCTCGTCGTTGAGGTACGCGAGCCGCACGTACTGCTGGGTGATGGTGGAGCCGCCCTCCACGTAGCCGCCGCCTTGGATGTCGGCCCAGAGGGCCCGGAAGATGGACCGGGAGTCGACCCCGTTGTGCTCGTAGAACCGCTGGTCCTCCACGGCCAGCACGGCGTCAACGAGGACGGGCGGGATGTCGGCCCGGGCGACGGGGAGGCTGGTCTCGAACCGGCGGAAGTTGGCGATCTCGGTGCCGGCGCTGTCGAATACGCGGGTGATACGCGAGTCGACGCCCGGCCGCAGGTCGGGCAGCGCGCCGGAGAAGGGCATGGTGAGGAGCGTGACGGCGAGGATGCCGGCGACCAGCACGGGCACCAGCAGGCTGGCGACGGCCAACGCAGCCACGCCTCGGAAGACCGAGTCCTCCCAAATGGCCGGCGCCGGCCACTCTCTGCCGCCATCCCCGCGCCGGTGGAATCCCAGGTCCGGTGCGGTCAACATTCTTAGGTCTCTCTCCCTCGGCCATGTGGCTCACGGCGCGGGTCATCGTCAGAACTGCCATTGGCCACCGTTCCCACATCCGGCGGATTCCACACCTGCGGGTCCGCCGTCTATGGTCCCAGATGGAGGTGTCCGGGCACCTGGTGGGCTCCCCCGCCTTCAAAGCGGGTGGGACGGGCGATCCCCGTCCGGCGGGTTCGATTCCCGTCCACCTCCGCCACTCGCCGCCGGCCGCCGGGGCCGGCGGCAGCTTCGGGGCGGTAGGGTACGGGTCATGAAGAAGCTGATCCTGCTCGTCATGCTCGTCGCCCTCGGTCTCGTCGCAGCCAAGAAGGTGCGCTCGGCCTGAGGGGTCCCATTTGATTCGGCACTGAGGGTCCCAAGAAGGGTCTTGCCTCCCGGCGCTTGAACCGATAAGGTTCCTCTCGATCTCTTCCCCGAGGTTCTGTTGCTCGCGCCCCGGGGAGGGCCGATGGTCATCGCCTGCTGGTCGCCCAAAGGGGGCAGCGGCACCACTGTGATCGCCTGCGGCCTCGCCGCGGTGCTTGCCCGCTCCGGTCCTCGGGCCGGCGCACTGCTCGTCGACCTCTCGGGCGACGCCGCCGCCGTGTTCGGCGTGCCCGAGCCCGCCGGCCCCGGCCTGGCCGAGTGGCTGGCCGCCGGCGCCGACGTCGGGGCCGGCGCCCTGGCCCGGCTTGAGGTGCCCGCCGGCCCGGGACTGGGGCTGCTGGCCTGGAAGGAGCCGGGCCCGGGGTTCTCGCCGGCGCCCGGTCGGGCCGAGACGCTCCTCGACGCCCTGACCGCGGAGGCGCGTGCGGTGGTGGCCGACTGCGGATCCGGCGCGGCCGGCGCCGGCCTGGCCCTCGCCGCTGGCGCCCAGGAGTCCCTGCTGGTGCTCCGACCGTGTTACCTCGGCCTACGGCGGGCCCTCGCCGCGCCGGTGCGGCCGTCAGGCGTCGTGCTGGTAACGGAGGCGGGGCGGTCGCTCGGCCGGCGCGACGTGGAGGACGTGCTCGGCGTGCCGGTGCTGGCCGAGGTGGGCGCCGACGACGGGGTGGCCCGGGCGGTCGATGCCGGCCTGCTGGCCCGGCGGGTGCCGCGGACGCTGGAGCGGGCGTTGCGGCCGTTCGTGGCCGGGCGTGCCGGCCGGGACGCGGCGTGAGCGCGGCGGCGCCGCTGGGCGAGGCCAAGGCGCGTGTCCACGCCCGCCTCCTGGCCGAGGAGGCCGCCACCGGTGCGATCCCCGAGCGGGTCGCCGCCCTGGTCGAGGAGGAGGCGCCGCTGCTCGGCGGCGCCCTGCGCCGGCGGCTGGTGGCCGGCGTCCTGGCCGACGTCTGCGGCCTCGGCGCCCTGGAACCGCTCCTCGCAGACCCGGAGATCACCGAGGTGATGGTCAACGGGCCGGGCCGGGTATGGGTCGAGCGGCGGGGCGCCCTGGTACGGGTCCCGGTCGACCTCGACACCGCGGCCATCGAGCACCTCATCGAGAAGGTGGTGGCGCCCCTCGGCCTGCGGGTCGACCGCTCGTCGCCCCTGGTCGACGCCCGGCTGCCCGACGGGTCAAGGGTCAACGCGGTGGTACCCCCGCTCGCCGTCGACGGTCCCTGCCTCACCGTGCGCCGGTTCGGGGCGCGCGCCGTCCCCCTTGGCGCGTTCGCCGCGCCCGAGATGGCCGACCTTCTGGCCGAGGCGGTCCGCCGGCGGCGAAACATCGTCGTCTCCGGGGGCACGGGCGCGGGCAAGACCACCCTGTTGAACGCCCTGGCGGCCTGCATCCCACCCGAGGAGCGGGTGATCACGGTGGAGGACGCGGCCGAGCTGAACCTGGCCCGCGACCACGTGGTCCGCCTCGAGGCCCGGCCGGCCAACGCCGAGGGCGCCGGCGAGGTCCGCATCCGCGACCTGGTCCGCAACGCCCTGCGCATGCGTCCCGACCGCATCGTCGTCGGCGAGGTCCGCGGCCCCGAGGCCCTCGACATGCTCCAGGCTATGAACACCGGCCACGAGGGCAGCCTGTCGACCTGCCACGCCAACAGCCCCGACGATGCCCTCCGCCGGCTGGAGACCATGGTGCTGATGGGCGAGGTCCAGCTGCCGCTGGCCGCGGTGCGCAGCCAGCTGGAGGCGGCGCTGGACCTCGTCGTGCAGGTCGCCCGCTTCCCCGACGGGAGCCGGCGGATCACGGCCGTCGCCGAGGTCGTCGAGGGCGCCGGCGCCACCGAGGGCGCGGGCCGGACGAGGCCGGTGTGCATCCCGCGCCGTGATCCCGGCCCCGACGGGGCGGATCACGACGCCGCGTGCTCGCGGCCGGCGGGGGCGGGGCGACCATGACCTCCGCCGTCGCAGCCGCGCTGGCCGTTCTCGCCGCCGGCGCTCTCGCCCGGGCCGCCCGCGGGCTGTCGCGGCGGCACCTCGTGTCAGGCCGGCTCGCCGGTCCCGGCCCCGGTGCCCCGGCGGCGGAAACTGGGCTTGTGGCCCGTGCCCACCGGGCCCTTCCGGCGTCGCCGGCCCGTGTGGCTGCGGCCCTGGCCGACGCCGACGTCCCGGTTCCCGCCGAGGTGGCGTGGTCGGGGTGGCTGGCCACGCTGGTGATCGGCGCGCTCGCAGCCCTGGTGATCGGCGGGCCGGGGCTGGCGACCGTGGTGGCTCTCGCGCTCGTCGCCGGGCCGGCGCTGGTGGTCCGCTCCCGGCGGGGCCGGGCCGATGCCCGCATCGAGCAGGCCCTGCCCATGGCGTTGGAGGCCGTGGCCCGCTCGCTGCGGTCGGGGGCGTCGCTCCGTCAGGCCGTCGAGGAGGCCGGGCGGTCGGGCGCCGGCGCCGGCCGGGCCCTGGCCGGCGAGCTCGCCCGGGC
>JBPCLE010000091.1:0-4709 GCA_051003575.1 Acidimicrobiales bacterium | reverse complement strand
GGCCGGCGCCGGCCAGCGAGTCGGCCCACACACCGGTCGCGTTGACCACCACCGAGGCGTCGACCTCGATCTCCCGCCCGCCGGCGGCGTCGGTCACCACGGCACCGGCGCCGGCCCGCACCTCGCGCACGGCCAGGTGGTTGACGGCGACGGCCCGGTGGTCGAGCACCGCGGTGCGGGCCACGGCCAGGGTGAGGCGGGCGTCGTCGGCGTGGGCGTCGAGGTACAAGAGCCCGCCCACCAGCCCCTCGGACCGCAGGGCCGGCGAGCGGGCCAGGGTGTCGGCGGCGGAGAGCCGGCGGTGCCACGACCCGATCCGGAAGCCGCCGATCAGGTCGTAGGTCCACAGCGCCGAGGAGATGGCCCGCATCTTGGCCCGGCTGCGGTAGACCGGGATGACGAAGGGCAGCGGGCGGACCAGGTGCGGGGCGTTGCCCAGGAGGCGCCGGCGCTCGGCCAGCGCCTGGGCCACCAGGCGGTAGTCGCCCTGGCTCAGGTAGCGGAGGCCGCCGTGGACGAGCTTCGACGAGCGCGACGAGGTGCCCGAGCCGAAGTCGTCACGCTCGACGAGGGCGGACCGCAGCCCCCGCGCCGCGGCGTCGAGGGCCACGCCGGCCCCGGTGATCCCCCCGCCGACCACCAGCACGTCGAACCGACCGGCGGCCAGGCGCTCCAGGCCGACGTCCCGGTCGAAGGGTGTCACCGGCGCATCCTACGGGCGGGACGGCGCCGGCCAGGGACGCAAAACGAATGGACTTCTGAAACGAATCCGTTGGATAATTCACCCCTGGTCGCTTCCCCTGGGGTGCGCACGGCAACCCAGGTTTAGAACCGAGCCGAGAGAGGAAGGTGATACCGCAATGGATCTGTCATGGCGTCTACGAGGCGCGTGCCGCGGGCTTGACCCCGAGATTTTCTACGCCGCCGTTGAGGATGAGGGCGTGGAGGGGGCGAAGGCGGTCTGCAACACATGCGTTGTGCAGCAGCAGTGCCTGGAGTTCGCCCTGGACAACCGTGAGTCGGAGGGGATCTGGGGCGGCGCCACCGAGAAGGAACGCCGCCGCATCATCCGCCAGCGCCGCAAGACCGCCGCCGCATAGCGGCGGCCCGGCGGCGCCGCTACCGTTTCGGCGTGGAGCTCGCAGATCTCGGAGGGTGGCAGGCCGTGCTCGGCCCCCTCACCGCCGGCCGGGATCTGAGCGCCGGCCAGGTGACGGCGGCGGTGACCGAGATCCTGCAGGGTGCGGCATCCCCGGCGCAGATCGCCGCCTTCGCGGTCGGGCTGCGCATGAAGGGTGAGACGATCGAGGAGCTGGCCGCCCTGCTCGACGTCATGCGGGCTTTCGGCGAGCGGGTCGAGCTGCCCACCGGGAGTGACGCGGTGGACACGTGCGGTACCGGTGGTGATCGGGCGTGCACGATCAACGCCTCCACGGTCGCCGCGCTGGTGGTGGCCGGCGCCGGCGCCAAGGTGTGCAAGCACGGCAACCGGTCCCAGTCGTCGCAGTGCGGGTCGGCCGACCTGCTCGAGGCGCTGGGCGTGCAGATCTCCCTGGGCCCGGCCGAGGTGGCTGCCTGCGTGGCCCAGGCGGGTATGGGCTTCTGCTTCGCCCCCCGGTACCACCCGGCCTTCCGCCACGTCGGGCCCACCCGCAAGGAGCTGGGCGTGCCCACCGTGTTCAACTTCCTCGGCCCGGTGGCCAACCCGGCCGGCGTGGGCCGCCAGGTGCTGGGTGTGAGCGACCCGGCCATGGCCGCCAAGCTCATCGGGGTGCTCCAGGCCCAGGGCGCCGAACGGGCGCTCGTGGTGTACGGCCACGACGGGCTCGACGAGCTGTCGACCATCACCACCTCCACCGTGCTGGAGCTGCGCGACGGCGATGTGCGCACCTACGACGTCGACCCGGCCGCGCTCGGGCTCACGCCGGCCACCCTCGACGACATCCAGGGCGGCGACCCGGCGCGCAACGCCGACCTGGCCCGCCGGGTACTCGACGGCGAGCCCGGCCCGCGCCGGGAGTTCGTGCTGCTCAATGCGGCCGCCGGCCTGGTGGCGGCTGGCGTGGCCGACGACCTGGTCGCCGGCCTGGAGGCGGCCACGGCGTCGGTCGACGACGGCCGGGCCGCCGCCACCCTCGATCACCTCGTCCGGGTCTCGAACGAGGCCGCCGGGCCCTAGCGGGCCGCCCGCGCCTTCGCCGCCTCGAACCGGGGCAGGCGGGGCACAGGCATGCTCCACGGCTCCTCGCAGTGCACGAGCCGGACGGAATCGGCCTCGGCTTCGAGCCACGACACCACGCACGCCAGCTCGTCGACCAGGTGGCGGGGGAGCGGCACGTCGGGCCCGGCCTCCCGCTCAGGGGGCCGCTCGGGCCCGGGGTCGTCGCCCCCAGGACAGGCCTCGACCAGGCTGAGCTGGCCGGCGGTTCCTGCCGAGTGAGGCACGCCGCCCCGAGGTGGGCGACGTTTGGTCAATCCGGGGCGCTCTGGCACCCCCAATTGACCAAACGGCGCCCGGTCAGGTGACGGCGCTCCCGGCGGGGCGCCGACCTCGCCGACCAGCCGGCCGCCGACGAGGACCAGCCGCCGGCGCCGCTCGCCGTCGTCCACCTCGATCTCCACCCGCCCCGCCCGCCGCAGGGCGTCGAACTGGCGCTGGCGGGTCAGGGCCCGGGAGAGGGCCGCGGCCCGGTCGCGCATGTCGGCCGCTTCCTCGTAGCGATCGTCGGCCGCCAGGGCCAGCATCCGGGCTCGCAGCGGATCCAGCAGGACGGACGGGTCGCCCGTGAGGCCCCGGACCAGGCGGGCGACGATGCCGGCGTAGGCCGCCTGGGAGATGCCGCCGGCGCACGGGCAGGTGGCCACCCCGAGCTGGGCCGGCGCACACGGGCCGGCGGCCACACCGAGCTGTGCCGACGCGGAAGCGCCGGCGGCGGCCGTCGTGGGCACCTTGGCCGTGCACCGGCGGATGGGCACCGCGGATTCGATGGCGTCGGCCACCAGCCGGGCGGCTCGGCTCGAGCCCAGGGGGCCGAGGTACAGGCAGCCGTCGCCGGGCCGGGGCGAGCGGACCACCGACAGCCGGGGGAAGGCCTCGTCGAGGGTGAGCTTCAGGTAGGCGTAGCGGCTCCATACCTTCGACCTGGAGTTGAACGGCGGCTGGTGGCGGTGGATCAGCCGGACCTCCAGCACCGACGCCTCCAGGGTGCCGGCGCACACCACATGGTCGATGGCCTCGGTCTCGCGGAGGAGCTGGGAGATCTTGCGCCGGTCGTCGCCACCGAAGTACGAGCGCACCCGGGCCCGGAGGTTGGTGGCCTTCCCGACGTAGAGGACGCGGCCGGTGCGGCCCCGGAACAGGTAGACGCCGGGTGTGCGAGGCAGGGCCGTGGTGAGGCGCAGCTTGCCCATCTGGGGGTGGGCGCGCACGGTGGGCAGCTCGAAGAGGTCGTCGAGGCCGAGCACGCCAAGGCGGCCGGCCCGTTCCAGCAGGGTGTGCAGCAGGTCTCCGGTGGCCAGGGCGTCGGCCAGGGCCCGGTGGGTGGGCTGGTGGGGGAGACGCAGCCGCTCGGCCAGGGTGCCGAGCTGGCAGTTGGGCACCTCGTCGCGCACCAGCCGGCGGGCCAGGGCGCACGTGTCGACCCACCGGTTGGCCAGCGGCGCCCGGCCCGACTGCACCAACGCCGACTGGAGGAAGCGCAGGTCGAACCGCACGTTGTGGCCCACGATCACCGCCGAGCCCAGGAACTCCAGGAACGACGGCAGCACCTCGGAGATCCTCGGCGCCGGCAGCACCATGGCTTCGGTGATGCCGGTGAGGAAGGCGATCTCCCGCGGGATGCCCACGCCGGGGTTGACCAGGGTCTGGAACGTGCCCAGGCACTCGCCGCCGCGGAGCTTGACCGCGCCCACCTCGGTGATGGCGCACTGCGGCGGCGCCGCACCGGTTGTCTCCAGGTCGAGCACGCAGAACGTCACCTGGTGGAGGGGGACGCCCAGGTCGTCGAAGCTACGTTGCACCGCGGCGCACGTTAGGCGAACATACGTTCGCCACGCAACCACCGACCACGCCCGGGATCGCCCTAGAGTGGCATCCCGTGCCGAACGACCGCTACCGCTGCGCCGCCTGCGGCAACCTGACCCGTTTCGACGTCACCGTCACCCGCCGGACCAAGGCGTTCCACCACTACTCCCTCGGGGGCGACCTCGCCATCGAGGACGAGGAGGTCCTGGCCGAGACGGTCGAGGAGATCACCTGCCGCTGGTGCGGGTCTTCCTCGGCCATTGAGACTGTGGCTAGGGTCCAGGGTGTAGAGGCTCCCGCCCAGGGTGTGCAGGGTGTGGAGGCCTGACGCCGGCGCTCGACAAGCTCCTGCGGCCCGCGATCGAAGCCGCGGTGCGGGTCGCCCGGGCCGGGGAGGAGGACACTCCTGCGGTGCCCGCCCCGGTCGCCCTGCGCCCGCTCCTCAACTTCGCCAAGCTGTCGTCGTCCGCGGTCGCCGCGGCCCGGCGGGCCGTCGACTGCGACGATGGGTTCCTGGCCCGGGTGGCCGGCGAGGCCACCGAGGACGATGTGGGCCGGGCCGCCTGGGTGTGGCTGACCCGGCCCGATGGCTGGCAGGAGGAGCTGGACGCCCTGGCCGCGGGGGTGGCGGAGGCCGGTGAGGCCGCCGCCGAGCGGCGGGCCGAGAACGAGGCTCGGCGCCGGC
>JBPCLE010000090.1:0-4079 GCA_051003575.1 Acidimicrobiales bacterium | reverse complement strand
GTGTAGGCCTCGACGCGGGCCTCCTCGACCCATCCGAGCCGGCGCCAGAACCCCTCGGCGGCGCCGCCGGCCTAGGTCCGGACCCGGGCCCGGGAGCACCCCAGGTCGATCGCTGCCGCCAGGAAGGCGGCCACCAGATGCGAGCCGATCCCCTCCCCCCGGTGGGCGGCGACGACGATCAGGTCGCCCAGGTAGGCGCTGGTGCCGCTGGTCCAGCCCACGGCGGTGCCGACCACGGCGCCGTCCCGCCGGGCGGTGACCGCCAGGTCCTCGGGCCACACGTGGCCGTGGCGGTCGTGGTCGATCACCGCCCACTCGCTCGCCGACAGCGCCGTCGCCTCGGGGCCCAGTCGCTCGCTCAGCGCCAGCTCCAACCCCAAAGCGCCCCGGCCCACCACCGCCGGGGCGGCGAAGGCGGCGTCGGCGACGGGCCGCCACACCCGGCACCCCTGGTCGTCGCGCCGCTCCTGGAGCAGGTGGACGCCGCTGAAGGTTACCTCGGCCCGGTAGCCGGCCAGCGCCCGCACCGCCGCCGCCAGGACCTCCGGCTCCCCACGGTCGACCAGCGTCACGTGGGGGTGGAACGCCAGGGTGACGGAGCGGGACAGCGGTTCGACGAAGACCCGGTGGCGCAGGGCGCGCACCGCCGCATCGTCGCCGCCGACGGCCAGGTACAGCACCGGGTTGACCGGCAGGAACGTCGTGGGCGGGCCCAGAGTGACGGTGAAGGGCCGGGTGGCGGCGGCCGCCGCCCCCCCCCCAACGACGGCGTCGTCGAGGCGGTCCCCCCGCACGTTGACGGGAGGCACGAGGGTGCAATGTGGCGGGATGCGCTCCACCGCCCGCTCGCCGCAGGCCCGGCGCAACACGTCGATCTCGTCCCCCACGAGCCGGGGCACGAGCAGGGCGACGCCGAGTCGCAGTCGGGGCACACCCTGATCTTTGTCGGCTCATGCCCCCCTCGGGTACGCCAGCCGACAAAGTACGGGAGTTAGCCTCCGGCCAGGTCGACCCGCAGTTGGGCGCGGCGCAGACCGGCCTCGGCCTCGTCGGTGTCGGCCTTGGTGTGTTCGAGGTCGTCGAGCGCCCGGCGGGCCCGGTCGGCGTCGATGTCGTCGGCCAGCTCGGCCACGTCGGAGAGGATCGTGACCCGGTCGTCGGTGACCTCCACGAAGCCCTCGTGGACCGCGGCCTTGACCTCGGTACCGTCGGTGCCGCGGACGGTGACGGCGCCGATGCCCAGGCTGCCGATGAACGGGGCGTGGCCGGTCATGAAGGCGATCTCACCGTCGATGGTGCGGGCGATGACCATGTCGGCCTCGCCGCTGTAGAGGATGCGCTCGGGGGAGACCAGCTCCACTTGCAGGGTCACCGTCGCCGCCTCATTCCTGGAGCTTCTTGGCGTTCTCGCGGGCCGATTCGGCACCGCCCACGTTGAGGAACGCCTGCTCGGGCAAGTCGTCGAGCTCGCCGTCCACCAGCGCTTCGAACGAGTCGACCGTCTCCTCGACCGGGGTGGTGACGCCGGGAAGGCCGGTGAACACCTCGGCCACGTACATCGGCTGCGACAGGAAGCGCTGCACCTTGCGGGCCCGCGACACCGTGAGGCGGTCCTCCTCGGAGAGCTCGTCGATACCGAGGATGGCGATGATGTCCTGGAGCTCCTTGTAGCGCTGCAGCACCTCCTGGACCCGCCGGGCAACCGCATAGTGGCGCTCGCCCACCACCTCGGGCGCCAGGATGGTCGAGGTCGACGCCAGCGGGTCGACGGCGGGGTAGATGCCGAGGGCGGAGATGTCACGCGAGAGCTCGGTGGTGCCGTCGAAGTGGGTGAAGCTGGTGAAGGGAGCGGGATCGGTGTAGTCGTCGGCGGGGACGTAGACGGCCTGCAGCGAGGTGATGGACCGCCCCCTCGTCGAGGTGATGCGCTCCTGGAGCTCGCCCATCTCGTCGGCCAGGGTGGGCTGGTAGCCCACCGCCGACGGCATGCGCCCGAGGAGGGTCGACACCTCCGAGCCGGCCTGCACGAAGCGGAAGATGTTGTCGACGAACAACAGCACATCACGCTCCTCCACGTCACGGAAGTACTCGGCCATGGTGAGGGCGGCCAGGGCCACCCGCAGCCGCACCCCGGGGGGCTCGTCCATCTGCCCGAACACCAGGGCGGCCTTCTCGAGCACGCCCGACTCCTTCATCTCCAGCAGCAGGTCGGTGCCCTCCCGGGTGCGTTCCCCCACCCCGGCGAACACCGACACGCCGCCGTGCTCTTGGGCCACCCGGCGGATCATCTCGGTGATGAGCACCGTCTTGCCCACGCCGGCGCCGCCGAACAGGCCGATCTTGCCACCCTGCACGTAGGGGGTCAGCAAGTCGATCACCTTGATGCCGGTCTCGAACATCTCCCGCTTGGGCTCGAGGGTGTCGAACGCCGGGGCGTCCCGGTGGATCTCCCAGCGCTCGTCGATCCCTTCGATGCTCTCGGTGTCGAGGGGCTGGCCCAAAACGTTGAACACGTGCCCGAGCACCGCCTCGCCGACGGGCACGCTGATGCCCCGGCCGGTGTTGTGCACCGGCGCACCTCGCACCAGCCCGTCGGTGGGCTTGAAGCAGATGGCCCGCACCTTGTTGTGGCCGACCTGCTGGGCCACCTCGGCGGTGACCACGACGTCGGTGCCGTCAAGGTTGAGGGTCATCTCGATGGCGTGGTGGATCGCGGGCAGGGAATCGGGGGGGAACTCCACGTCGACCACCGGGCCGGCGATGGCGACCACCCGGCCGTCCTTCAGCTCCTTCTCCTTGGTGTCGTGGGGCTCTTGGGTCATGGTCATGGCAGATCTCCTCGTGGCGGCATCGGCATCGGTCCGGTCAACTCTGCGACATGGCCTCGGCGCCGCCCGCGATCTCACTGATCTCAGTGGTGATCGCTTCCTGGCGGGCCTGGTTCATGGCGCGACTCAGCTTGGTGATGAGCTCCTCGGCGTTGTCGGTGGCGGCTTTCATGGCTCGCTGGCGGGCGGCGTGCTCGGAGGCGGCGGCGTCGAGCATGGCGGCGTAGAGCCGGGCCTCGGCGTAGCGGGGCAGCAACCGGTCGAAGATGACGCCGGGGGCCGGCTCGTACTCGTAGTCGGCGGTCAGCTCATCGTCGCCGCCCTCGGCCGGCACGGCCTGGAGGGGCATGAAGCGGCGCACCACCACCCGTTGTGAGGCGGTGGAGAGGAACCGGGTGTAGACGAGGCGCACCTGGTCGACGTCGCCGTCGACGAAGGCATCGAGGACCACCTCGGCCACCTGCCGGGCGTCCTCGTAGCGCGGGGTGTCGCTCATGCCGGTGAACTCGGCGTCGATGCGGTAGTTGCGGAAGGTGAAGTAGCTGGCCGCCTTCTTGCCGACGAGGACGAGCGAGTAGTCGGCGCCGTCGGATTGCACGCCCTGGAGGTCTCGCTCGGCGGCGCGGATGACCGAGGTGTTGTAGGCCCCGGCCAGGCCCCGGTCCGAGGTGATGACGACGAAGGCCACCTTGTCGATCGACTCGGCCTGGCGCAGCAACGGGTGCTCCTGGCCGGCGCCGGCCTGTGACAGGTGTTGGATCACCTCGGTGATCTGCTCGCTGTAGGGGCGCGCGTCCATGGCCCGCCGTTGGGCCTTGGCCACCCGGGTGGCGGCGATCAGCTCCATCGCGTGGGTGATCTTCTTGGTCGACTGTATGCTCTTGACCCGCCGCCGCAGCACCCGCTCCTGGCCACCGGCCATCGGCTACCCCCCGCTCTCGTCGCGGCTGATCTCCTCTTCGGGGAGGATGCCCTCGCCGCGGCCCCCGGCCTTGCGGCGCCGCTCTTCGCCCTGCTCCTCGGTCTCCGGCTCCTCCTTGGCTTCCTCGGAGGACTCGAACTGCTCGGCGAAGGCCACGATGTCGGCCTCGAAGGCGTCGCTGTCGGGGATCTTCCCGTCGGAAGCGATGGCGTCGAGGATGTCGGCGTGGCGGGTGCGGAACCACTCGATCAGCTCACCCTCGAACCGAGGGACGTCGCCGACGGGGACGTTGTCGAGGTGGCCTCTCGTGCCGGCGAACAGCGACACGA
>JBPCLE010000089.1:0-6030 GCA_051003575.1 Acidimicrobiales bacterium | reverse complement strand
CGATGAAGCCCCCCGAGCCGAGCCCGCTCCCGATGTCGCGCAGGTCCTCGTAGGTGACCGGCGTGTCGAGGTGTTCAGCGGTGATGAGCCCGTTGGCCACGCCGGGCAGGATCGCCTTGATGCGATGACCTTCCTTGGCGCCGCCACCGATGGTCTCGATCACGTCGCGCAACGGCGTGCCCATGATCACCTCGGCCACCCCGTGGCGCTGGGTCGAGCCGGTGACGGTGCACACGATGGTGCCGGGTGACTTCTCGGTGCCCACGGTGCGGAACCAGTCGGCGCCCCGCTGCATGATACGGGCCACGTTGGCCAGGGTCTCCACGTTGTCGACCAGGGCGGGCGGGGCCTGCTGTTCGGCGAGCGGCCCGGCCATGTCGACCCGGGAGGCGGAAGTCAGGCCCACGGGAGTCCCGCCTTGGCGTTCGGCGGCGCTGCGGACCCCTCGGCGGTAAGGGGGTGCCAGGCGGGGGAAGGGGTAGCGGCCGTCGATGGCTTCGAGCAGCGCCGTCTCCTCGCCGTAGAGATACTCGTCGGGGCCCTCGAAGACCTCCATGGCGATATCGCCGGCCCACCCGCTGGCCGCGGCCTCTTCCATGGCCTGGCTCACCCGGGCCACCTCTCGGGTGAAGGATTTCTTCATACCGAAGATGACCCGGTCGGCTCCCACGGCCAGGGCGGCGATGAGGGCGCCTTCGAGAACGTGGTAGGGGTTCTGGCGCAAGATGGAGCGGTCCTTGAAGGTGCCGGGTTCGCCCTCGGCGCTGTTGACCACCACCGTGGTCCCCACCTGGAACGAGCGGTTCTCCACCATCGTCCGCCACTTGATCCCGGTTGGGAACCCGGCCCCGCCCCGGCCCCGCAGGCCAGAGGCCACCAGGGTCTCGATCAGGGTGGCAGGTTCGACCTTGCGGGCGGACGCCAAGCCCTCACCGCCGCGCCGAGCGACGTAGTCCTCCAGGCTGTCGATGCGGTCTTTGAACAAGACACGTCGGACGGATCCCATGTCTCCAGTGTGCTACGCCGGTGGTAGTTATCCGAAACCGCTCCCAGCCATGGCGACGGGAATTGCTGGCCCAGGTCATCGCCGTCTCGACCCGGGGGCTGGAGCGACACATCGGCCGGGGCACGGCGGTCACGGCCAGCACCCGAGGAACCAAGTGAGCACGGTGCTGGCCCAGGCCTCGCCCGTCACCTGGGGCTGGGAGCTGGCCGGCGAGATCCTCCCCCGGTTGCTGGAGGGCCTGTGGCTCGTCGTGAAGCTGACGCTCATCGGCATCGTCATGGCTATGACCCTGGGGTTGGGCATCCACTACGCCACCTACACCTCCGAGGCCTACCGGTCCGGTATCGACAATGTCGATCGCGGCCAGTGGGAGGCGGCCACTGCCGTCTCGATGGGGTGCGCAAGTCTTCGGGGAGACTGTGGTGCTCGACGGACTCGACCTCACCGTGTCCAAGGGCGAGAAAGCTAGTCATCGTAGGACCGTCTGGTTCGGGCAAGACCACCATCTTGCGGGTGATCATGACCCTGGAGCGTCCCGACGACGGCACCGTCGAGGTCACCAGGGCGACCGGGTCGTGCCATCGACGAACTTGCAGAGATTGCGACCTGAGAGACGCGACCAACGCTTGGCTCGGCTGGGCGCGAACATGACCCGGTGGATGAAGCCCAGCTCGCCAGTCGGGGTGGAGGCCGGAGTGACTGACAGGGGCGACACCGGACAACCGGAACCGGAACCGGAACCAAAGAGTTCACCCTTGATGTGGTCTCGACGGCGGCTGCGGTGGGTTGTCGGTGCCGGGCTCGCACTATGGCTGGGAGCTACGGCAACGATCCTGCTCGGAGCTTGGTCGTCTGCCAAGGAGGGTTTGGCCGAGATGGAGGCCTCGCGGGCCGGTGCCTCACCTGCCAGCCTTGTGTCCGGATCGGAGGCTGCGGCCCTACGCCGGGCTGAGGCCAACTTCGGCCGGGCCCGGGCCGCACTGCGCTCCATACCCGTCTCGCCCTTCAGGGCCCTGCCGGTGGTGGGCCGCCAGATCCGCTCTGCCGATCACCTGAGCGCCGCTGCCGAGGAAGTCGCCGGCACGGCTGCTGGTGTCATGGATGAGGTCCGAGATCAACTCGAGGTTGGTCTGTCCACCGGTTCCGACCGGAGACGGTTCTTCACCGAGATGGCTGAGGTAACGAGGGAGGCTGAGGAGAAGTTGAAGGCGGTTGACCTCGGGCCGGACCGAGCTCTGGTCGGACCGTTGGCCGACGGCCGGATCCAGGCCTCGGAGGAGCTCGTGGCGCTGAAAGATTCCGCAGGGCGAGCCCGTTCGGCGGCCGCCGGGATGGCCGAGCTGTTCAACGGCGAATCCACCCTCCTGCTCCTGCTCGGGAACAACGCCGAGATGCGGGCCGGCTCCGGCATGTTCCTTACTGTCGCCACTCTGACCATCAGCGACGGCCGGTTCAGTGTGGGCGAGATCGTGCCCACCTTCGACTTCCAGCTCCCCGAGGCCGTGCCTGTCGAGGGCGACCTCGCCGATCGGTGGGGCTGGCTGGAACCAGGTCGGGAGTGGCGCAACCTGGGCGTGACACCCCGATTCGATGTGACCGCTCCCTTGGCGGCGCGCATGTGGGCGGAAGCCAAGGGCCAGGAGGTGGACGGCGTGCTGGCGGTGGACGTGTTGGCGCTCGAGGCGCTGCTGGTGGGGACGGGATCGGTTGAGGTAGAGGGTCAGACGATCAGCGCCGACACCGTGGTTCAGGACCTCCTTCATGACCAATACGTGGGCCTTGACAGCGAGGACGCGGTCGCTCAGGCCGAGCGCCGGGGGCGCCTGGGCGGCGTGGCCCGGGCTGCGCTGGAGGCTCTGGAACGCCCCGAAATGGACCTTGCTCTCCTGGCAGAAGAGTTGGCCGGAGCCGCCCGTGGTCGCCATCTCCTGGCCTGGTCGTCAAAGCCCGTCGTCCAGCAGGGTTGGGAGGCCATGAATCTCGATGGTGCCGTCGGGTCCGACGACTTGCTGGTGGCTGTGTTGAACCGGGGGGGGAACAAGCTCGACCCGTACCTACAGGTCAGCGCTGACATCACCGTGGAGCCCGACCTCGACGCCACCGCCGTCTCGATCGAGTTGACCCTGGCGAACACGGTCACGGCCGAGGAACCGTTCTACATCCTCGGGCCGTCGCCGCCGCTGGAGGTGGCAACAGGAACGTACGTGGGCCTGGTGACGGTGACGTTGCCTGGTGCCGCCGGATCGGGCCGGTTCGACGGCACTGAGTCGCTAGCGATCGCCGGGGCCGATGGTCCCACTCGGGTGGTCGGCGTTCCTGTTGAGGTGCCGGTGGGCAAGGAGCGAATCTTCACCGTTCGCTTCGAACTTCCTTTCGGGCCCGGGTCACTTTACGTGCTCCCCTCGGCACGGGTGCCGGCCGTGTCGTGGCAGTGGGAGGACACCTCCTGGAAGGACGATCACCCTGAGGAGGTGACCTGGTGATTCCCGTTCGGCAAAAATGGGAAAAGTCATAAAACTGTCACGGTTCAACCACCGAGGTCAGTAACGGTCTCGCAACCGTCACGGTTCAACCACCGAGGCGTCAGTAACATGAGTGCACTGCAGCTCGGGCATACGGCGGCCCGGTAGGAGGTCAACTCTACGAAAGGCGGATTGAGATGCAGAGCACGTTCGAGCGCTGTCCCCCGGGAGCTATCCCAGGGCAGGCTCTTTCCATGCGGCTCCTTTCGGCTGCCGCCGTCATCATCCTCTTGTCAGTTGGCTTCGCTGGGCCGGCGTCGGCACAGTATGTGACGCCCGAGCCGCCTTCCTCCGGAACGTCCAGAGACGCTCCGGCTGCGCCGGTGGTCGATGCCACCAGAACCGCCGCCGGTGATCCCCGTTCGGTGGCTGGAGCCGGCGGTGCTACCGGCCAAGTGGCATCCCGTTCGAACGGGCCGGGCCTGCCGGTTACCGGCGGCGACATCTTGGGCCTTACGGCTATTGGCCTCGGAGCGATCGCCGCCGGTGGCTTGGTCCTGCACCTTCGCCGGCGTCCGACAGTCTGAGGTATGGCCGACCAAGGTCTCCTCAGGAAGCTGCCTGCATTGTGACCGCCACCCAAGAGGCTGAGATCAGCTCAGCCGCGCCCGGCGAGGCGTCCAGCGCTGGTTGGGTGGGCATTCAGCAACCGATCGGTGGAATGACCGAATTCACTTACCGATGTCGACCGGATGCCTTGTCGCCCTGGTGTCGGCTGTTCAAGCGGAGCCTGGATATCGTCGTGGCTCTGGTCACGCTGGTGGCAACCCTGCCGGTCCTGGTCCTGGCCGCCTTGGCCCTTGTGGCCGAGAGTCCAGGCGGTGTCTTCTTCGTCCAGAGGCGTGTCGGTCTCGCCGGACGCCCGTTCCGGATCGTGAAGTTGCGCACGATGCGGGTGGGCAACGACGACAGGGAGCACCGCGTCTACGTCGCTGCGTTGATCCGGGGTGAGGGCGAGCCCCAGGATGGCATCTACAAGATCATCGACGATGATCGGCGGACCAGAATCGGGCGGTGGTTGCGCAGCCTCAGCATCGACGAGTTGCCGCAACTCTGGAACGTCCTGCGAGGCGACATGAGCGTAGTGGGCCCGAGGCCCCCGCTGCCCGAGGAAGCAGCGCTGTACGACCAAGCTACGTGGTCTCGGATGGCGACCAAGCCGGGCCTCACCGGGCTCTGGCAGGTCAACGGCCGCAGCCGTCTCTCTTTCGAGGAGATGATCGAGCTCGACGTCCGGTATGCGCGGGAATGGAGCCCGCTACTCGATCTGCGAATCCTCCTGCGGACCCCAAAAGCGGTGCTTTGGAACAGGGATACGGCATGATCCCGCCGGTCACGCTCGAACGTCCCGTTCCCCTGGTTGACCTCGAGGTTGGTCACCACCTGGTGACCAACGACCTCCGTGCCGCCTTCGAGCGAGTGCTGGCCTCGTCGTCGTTCGTGGGCGGTGCCGAGGTGGAGCGCTTCGAGGAGGCGCTGGCCGAGCAGGTGTGCGTTCCCCACGCCGTGGCGGTGGGATCAGGGACTGCGGCGTTGCATCTGGCGCTGTCCGCCGCTGGGGTGGGACCGGCCGACGAGGTCATCCTTCCGCCCAACACCTTCTTCGCCACTGCCGAGGCCGTCTTCGCCACCGGGGCGACCCCGGTGTTGGCCGACGTCGATCCGCACACCGCCCTATTGGACCCCGACGCGGTCGAAGCCGTGGTGACGCCACGCACAGCTGCCATCGCCGCTGTGCACCTGTACGGACAACCGATCGACGCCGATCGCTTCCGGGGCATCGCCGAGCGCCACGGGCTGTTCCTGCTAGAGGACGCGGCCCAGGCGTTGGGGGCAGCCTGGCACGGCCGCCCGGCCGGCTCATTGGGTGCCGCCGCCGGCTTCAGCTTCTATCCGGGGAAGAATCTCGGGGCTTTGGGCGACGGTGGCGCAGTCACCACCGCCGATGCCGACCTGGCGCGCCGGGTCCGGCTCCTGCGTAGCCACGGCGAGCACCCCCGGGGGGTGCATGTGGTTCCCGGCTTCTGCGAGCGGCTGGATGAGCTCCAAGCGGCGTTCTTGACTGCGAAGCTGCCGCATTTCCAGGCCGCCCAGGCCGCCCGTCGCCAGGCGGCGGTCCGCTATCGCCAACGGCTAACGGTGATGGAGGAGGTAGGGCTTCTCGAACCCGCAGCAGGAGCACGTCACGCCCACCACCTCTTCGTCGTTCGCGTGCCCAGGCGCGACGCCGTGCTCGCCCAGATGCACGCCGCCGGCATTGGTGCTTCTGTCCACTATCGCACCCCGATCCACCTCCAGCCCGCCTGCCCGCAGCTGGGCGCCAGGGGGTCTTTTCCCCACGCCGAGGCACTGGCCGACGACATCCTGTCCCTCCCCTTGTACCCGGGCATGGTCGACGAGCTCGTCGCCCAGTGCGTCGACGCGCTGGCCACCGCCATCGAGGCCACGCGATGAAAATCGCGATCGTTAGCCTCGGGTATTGGGGACCCAACTTGCTGCGGA
>JBPCLE010000088.1:0-3602 GCA_051003575.1 Acidimicrobiales bacterium | reverse complement strand
ATCGTCGACGCCAGGGCGTCGCAATGAGGATCGTCGACGCCAGGGCGTCGCGATGATGATGGTCGACGCCAGGGCGTCGCAATGAGCAGGATGTGGACGGCCATCATCCTGTCGGGCGCCGGCACCTACGCCATGCGGGCGTCGTTCCTGGCCTTCGCCCACCGCATGGCCACGGTGCCTCCGGCGCTGGCCCGGGTCCTCCGCCAGATCCCGCCGGCGGCCCTCGCCGCCATCATCGCTCCTGCCCTCCTGCGGCCCGACGGCCACCTCGACCTGCTCCAACCCACCCTGCTCGCCGGCCTCCTCGCCGCCGGCGTGGCGTGGAAAACCCGCAACGTAGGCGTCACCATCGTCGTCGGCATCGGCCTCCTTGCCGCCTTTCAGCGCGTGTGACCGGTAGGTTCGACGGCGGATGGCCACCATCGTGACGGCCCGCGGGCTAACCAAGCGGTACCCGGGCGTAACCGCCCTCGACGCGGTCGATCTCGACCTGCCGGAGGGACGGGTGGGCCTGGTCGGGGCCAACGGCGCGGGCAAGACCACGTTGTTCCGGCTGCTGCTGGGCCTTAGCCGGCCCGACGCCGGCCGCGTGGAGGTCTGCGGAGTCGACGTCGCCACCGACCCCATCGGCGCCCGCAGCCGGATCGGCTACATGCCCGAACACGACTGCCTCCCCCTCGACCAGACCGCGGCCGACGTCGTCGCCTCCTTCGGCGAGCTCGGCGGCCTGCCGGTGCGGGCCGCCCGCCAGCGGGCCTCCGAGGTGCTCGACCTGGTCGGCCTCGACGAGGCCCGGTTCCGGCCGGTGGGCGGGTTCTCCACGGGCATGCGCCAGCGGACCAAGCTGGCCCAGGCCATCGTCGCCGACCCCCTGCTCGTCCTCCTCGACGAGCCCACCGCCGGCCTCGACCCCTCCGGGCGGGAGGAGATGCTGGCCCTGGTGGACCGGCTCTCCACCTTCGGCATCGCCGTGGTGTTGGCCACCCACCTGCTCGACGACGTCGCCCGGGTGTGCGATCACGTCGTCATGCTCGACGGCGGCCGGCTGGTCACCGACGCCTCCACCGAGTCGCTCCTCCACCAGACGGGCACGGTGACCGTCGACGTCGGGCCGGCCGGCGCCGGCGCGCTGCGCGACGCCCTCGCCGCCCGGGGACTGGCCGTGGCCACCGACGACACCGGCGCCACGGAGGTCACCATCCGCGACGACGCCGACTTCGACACCATCCGAGACGTGGTGGCCGACCTCGATCTCCCGCTGCACCGGCTGACCAACCGGCTGACCTCGCTCGACGACGTGTTCACCCGCCGATCGTGACCATGGGCACCGGCGCGGTCTACGACCGGGGCTACCGGCCCTACGAGGGCCCGCGCGGGGGTCGGCGGGCGGCGACGGCAGCCCTCTACCGCACCTCGCTGCGCCGGGCGGTCGGCCTGCGCCGCCCGTGGCGGCAGAAGGTGGCGCCCGCCGTCCTGCTGGCCATCGCCGTGGTGCCCGCGGTCGTCAACGTCGGCATCGGCTACCTCACCCGAGACACGCCGGCCGAGGGCTTCGAGTTCATCACCTACCGGGAGTACCTGGGCGTGAGCAGCGCCCTGCTCCTCTTCGTCGCCCTCGTCGCCCCCGACCTCGTCTGCCCCGACCGGCGCCAGCGGGTCCTGCCGCTCATCTTCGCCCGGCCCCTCACCGGCCGCGACTACGGGTTGGCCAAGGTGGGGGCGATCTTCACCTGCGTGTTCGCCTTCTCCTTCCTGCCCCAGGTCGTGCTCTACGTCGGCCAGATGCTGGTGAGCGACGGGGCGCTCGACTACCTCGGCGCCCATACGGCGGTGCTCTGGCAGGTCCCGGTCGCCGCCGCCCTGCTGGCGCTCTTCTACGCGCTGCTGGGGGTGGCAGTCGCCTCCCTGACCGGCCGGCGCATGGTGGCCGGGGCCACCCTCCTCGGCATCACCCTCGTCACCTCCGCCGTCTCCGGCATCATGGTCGAGGCCGGCTCCGGCCCCGGCGAGGGCATCACCACAGGCCAGCCCGCGGCGCTGATCAACATCCTCGCCACGCCCCTGCGGCTGCGCGACCTGGTGTTCCTGGGCCGCATCGACGAGGCATCGCCACTGTCTGGGGTGACCGGAGGCGCGGCGATGTCGGTGGCGGTCTACGCCCTGGTCGTCGGGGTGTGCGTCGCCGTCATCCTGGCCCGGTACCGGTCGGCCGAGTAGTGGACGAGCGCAGCGACCCGGCCTTCGTCGCCGACGCCACCGTGGAGGTGGCCGAGGCGTCGGTGTGGTTCGGGCAGAAGGTGGCGCTGTCGGAGCTGTCGTGCTCGTTCGGCGCCGGCGTCACCGGCCTGCTCGGCCCCAACGGCGCCGGCAAGAGCACCCTGATGCGAGCGGTCACCGGGCTGCTCGGGGTCAACGCCGGCCGGGTGGTGGTGGACGGCAGGGACCCGCGCACCGACCGGGGCGTGCAAGGCCGCATCGCCCTGGTGCCCGAGGACGAAGCGGTCCCCGCCGAGCTGACGGCTCGGGAGCTCGTCGCATATGTGGCCGACCTGCACGGCGTGCGCGACCGAGGAGCGGTCGGCAGGGCCCTGGACCTCGTCGACATGACGCCGGCGGCCGACCGCCGCCTCCGCGGCTTCAGCAAGGGGATGCGCCAGCGGACGAAGGTGGCCGCCGCGCTGGTCACCGACCCGCCCGTACTCGTCCTCGACGAGCCCCTGAACGGCGCCGACCCGGTCCAGCGCGTGCAGCTTACCGAGCTGTTCCGCCGCCTCGGCGCCGAGGGCCGCACCGTGATCGTCAGCTCGCACGTGCTCTCCGAGGTCGAGCGCCTGGCCGACCGGGTGCTCGTACTGATCCACGGCCGGCTGGCCGCGGCGGGCAACCACCGGGCCATCCGCGACGCCATGGACGACCGCCCCCGCCACGTCCTCATCCGCACCGACGACCCCCGCCGGCTCGGCGCCGCCCTACTTCAGCGGGGTACCGCCGCCGGGGTCAGCGTGACCGACGCCGGCATCGTGGTCACCACCGACCGGGCCCGCGACCTCGCTTCCTCCGTCGCCCCGGTGGCCCGTGAGCTCGGTCTGCGGCTCCAGGAGGTCCGGCCGCTCGACGACTCCCTGGAGAGCCTGTTCCGGGAGCTGGTGCGTTGACCGACCAGCGGGCCCCCACCCGCTCGCCGTTCGTCGCCATCGTCCGCTACACCGTGCGGGCCTGCGTGCCCTCCCAGCGCTGGCTGCTCCTGCTGCCCGTCGCCGGCGCGCTGCTGTTCGGGCTGCTGTCGCGGCTGTCCGATGACCCCGCCGTCAGCGCGTTCGCGCAGGTGGGCGGCATCGCGCTGCACACGCTGATCCTGCCCATCACCTGCCTGATCCTCGGCGACGCCCTCCTCGGCGCCGAGATCCGCTCCGGGGTGTTCGCCTTCACCTGGCTCAGCCCCGTGCCCTACTGGATGATCGTGGCCGGCCGCTGGTGCGGCGGCTGCCTCATCGCCGCGCTCGTCCTGGTGCCGGCGGTGGTGGCCGCCACCCTGGTGGCTGCCTCTTCTCCACACCCGGCACTGCCGACAAAACAATCTATGTGCGCACCTCCGTGGTCGC
>JBPCLE010000087.1:0-10175 GCA_051003575.1 Acidimicrobiales bacterium | reverse complement strand
TATCGTTTCTCCCGGACGCACGAATCCGCTCCGCCCCCCCCCCTCTCTCCCCCCCCCCCCCCCCCCCCCCCCCCCCCCCCCCCCCCCCCCCCCTCTCCTCCCCCCCCCCCCCCCCCGGTTCCGCTGTCTGGGGCCCGCGGTCGAGACGGGTGACCGACGGGTTGACTCTGGCTTGCCTTCCGGCGTGCCGGCAAGGGTGCTACCACGACATTCCGCGGGCGCTCGACAGCATCCCCGTGGATCCGCCCCGGCCGCGGGACCGGGCCGGGGTAGTCGACGAGCCCGCCTTCCGTCGGGTGCAGGAACGCCTGATGGCGCTGTTACGTGCCGGCGCCGGCGGTGCTGGGCCGGACGACGACCTTGGCGTCTCGACCTTCGCCCCGCTCGATGCGGAGGGCGAGCTGGCCGTTGCCGAAGGTGGCCGACGCCGGCCCGCCGAAGCCGCTGGGCACGGTGACCATGCGCTCGTAGGGGCCGTAGTGCCACTCGTGGCTGATGTAGTCCTTCTCGGCCGGGGTCCGCTGGGCCGCGTTGACGTGGACGCGGTCGGACTGGATGTCGATGGTGATGTCGTCGGCCATCACGCCGGGCAGCGGGAGGACCAGCACGACGGCGCCGTCGGTCTCGTACATGTTCACGGGCACTCGCTGGGGGTCGTACACGGTGAGGCCGGCGGGAGGCGTGCGCGGGTCGGGCCACTCGCCGCCGCCCCGGCGGTTGCCGGGGCCCGAGGGCTGCTGCGACGCCCGCTCGACGCCGTTGCCGGTCTCCACCGGCTCGGCGCGGACGGCCTTGGGTACGGTCGTGTCACTCATTGTGGGGATCTACCCGGGCCGGCGCCGGGCGTACCGCGCCAGACGGGTTCGCCGCAGTCGCGGTCAGGCGGAGAGCTGGCGGGCGACGAAGTAGGCGGCGAAGCCGATCAGCAGGACTCCGAAGCCCCGGCGCATGGCGGTGGCCGGCAACCGGTCGGTGAGCCGGGCCCCGAGGGCGGCACCGGGCACTGCGCCGGCGGCAAAGGCGCCGGCGACGACCCAGTCGATGTGGCCGAGAGCCCAATGGGTGAGCAGGGTCGGCACCGACAGCACGGCGATGACGGCCAGGCTCGTGCCGGCCGACTCAGGCATCGTGAGGCCGAGTACCAGGACGAACAGCGGCACCAGGAGGAACCCGCCGCCGTTGGCCAGCAGACCCGTGCACAGGCCGATGGCGCCGGCGGAGGGGACGACGACGCCCGGCCGCCGGCGGGCCCGGCCGGCGAGATGGTGCTCTGGGAGTGGAGCCAGGATGCGCAGGCCCACGACGGCCAGGACGACCCCCGAGGCGATCAACAATGTCCTCCCGCCGACCGAGCCGGACAGGATCGCGCCGACGACCGCCCCGGGGACGCCGCCGTAGATAGACCAGCGGGCCACCGGCCAGTCGACCTGGCCCTTGCGGACATAGGTGGCCATCCCGGCGATCGCCGCGGGGACGACTGCCGGCAACGGCGCGGCCACCGCGATCAGGCCGGGCACGCCGAGAAGGCCGAGGGCCGGCGTGGCGAAGCTGGATCCGCCCACGCCGAACAGCCCGAACAGAACGCCGATGACGGCGCCGGCCGCGGTCACCTCCGGCCACGATGGCATCCCACACGTTCTAGACGCCACCGCCCCGCCGGCGCCTCCCGCTACGCGGGGACCCAGCTCGATTGGGGATTGAAGTGGTTGTAGGGGCTGCAGCCGGGCGCGCCGGCGGCTCCCGGCCCGACAGTGATGCAGGCGGTGATGCCGGTGCCGGTGATCGGCGGAGGGACGGGCTTCCCGTCGACCACGGTCAGCTGGCACGGCACGGTGACGACGACGAGGGAGATCTCGTAGGGGCCCGGCTTGGCGTAGGTGTGGGTGATGCTCAGCCCGGTGCGCGAGGTCGACGCGCCCGCGCACGAGGGCGCGGTTCCGCTTATCAGGTCGCCCTCGCCCTCGTCGCCGAAGGACAGGTGCACGATGCAGCACGTCAGCGGGGCCGTCACCTCGTCGACGTAGAACGTGACGGGCTGGCCCGCCACAGGAGTCGCCGGCTCCATGCGCAGGCTCACGCTGACCCCGTTGGCGGTCTTCGACCAGCGGTGCGTGGGGGTGGCCCCGCTGCCGGGCGCCGGCAGGAGCGTGGAGTTCGTCGTCGGGCCCGTCCGCGCCGGCGAGGTGGTGCTGGCGGGGACCGTCGAGGGCACCGGGGACGGCGGCGGCGGCGAGGGGGCCGCTGGCGGTGGGGCCGGGACGGTCGGTCGTGGGGCGGTGGACGAGGTCACTGCGACCGGGGCGGCGGGCTCGTCGAGGGTCGCGCCGCCGCCGATCGCTTCGTGGACGAAGCCGGCTGCGCCGACCCGGCTCCCGTCGGGCGCCGGCCCCGGGCGGACCGTGGTGGCCGCGACCACTGCCGCGGGCAGGACGACGGCGATGAGGGCCGAGGCGTTCGAGCATCATCGGGTTGTCGACGCCGAAGGACTGAGGGATGTCCTTGTAGATGGCGCTCGACGGCGTCGGCCCGAAGCACCTGCTGTGACTCGAGCAGGCGACTCGACTCATCGTGGTCGGGTCGGTTGCGGGTTGCGGTGAGCAACTCGGGGAAACCGCCGACCAGCATGAAGTGCCGCCGCCAGGCGGCCAGATCTGCGTCGGCTCGCTGTCCCTGCCGGAGCAGGTCGAGGCTGTCGGCGAGCGTGTCGCCGACATCGACCGGTCGGTCCTGTTCGACGAGGGCGAGGAACTCGGTGAAGAGATAGGGCGTCAGATGCTGCTCGGACCAGCGACCGATGCCGCTCTCGAGAGGCTTACGGGGAGTATAACCAATGCTGGCTGAATGCTAACGGCCAAACTACAAACGAGAACCGACTCGGGTGAAGGTACCAAGGCAGCCCTGAGTCCCCGTGGGCAGCCGCGTGACCCAAGGGAGCGTCAGTTGCCCCTCCTTCCTACGCGGTCAGCAGGTCGCGCGCGCTGCGGGCCGACGACGAGCGGCGCAGCTTGGAGATGGCCTTGAGCTCGACCTGACGGACGCCCTCGCGGGTGAGGCCGAAGTGCTCGCCGACCTCTTCCAGCGTGCGGGGGCTGCCCCGGTCGAGGCCGTAGCGCAGGCACAGGACCTCCTGCTCGCGGGGCTCGAGCACCGACAGGAGCTGGGCGACGTGGGAGGGGAGCATGGCGGCGAAGACGGCCTGGTCGGGCGCCGGCGTGGTGAGGTCCTCCACCAGCTCGCCCATCTCGGTCTCCCCGTCGACCAGATGCTCGGACAGCGACGCCGGCTCACCCAGATAGGGCAGCAGCTCCTCCACCTTCTTGGCCGGCATGCTGAGCGCGGCGGCCAGCTCGGCGGCCTTGGGGGGGCGGCCGTGACGGACCTCGAGGGCGGACGCGGCCATGCGGATGGCCAGGAGCTGGTCGCCGGCGTGGACCGGGAGGCGGATGGCGCGGCTGGTGTTGGCGATGCCCCGGGCGATGGTCTGGCGGATCCACCACGTGGCGTAGGTGGAGAACTTGAAGCCTCGGCGGGGATCGAACCGGTCGACGGCCTGGATCAGGCCGAAGTTGCCCTCCTGGATCAGGTCGAGCAACGGGAGGCCGCTGGCCTGGTACCGCTTGGCGATGGACACCACCAGGCGCAGGTTGGAACGAACGAACTTGCGGTGGGCGTCGGCGCCGGCCACGACGGCCTGCTCCAGCTCCTCCTGGGCGGCCATGGTAAGGGTGTGGCCCTGGGCCAGCTTCTCCGCCGCGGCCAGGCCCAGCTGGGTTGCGGTGCCGAGCCGCACTTCATCGTCCCTGGTCAACAGGGGGTACTTCCCGATGTCGTTCAGGTAGAGCTGGAGGAGATCCTCCTCCTCGCTGCTCCGACCCTGCGTCTTGCTCAAGAACGCCTCCCAGGAACCGCAAGAGTCAAGCTACCAGAGGCACCGCCCGCTCGTCCTGGCGGCTGTGGAAATGCTGCCCGCCGGCGGCGGTCAGGGCGCGAACGTGAGGACGAGGCGCACCTCGGGCCCGGCGCGGACGACCCAGGCCGCGGAGGAGAGGTGGCGGATCAGGAACAGGCCCCGACCCCGCTCGGCGCCGCCGTCGGCCAGCGCCGGCGACGCCGGCAGATCGAAGCCCCGGCCCCGGTCGGCGACCTCCACGACGAGCGTCGAGCCGTCGAGGCCGGCGGTGGCCCGGGTGACCCCACCGCCGTGATGCGCGGCGTTCACCATGGCCTCGTGCATGGCCAGGAGGGCGCCGTCGATGTCGCCGGGCCACGCCGCCTCACCCAGCAGGCGAGCCAGCACCCGCCGGGCCGCGCCCGGCTGCGGCGGCAGCTCGACGGGCCGGGGACGGGCGGAAACAGTCATATTCCCCGTTTGTGCCCAAACTGGGCCCGAAGGCAACGTCAGGTTGCCCGGAACACGGTCTCCAGCTCCTCGGGCACGATGGTTTCGAGCTGGTCGTAGGTGCACGACGCCGGCGCCCGCTCCGGGCGCCAGCGTACGAACGAGGTGGCGTGGCGGAAGCGGTCGCCCTGAAGGTGATCGAAGGCGACCTCCGCCACCAGCTCCGGGCGCAGTGGCTCCCACGACATGTTGCGGCCGGCGTTCCAGCGGCTCTGGCCGCCCGGCATGCGCCCGCCCTTGGCCGCGGCGGCCGCCTCCGCCTCGGCCCATGCCGCCCACGGATGGCCGTCGAGCGCGCCCGACCGGTAGGGCTCCAGCTCGGCGGCCAGCTCCTTGCGGCGGACCACGCTGAACGACGACGCCACCCCGACGTGGTGCAGGGTGCCCTCCCCGTCGAAGAGCCCCAGCAGGAGCGAGCCCACGCCGGCACCGTCCTTGTGGGCCCGGAAGCCGGCCACCACGCAATCGGCGGTGCGGGCGTGCTTGACCTTCCACATGACCCGCTGGTCCTCCCGGTAGGGCAGGTCCAGGGGCTTGGCCACCACCCCGTCGAGCCCGGCGCCCTCGAAGCGGTTGAACCAGTCGGTGGCGACCGCGGCGTCGGTGGTGGCCGGCGTGAGGTGGATGGGCGGCTCGGCCTTCGCCAGTGCCTGCTCCAGGGCGGCCCGGCGCTCCCCGAAGGGCCGGGCCCGCAGGTCGTCGTCGTCCAAAGCCAACAGGTCGAAGGCGACGAAGGACGCCGGCGTGGTCTCGGCCAGCATCTTGATGCGCGACGCCGCCGGGTGGATGCGCTGGAGCAGGGCCTCGAACTCCAGGCCGCCGGCGCCGGCGATCACGATCTCCCCGTCGAGCACGCACCGTGGCGGGACGTTCGCGATCAGCGCCGGCGGCAGCTCGGGGAAGTAGCGGGTGAGGGGCTTCTCGTTCCGGCTGCCCAGCTCCACCTCGTCGCCGTCGCGGAACACGATGCAGCGGAACCCATCCCATTTCGGCTCGTAGAGCATGCCCGCCGGCGCCGGCATCTCCCGGGCCAGCTTGGCCAGCATGGGCTTGACGGGAGGCATGACAGGGAGCCGCATGCCGCTCATGATCGCGCCGGGATCGCCTTCCGGTCCGCCGCAGCGGGCGCGTGGCGGTAGCGTCCCCGGAGGCATGTCGACCCCGCGCGCCACCTACCGTATCCAGCTCCACGCCGGGTTCACCTTCGACGATGCGGCGGCGATCGTCGACTACCTGGCCGACCTCGGGGTCAGCCACCTGTACTGCTCGCCGTTCCTCCAGGCGGCGCCGGGGAGCACCCACGGCTACGACGTGGTCGACCATCACCGGTTGAACGCCGAGCTCGGCGTCGACGAGGCCTACGAGCGGCTGTGCGCGGCGCTCGACCGCCGGGGCATGAGCCAGATCGTCGACATCGTTCCCAACCACATGGCCATCAGCGGCCGGGAGAACGCCTGGTGGTGGGACGTGCTGGAGAACGGCCGGGCGTCGCGCTACGCCGGCTACTTCGACGTCGACTGGGAGCAGCCGGAGGAGCGAGAACGCCTGCGGGTGCTGATGCCGATCCTGGGCGACCACGTCGGCCGCTGCATCGACCGGGGCGAGATCACCCTCGTCCGCGACGGCGGCTCGTTCGAGCTCCGCTACTTCGACAACGCCGCCCCCGTGTCGCCGAGGACGCTCGATGATCTGCTGGGCGGGGTGGCGGCGAGGGTGAAGTCCGACCGCCTGGCCAGCATCGCCACCGCGCTCGGCCGCCTCCCGCCCTCGGCGGCCGCCGACCGCGACAGCGTCGAGGAACGCCACCGTGACAAGGAGGTCCTGCTCCAGAACCTGGCGCAGCTGTTCGACGAGCAGCCGGCGGTGGCTGATGCCGTCGACGAGACAGTGGCCGCCCTCAACGCCGACGGCGACGCGCTCGACGCCCTGCTGGAGCGCCAGAACTACCGGCTGGCCTACTGGAAGGTGGCCGGCCAGGAGCTGGACTACCGGCGGTTCTTCGACATCACCACCCTGATCGCCCTGCGCAGCGAGAACCTCTTCGTGTTCGCCGACACCCACGAGAAGATGATCGAGCTGGTGCGTGCCGGCAAGGTCACCGGCCTCCGGGTGGACCACGTCGACGGCCTGCACGAGCCGGCCGCCTACCTCAGGCTGCTGCGCCAGGCGGCCGGCGCCGACGCATACCTGGTGGTCGAGAAGATCCTGGAGGCCGGCGAGACCCTGCCCGGCGACTGGGCCGTTCAGGGCACCACCGGGTACGACTTCGCCGCCGGCGTGAACGGCCTGTTCGTCGACCCCGCCGGCGAGGGGCCGCTGAGCGACATCTACGCCAAGGTGATCGACCGGCCGACGCCGTACGGCTCCCTGGCCCACCGCAACAAGCACCTGGTGATGCGGGAGGTGCTGGCCGCCGACGTCAACCGGCTGACCAACCTCCTCGCC
Source organism: Acidimicrobiales bacterium (assembly GCA_051003575.1). Classification (GTDB taxonomy): domain Bacteria; phylum Actinomycetota; class Acidimicrobiia; order Acidimicrobiales; family AC-14; genus CADCTB01. The sequence continues at coordinate 3,331 of JBPCLE010000087.1, read as the reverse complement.
GGTGTCTGCGAGCGCCACCGCCGGCACCGGGACTACACCCGCCAGGATCTGTCCCGCGCCGTGCGGGAGGTGCTGGGCTCCCTCGACGTGTACCGCACCTACGTCCGCCCGGGCGGGGCGGAGCCGGCGCCGGCCGACGTCGCCCGGGTGGAAGCGGCGCTGGCCCTGGCCGGCCGCCGCCGGCCCGAGATCGAGCCCGACCTGTTCGCGTTCCTCGGCGAGGTGCTCCTCCTGCGCCCGCCCGGCACCGCCGAGGACGACTTCACCCTGCGGTTCCAGCAGCTCAGCGGGGCGGTCATGGCCAAGGGCGTGGAGGACACCACCTTCTACCAGTACAACCGCCTGGTCTCGCTCAACGAGGTCGGCGGCCACCCGGGCCGGTTCGGGACGCCGGTCGACGACTTCCACGCCGACAACGCCCGCATCGCCCGCGACTGGCCGGCGACGATGCTGGCCACCTCCACCCACGACACCAAGCGCAGCGAGGACGTGCGGGCACGGATCAGCCTGCTCTCGGAGATCCCCGCCGAGTGGGGCGCGGCGGTGGCCCGGTGGTTCGAGATGAACCGGCGCCACAAGCGCGACGGGATGCCCGAGGCCAACGCCGAGTACCTGCTCTACCAGGTGCTAGTGGGCGCCCACCCCCTCGACGCCGACCGGGCCGCGCAGTTCATGGAGAAGGCCTCCCGTGAGGCCAAGCAGCACACCTCCTGGGTCGACCCCGACCCGGCCTACGACGAGGCCCTGGCCGGCTTCGTGCGGGCCGTGCTGGCCGACGACCGCTTCGCCGCCGACCTGGCCGCCTTCACCGCGCCGCTGGTGGCCGTCGGCCGGCGGAGCTCGCTGGCCCAGACCCTGCTCAAGCTGACCTCGCCCGGGGTGCCCGACATCTACCAGGGCACGGAGCTGTGGGACCTGAGCCTGGTCGACCCCGACAACCGCAGGCCCGTGGACTACGACGTGCGCCGGCGCCTGCTCGACCGGGCGCGGTCGGCGTCGGCCGCCGATGTATTGGCCGCCGAAGACGAGGGCCTGCCGAAGCTGTGGTTGACCCAGCGCGCCCTCGACGTGCGGCGCCGGCTCGAGGCGTGCTTCGCCGGCGCCTCGTACCGGCCGCTGGCCGGCGCCGGCGAGCGCGCCGGGCACGTCGTGGCCTACCTGCGGGGCGAGCGGGTGGCCGTGGTGGTCCCCCGGCTGGTCATGGGCCTGCGCGACGGGTGGGGCGACACCACCGTCGAGCTCCCCGATGGCACCTGGACCGACGAGCTGGGTGGTTCCACCCTGGCCGGCGGGCCCGCCGCTCTGGGCGCGCTGCTGGCGGATTTCCCTGTCGCTCTACTGGTGAGGAACTGACGATGACCTTCTTCCGGGTGTGGGCGCCGCGCGCCCGGCGTGTCGACCTCGTGCTGGGGGGCGCCGAACGCCATGCCCTGTCCGGCCCCGACGAGCTCGGCTGGTTCGCCGGCGAGGCCGAGGCGTCGGCCGGCGACGACTACGCCTACTCCCTCGACGGCGGCGACCCCCGCCCCGACCCCCGGTCGGCGTGGCAACCCGAGGGGGTGCACGGCCCGTCGCGACTGGTCGACCACTCGGCGTTCGCATGGACCGACTCCGGCTGGGCCGGCGGGGCGCCGCTGGCGGAAGCGGTGGTCTACGAGCTGCATGTGGACACCTTCTCCGAGGCCGAGACCTACGAGGGGGCCATCGGCCACCTCGACCACCTGGTGGACCTGGGCGTGACCCACGTGGAGCTGCTCCCGGTGGTGGAGTACCCGGGCCGGTGGGGCTGGGGGTACGACGGGGTCGACCTCTACGCCCCCAACTCCGGCGACGGCGGCCCCGAGGGGCTCAAGCGCCTGGTCGACGCCTGTCACGGCAGGGGCCTGGCCGTGATCTTCGACGTGGTCTACAACCACCTCGGCCCGGCGGGGAACTACCTGGGCGAGTACGGACCGTACTTCACCGACCGCTACGGCACCCCCTGGGGCGAGGCGGTCAACCTCGACGGCGCCGACAGCGACCCGGTGCGGGAGTTCGTGCTCGACAACGCCCTGATGTGGCTGCGGGACTACCACGTCGACGGGCTGCGCCTCGACGCCGTCCACGCCATCGTCGACACCTCGGCCACCCACATCCTCGAGGAGCTGGCCGGCCGGGTCGACGCGCTGGAGGCCGAGCTGGGGCTGCCCAAGAGCCTCATCGCCGAGAGCGACCTCAACGATCCCCGGGTCGTCGCCGACCCGAGCGTGGGCGGCTACGGCATGGACGCCCAGTGGAGCGACGACCTCCACCACGCCCTCCACGCCGCCCTGATCGGGGAGCGGGCCGGCTACTACGCCGACTTCGGTTCCCTCGCCCAGCTGGCCAAGGCGCTGCGCCATGCCTTCGTCTACGACGGCGGGTACTCGCTGTACCGCCGGCGCCGGCACGGACGCACGCCGGCGGGCATCCCCCTCACCCGGTTCCTCGGCTATCTCCAGAACCACGACCAGGTGGGCAACCGGGCCAAGGGCGAGCGCAGCTCGATGCTGCTGAGCGACGGCCTGCTGAAGGTGGCCGCGGCCCTGGTGCTGCTGGGGCCGTCGGTGCCCATGCCCTTCCAGGGCGAGGAGTGGGCCGCGTCCACGCCGTTCCTGTACTTCACCGACCATGAAGACCCCGCGCTGGGCAAGGCCGTGACCGAGGGCCGCCGGCGCGAGTTCGCCGCCTTCGGCTGGAGCCCCGACGACGTGCCCGACCCCCAGGACCCTGAGACCTTCAAGAGGTCCAAGCTGCGATGGGACGAGCTGTCCGAGCCGCGCCACGCCGGCATGCTCGACTGGCACCGCCGGCTCATCGCCCTGCGGCGGTCGGCGCCGGCCGGCGACGTGGCCGTCGAGGTCGACGAGGAGGCGCGGTGGCTGGTGGTGCGCCGCGGCCCGATGACGATCTCCTGCAACGTCGGCGACCGGCCGGCCACCGTCCCCGCCGGCCCCGGGAAGCTGGTGCTGTCGTCGGCCGAAGGGGTCACCGGCGCCGGCGACCGCGTCGAGCTGCCGGCGGAGAGCGTCATCGTCTGGATGGGCCGCTGAGGAGACCCGTCACGGCGTTGCTTTGTGTCCGATCAGCTACCGCAGCGGTAGCTGGGCCGACAGAAAGATGGGCGTCAGTCGTGCGATGAGGTCCAGTCGAGGAGCTGCGCCGCCGGCCAGGCGTTGACGATCGCCTCCGTGGGCACCCCGCATTCGGCGGCCCGCACGCAGCCGTAGGGCTGCCATTCGAGCTGGCCGGGGGCGTGGGCGTCGGTGTCGATGGACACCTTGGCGCCGGCGGCGACCACCTTGCGCAGCAG
>JBPCLE010000086.1:0-24435 GCA_051003575.1 Acidimicrobiales bacterium | reverse complement strand
CGTCCACACCTACCGGCTCACGTCGTTGGGCCTGTGGAACGCCAGCGCCGCCGGCCACGACGCCGAGCAGGTGGTCGACGCCCTTCTGCGCTGGTCGCGCTACACCGTCCCCCAGGCCCTGCTCCTCGACGTGGCCGAGGGCATGGGGCGCTACGGCCGCCTCCGCCTGGAGGTCGATCCGGTGCACGGGCTCGTCCTGCGCAGCATCGACCTCGCCGTGCTCACGGAGGTGCTGCGGGCCAAGGCCGTCGTCCCGCTGATCGGCGCCCGGATCGACGACCACACCGTCGTGGTCCATCGAGGGGAACGGGGCCGCCTCAAGCAGGCCCTGCTCAAGGCGGGCTGGCCGGCGGACGATCTGGCCGGCTACGTCGACGGCGCCGCCCATCCCATCGTGCTCCTCGAGGGCCAGGGGTTCGACCTGCGCCCGTACCAGCGCCAGGCCGTCGACGCCTTCTTCGCCGGCGGCAGCGGGGCCGTCGTCCTGCCCTGCGGCGCCGGCAAGACCCTGGTGGCGCTGGCCGCCATGGCCCGGGCCGGCGCCCGTACGCTCATCCTGGTCACCAACACCGTGGCCGCCCGCCAGTGGCGGGCCGAGCTGCTGGCCCGCACCAGCCTCACCGAGGCCGAGGTCGGCGAGTTCTCCGGCGAACGCAAGGAGATCCGCCCGGTGACGCTGGCCACCTACCAGATCCTCACCACCCGCCGACGGGGCCTCTACACCCACCTCGAGCTGTTCTCGGCCGAGGACTGGGGCTTGGTGATCTACGACGAGGTCCACCTCCTGCCGGCGCCCGTGTTCCGCATGACGGCGGAGATCCAGAGCCGGCGCCGGCTCGGCCTCACCGCCACCCTGGTCCGCGAGGACGGCCGGGAGGGCGACGTCTTCAGCCTCATCGGCCCCAAGCGCTTCGACGCGCCATGGCACGACATCGAGGCCCAGGGTTGGATCGCGCCGGCCACCTGCACCGAGGTGCGGGTCACGCTCACCGACGAGGAGCGCATGTCCTACGCCCTGGCCGAGGCTGAGGAGCGCTACCGCGTGGGGGCGACGGCGCGCTCGAAGGTGGCGGTGGTCGAAGCCCTTGCCGCCGCGGCGGTGGCCGCCGGCGAGCCCACGCTGGTCATCGGCCAGTACATCGACCAGGTCGAGCTCCTGGCCGAGCGGCTGGGCGTGCCGCTGATCACGGGCAAGACGCCGACGCGGGAACGGGAGCGGCTGTACGAGGCGTTCCGGGCCGGCGAGGAGATGCTGCTGGTGGTGTCGAAGGTGGCCAACTTCTCCATCGACCTGCCCGAGGCCACGGTGGCCATCCAGGTCTCCGGCGCCTTCGGCAGCCGCCAGGAGGAGGCCCAGCGCCTCGGACGCATCCTGCGGCCCAAGCACGACGGCCGCCAGGCCCACTTCTTCACCGTGGTCGCCCGTGACACCAACGACCAGGAGTTCGCGGCCAAACGCCAGCGGTTCCTGGCCGAGCAGGGCTACGCGTATGAGATCGTCGACGCGGAGGACGTGCTGTTCCCTAGCTGAGCTCCCTGGCGCGCGAAAAGACCGCGTCGAACATGGGCTCGGTCAGCGTGCCGGTGAAGGTGTTCTGCTGGCTGGGATGGTAGGAGGCCAACAGCGTGCGACCGCCGGCCAGCGGCACCTCCACCCCGTGGCCAAACCGCGGCCGGGGCCGGACGCCGAGGAGCCGGCAGGCGCTGTCGTACGCGAACTGGCCGAGGGCGACGACGGCTCGCACGTCGGCGAGGAGGGCGAGCTCCCGGGCCAGGTAGCCCACGCATTGGTCGCGTTCGGCCGGCGTGGGCTTGTTCGCCGGGGGGGCGCAGCGCACGACGGCCGCCACCCAGGCGCCGGCCAGCGCCAACCCGTCGTCCGCCGACACGCTGGAGGGCTGGTTGGCGAACCCCGCCTTCCAGAGGGCCCGGAAGACCCAGTCGCCCGAGCGGTCGCCGGTGAAGACCCGCCCGGTCCGGTTGCCGCCGTGGGCGGCCGGCGCCAGCCCGACCACGACCAGGGTGGCCGCCGGGTCGCCGAAGCCGGGCACAGGCCGGCCCCAGTACTCCTCGTCGCGGTACGACGCCCGCTTCTCAGTCGCCACCTGCTCCCGCCAGGCCACCAGGCGCGGGCAGGCCCGGCACGCCACCACCTCCTGGGTCACGCGGTCCAACGAGTCCATCGCATTCTGAGGGTAGGTTGGCTGTGACCGCCATGCCCCGAACTGCGGCCCGCCCGCGCCCCACTGTCGTCATGCTCGTCCGCCACGGCCAGACGCCGACGACCGGCAAGCTGCTGCCCGGTCGCGCCCCTAGCCTGCACCTGTCGGAGGTCGGCGAGGCCCAGGCCGCGGCCGTCGGCCGGCGCCTCGCCGCCCAGCCCAAGCTCAAGGTGGCGGCGATCTACGCCTCGCCGCTGGAGCGGACCAGGGAGACGGCGGGGTTCATCGCCTCTGCCCTCGGGCTCAGAGCCCGGACGGACAGGGGGCTGCTGGAGGCCGACATCGGCGACTGGACCGGCCTTGAGCTCAAGGCGGTGGCCAAGACGCCGGAATGGAAGATCGTCCACTCCTACCCGAGCGGGTTCCGCTTCCCGTGCGGCGAGTCGTTCGTGGAGATGCAAGCCCGCACCGTCTCGGCCATCGACCGCCTGCGCCGGGCCCATCCCGGCGAGACCATCGTCGCCGTGTCCCACGCCGACACCATCAAGGGCGCGGTGGCCCACGCTCTCGGCACCCATCTCGATCTGTTCCAGCGCATCGTGATCTCCCCGTGCTCGGTCACCGCCATTGCCTACGGCGACGGCGGCCCCACCGTGCTGTCGGTCAACTCCACCGGCGACGGGCCGGCGCCGGCGCCGTCGTGGACGGCGCTGTCCTGAACGGCGCTGTCCTGAACGGCGCTGTCGTGGGCATCTGGGGATGAGCTCGTCGTTCGAGATCGGCGAGGTCGACCACCTCACGACCGGCGCGGTCGGCCCACCGGGCCAGCGGGTTTTCTACCTCCAGGCCGGCCAGGGCGCCCAAGTGGTCAGCCTCCGGCTCGAAAAGGCCCAGGTCGCGGCGCTGGTGGCGTACCTGGCGGGAATGCTGGCCGACATGCCGCCGCCCGGCGAGCTCCCGACGGTGCTCGACCTGGTCGAACCGGTGGTGGCCGAGTGGGTTGTCGCCTCCCTCGGCGTCACCTACGACGAGCACGCCGACCGCGTGGTGATCATGGCCGAGGAACTGGTGGAGGAGGGGGGAGAACCGGCCCGGGCCCGGATCAGCGCCACCCGCGAGCAGATCACCGCCCTGTCGATGCGGGGCGCCGAGGCCGTCGCCGCCGGCCGGCCACCATGCCCGCTCTGCGGCCAGCCCCTCGACCCGGAGGGCCACGCGTGCCCCCGCCTGAACGGCCACCGCGAGCGGTGACGCGATCGAACTGGTGACTGGGCCCGGGGTGGGGGCCCCGGAAGGTGACCCCGGTTCGCAGGGAATGAGCGAGCTGGACCTGCTGGAGCGGGGCGAGATCGAGGTGCAGGGCCGGATGCCCTGGAGCTCGAACGGTACCTACCTGGTCCATGTCTGCCTCGGCGACGAGGAGGGCGCCGCGATCTACAAGCCCCACCGGGGCGAGCGGCCCTTGTGGGACTACCCGTCGGGCCTCTTCCGGAGGGAGGTGGCCGCGTACGTCGTCTCCGAGGCCCTGGGCTGGGGCCTGGTGCCGCCGACCGTGCTGCGGGGGGACGGGCCGCTGGGGGAAGGATCGCTCCAGCGCTTCGTGCCCGCTCGTTTCGAGGAGCACTACTTCACCCTGCTCGAGCGCCCGGAGCTCCACGACGCCCTCCAGGCCATCTGCCTGTTCGACCTCGTCGTCAACAACGGCGACCGCAAGAGCGGCCACTGCCTCTGGGGCGACGACGGTCGCATCTGGGCCATCGACCACGGCCTCTGCCTGCACGACGAGCCCAAGCTGCGCACCGTGATCTGGGACTTCGCCGGCCTCCCGCTCCCACCGGGGCGGCTGGACGACGTGGCCCGCCTGGCCGCCGGTCCGCCGGTGGCGCTGGCCGGCCTGCTGGAGCCCACCGAGCTCGATGCCCTGACCGAGCGGGCAGCTGCTATCGCCCGCCGGCCCACGTTCCCCGCCGCGGGATCGGGCCGCGCCTACCCCTGGCCGCTGGTATAGGTGCGGTTCGAACCAGGAGCCACGGGCCAACTAGCGTCGGCGGTCGTGGCGACGGGAGAGGTCAGGCTGGAGGTGCCGGCGGCGCCGGAGTACCTCCGCATCTCCCGGATCATGGCCGCCGGGGTGGCGAGCCGGGTCGGCTTCACCCTCGACGAGGTGGAGGACCTGCGCATCGCCATCGACGAGGTGTGTTTCTCGATGGTGGGCGCCCGGGGCCGCACCGGCACCATCGCCCTGCGCTACCTGCTCGACGCCGACCAGCTGGCGGTGGAGGGCACGGGCCGCTTCTCCGACGGCCTGGGCAACGAACCTGTGGTATCCGCCCTCTCGAAGCAGATCCTCGCAGCCGTGGTGGACGAATGTGAGCTGTCGGCGGGCGCTGAGGGCCCGCAGTTTCGGCTGGTGAAGCGGCACAGGGCTTCGTAGGGCTGCCCCGATGGCATTCGACAGCAAGGAGCGCGAGGAGCTCCGCCGGAAGTTCCACACCTATGCCCAGACGCGCGACCGCGGGCTCCGCGACGAGCTGGTCACCGCCCACATGGGCCTGGCCGAGTACCTGGCCCGACGTTTCACCAACCGGGGCGAGCCCCTCGACGACCTGGTGCAGGTGGCGGCGCTTGGCCTGCTCAAGGCGGTCGACCGCTTCGACCCGGAGCGGGGCCTGGAGTTCTCCACCTATGCCACCCCTACCATCGTCGGCGAGCTCAAGCGCCACTTCCGCGACAAGGGCTGGGCCGTACGGGTGCCCCGTCGGGTCCAGGAGCTCCACCTCCGCCTGGGCGGCGTCGTGAGCACCCTGTCACAGGAGCTGGGGCGCTCCCCCACCATCGGGGAGATCGCCCAGGCCGCGGCGGTGACCGAGGAGGAGGTGCTGGAGGCCATCGAGGCCGGCCACGCCTACCGGTTCACCTCGCTCGACGCTCCGACCGGCAACGACGACGAGATGGCGCTGTCGGCCGCGCTGGGCGCCGAAGACCAGGGCCTGATCGACAGCGAGCACCGGATCACCCTCTCGCCGCTCATCGCCAAGTTCCCACCCCGGGAGCGCATGATCCTCCACCTGCGCTTCTTCGAAGGCCTCACCCAGTCGGAGATCGCCAGCCGCCTGGACATCAGCCAGATGCACGTCTCCCGCCTGCTGGCCCGGGCCCTGGCCCAGCTCCGCACCCAGACCGACGACTCATGAAGGTGGTTGCATGAAGGTGATGCTGCTCATCAATCCCTCGGCGTCGTCGGTGGACTGGAAGAGCCGCATGGCGGCGAACTCGGCCCTCGTCACCGATCACGACCTCACCACAATCGAGACCACCAAGCGCGACGACGCCACCGGCCTGGCCCGCCAGGCGGCCGAGGACGGCTTCGATGCCCTCGTGGTGCTCGGCGGCGATGGCACCCTCAACGAGGCGGCCAACGGGCTGGCCGGCACGTCCACCGCGCTGGCCGCCCTCCCCGGCGGGTCGACCAACGTGTTCGCCCGGACCATCGGCATGTCGCCGAAGGCCACCAAGGCCGCGCCCCAGCTGGCCGCGGCGCTGGCCCGGGGCAACGACGCCCTGCGCACGTTCGACCTCGGCACGGTCAACGGCCGCCACTTCCTGTTCCACCTCGGGGTGGGCTACGACGCCGCCGTCGTGGCCCAGGTCGAGCGTCGGGCGGCGCTGAAGCGCAAGATCGGCCAGGCAATCTTCGTGTACTCGTCCTTCTCGACATATTTCAAGCACTACGACCACAAGCGACCCAGCTTCGCCCTCGACCTCCCCGACGGCACCAGTGTGGAGGACGGCTTCTTCACCATCTGCCTGAACACCAACCCCTACACCTACCTGGGCCGCCGGGCCCTGTCGGTCACCCCCGACACCGGGCCCGAACGCGGCCTGGTCACCGTGACCACCAAGAAGCTGAAGGTCCGCACGCTGCTCACCCTGTTCGGCTCGGCCATGGGCCAGGGCGTCATCCTCCGGCGCAGCAAGGACGTCGATTACCGCACCGACCTCACGTCGCTCACCGTCAGGGGCCACAAGCCGGTCCCTCACCAGGTGGACGGCGACTATCTGGGCGAGTCCATGTCGCTGCGGGTCACCCATGGCGAGGCGACCATCCGCCTCGTCGTCCCCTGACGGATCAGGAGAGCTTGAGAAAGTTTTCACAAACCCTTGTCGGGAAGGTCCGGCCGGCGGTATCCTGACAACCAAGAGCCCCGTTGCGGAGTAGGGTTCCCTGTTTGGCTCCCCGGTTTGTGAACGTTTTCACAAGCCTTCAAGGTTCACCAGCTTTCAAGGTCCACCAGTCTTCAGGCCGCGCAAAGCGGGAGGATGTGCTTTGGCTCTCATCTGGAATCGCCCGTACGAGTGGGACGTCGATGACTGGCGCCGGCGTGCATCCTGTCGGGACACCGATCCGGATCTGTTCTTCCCGGTCGGCACCACGGGGTCCGCGCTCGACCAGATCGAGGCGGCCAAGGTCGTCTGCCGCATGTGCGACGCCCGCGACGACTGCCTCGAGTTCGCCCTGGCCACCAACCAGGAGTCCGGCGTCTGGGGCGCCACGTCGGAGGAGGAGCGCCGCAAGCTCCGCAAGGCGTGGTTGGCACGGCGCCGGCGCGCCTCCTGAGCTAGTCGCAACCCTGGACGAGGGCCAGGCAAGCGCCGTGAAATGGCTGATCGTTGCCTCGACAGCGGCGATCGTCATCGCAGGTGACATCTCCGGGGTCTTGTACAAGAACAACGAGCGAGGTGAGGCGAACGCCGCCTTCTTCGGGTTCCTGGTCACGCTGCTCCTGCCAACTGTCATCTTCGCGCTCGGCATCCGACAGGCGCGGTCGGTGTACGTGTACGGCTCGCTGCTCTTCGGACTGACCGCCGCGGCGGGCTCCCCGTCTTCGTGAGTGGCGGCGCGTTCCGTGGCTTCTACGTCCCCTTCGCGTGGCTGGTGACGCTTGTCACGTCGATGACAGGAGCGTCGCGGGATCGGCAGGAGTCGCTATCTGGGTGAACGCGCCTAGCCGACCGGCTCCAGCTCGCGCTCGGTGCCCTCGGGGCTGCCTTCCACGTTGACCTTGGGCAGGGTCTTGTCGAGCCACCTGGGGAACCACCAGTTCTTGTCACCCAGCAGCTCCATCGTGGCCGGCACCAGGAGCATGCGGATGATGGTGGCGTCGAGAGCGACGGCCACGGCCAGCCCGAGGCCGAAGAGCTTGATGATGCGGTCGGGCTCCAGCAGGAAGCTGCCGAACAGGAACACCATGATGGCCGCCGCCGCCGAGATGACCCGGGCCGTCGAGGCCAGGCCGTCGGCCACCGACATCCGGCTGTCGCCGGTGCGCACCCACTCCTCCCGCACCCGGGACAGCAGGAACACCTCGTAGTCCATCGACAGGCCGAACACGATGGCGAACAGCATCATGGGCACGAACGGCTCGATGGGCGCCGGCTCCACGCCGGTGATGTCGCTCAGCCACCCCCACTGGAACACGGCCACGGCCACGCCGTAGGCCGCGCCGATGGACAGCAGGTTCATCAGCACCGCCTTGAGCGGCACCAGCACCGAGCGGAACACCGTCATGAGCAGCAGGAACGACAGGCCGAGCACGACGGAGAAGAACAGCGGCAGGCGGTCGGCCAGGTAGTTGGAGAAGTCGACCTGCACCGGCACGCCCCCGGTCAGGGCGGCCTCGACGCCGGCCCGCTCCTCCGCCGGCGGCAGCACCTGGTCACGGATCCGGTTCACCGTGGCCGTGGTGGCCGCGTCCTGCGGGGCGGTGCGGGGCACCAGCCGCCACAGGGCGGCGGTGGGCGACTGCTCGTCGTTGGGGATGGGGTCGGAGGCAAATGCCACCCCCGGGTCGGCGCGTACCGCCTCGGTGATGGGCGCCAGGTCGTTGAGGCCGGTGCCCGCGGGCAGGTCGGCGGCGAGGATGAACGGGCCGTTGAACCCGGGCCCGAAGCCCTCGGCCAGCAGGTCGTAGGCCTTACGGGTGGTGGTGTCGAGGCTGTAGTTGCCCTCGTCGGAGAACCCGAGCCGCATGCCGAGAACCGGGATCGACAGCAGGAGAAGGACAACCGCCCCGAAGATGGCGGTCTGCCAGGGCCGGTGCTGGATGAACCGGCTCCACCGATAGGAGAGCGTCTCGCGGATGGGCTTGTGGCCGAACTCCGGCGCCAGCTTGCGCAGCGGGGCGTACACGAAGCTGGCCGCCAGCACGACCGCGGCGAGCGGCAGGCCGACCAGCAGGGCCGACACCCCGAGCCCCACGCCCACCAGCGCCAGCGCGACCAGGCCGGCGGCGATGAGGCCCCGCCAACGGGTGACCTCCACCCGGTCGCCGGCGAAGCCCAACAGGGCCGGCAGCAGGGTCAGGGAGGCCACGACGGTGACCGCCACGACGGTGGCGGCACCGACCGCCAGGCCGCCGACGAAGCTCACCTGCATCGTCAACATGCCCAGCAGGGAGATCACCACGGTGGTGCCGGCGAAGGTGACGGCCCGGCCCGCGGTGTCGAGGGCGATCGACACGGACTCGGCGATGGTGTGGCCCTTGCGCACGTTCTCCCGGTACCGGGTGACGATGAACAGGGCATAGTCGATGCCCACGCCCAAGCCGATCATGACGCCGAGCACGGTGGCGAAGTCGGGCAGGGTGAGCAGGTTGGAGATCAGGCCGATGAGCACGACGCCGATGCTGATGCCCCCGAGGGCGACGCCCACCGGCAGGCCCATGGCCAGGACCGAGCCGAAGGCCAGGATCAGGATGACGATGGCGAAGGCCAGGCCGAGCACTTCGGAGCTGGGCTCGGCGAACTCGGCGAAGGCGGCCCCGCCGATCTCGACCTGGAGACCGGGCAGGTCGGGGACCTCGGCCTGGATCTCCTGGGCCACCTTGAAGGTCTCCTCGAAGGAGGTGTCCTGGGGCATCTCCAGCTCGGCGTAGGCGATCTTGCCGTCGTGCTGGCCCTGAGAGGCGATCTGGCGCTCACCACCGGGCGCGTAGGGGCTGGTGACGGTGACATCGTCGCGGGCGCCGACCTTGGCGAACAACGCCTCCATCGCGGCGCGCACCGCTGGGTCGCGGACGCCCTGGTCGGCCTGGAACACGATGGTGCCGGCCACACCGGTGCCCTGGCCCCCGAAGTGCTCCTCGAGAATGTCGAACCCGGTCTTGCTCTCGACGTTGGGGAGGTTGAACTCGTCCTGGAAGGCGGTGCCGACTGCGCCCTGGACCGAACCCAGGACGACGAGGGAGACGAACCACATGGCGACCACCAACCGCCGCCGGCGGTAGCAGAAGGAACCAAGACGACCGAACACGAGAACCCCCGAGAGGGCGTAGCAAGAACAGTACGCCGGGGTGATCGTACGTCGTAAGGGACGGCTCTGTTCCCCGAAATCAGCCCAGCGCGGTGGCCGAGGGCCCGACGGGCACCCTGACCTCCACCGCAGTGCCGTGGTCGTTGGCCATGGCGATGGCGCCGTCGAGTTCGGTGGTGACCAGGGTGCGGACGATGGTGAGGCCCAGGGTCGGACCCTCCAGCGTGAACCCCGGAGGCAGGCCCACGCCGTTGTCCGCCACCCGGACCAGCAGGTTGGTGCCGTCGTTGGCCAGGGCGACGACGACGCGCGCCTCCTCGGTCCGGGCGGCGAAACCCTCGGCCGGGAAACCGTGCTTCAGCGCGTTCTGGAGAAGCTCGTTCAGCACGAGGGCCAGCGGGGTCGCCACCTCGGCCCGGACCTCGCCCGGGTCGCCCTCCACCACGAGGCGCACCGGCCGCTCATCGGAGACGATGCCCTCCCCCACCATCCGCACCAGCTGGCGCACGATGTCGCCGAAGTCGACCTCCTGGCTGGCGCCGGCCGAGAGCGTCTCGTGCACGAGGGCGATGGATCTGATGCGCCGGACCGACTCCTCCAGCACGCCACGGGCCTCGTCGGACGCCAGCCGGCGGCCGTGGAGGCGCAGCAGGGAGGAGATTGTCTGGAGGTTGTTCTTCACCCGGTGGTGGATCTCGCGGATCGTGGCGTCCTTGGACACCAGGAGGCGGTCCCGCCGGCGGAGGTCGGAGACGTCGCGGAGCAGGACCACGGCCCCCGTGACCCGCCCGTGCTGGAGGAACGGGATGCAGCGCAGGAGCACGACCACGTCGCGGCGCTCGATCTCCTGGCTGATGGGCAGGCCGATGGCGAACGCGGCCCGTACCGGCGATTCGTCGAAGCCCAGCTCCCCCAGCCGGGCGCCCTGGGTGTTGCCATGGATGCCCATGCGGTGCAGGGCGGAGATGAAGTTCGGCGACGCGAAGTCGACCCGGGCCGAGGCGTCGAGGCGGGCCACGCCGTCGCCCACGCGGGGCGCCTCGTCGACCTCGGTCTCCTCGGCGCCGAAAGGGAAGTCGCCGACGGTGATCATGCGGGCGAACCCGTCGAACATCTCGACGTAGACCCGCTCCAGCTCCCCGGGGCGCCGGCCGACCAAGGGGGCCGACGCACGCAGCAGGACGGCCACCATCGAGTCCTTCCAGCGCACCGGGATGCACTGGACGCTGGCGATCTCGCCTCGGGCGTGGACGCTGGCGTCGCCGTCGATGATCTCGCCGAGCTGCCAGGCCCGGGCCACGAGCGGGACCTCCGCCTGCGACACGTCCCTGCCCACCTCGTCGTCGAGGTAGAGGGTCTGGCTGGTGGTCGGGCGGACCTGGCCGAGGATCGTGAACGTGGCGATCTCGCCCGGCGTGGTGGGGGCGAAGAGCAGCAGGTCCGAGAAGGAGAGGTCCGACAGCAGGCCCCACGACGCGGTGAGCCGCATCATGTGGCCAATGACCGGCGTCTCGAGACCGATCGAGCGGGCCAGCTCGGCCAGGGCGGCCATGGCCAGACTCTAGGTCAGAAGCCGGTCGAGGAAACCGGCCCCGGTGCCGTGGCGAACAGGGCGTCGGCCCGGCCGACGGCGCCGGCAACGAGCTCGGCGACGAGGCCTGCCCGGTCCAAGGTGGCGAAGCTGACCCCGCCGAGGTACGCGGCGGCGAGGTCCGGGGCCTCCAGGGCCAGGTCGGCGAGGGCCTCGGTGCGCCGGCATCCGCCGGCGGCCAGACGGAACCGGCCGGCGCCTGCGACGTCGATGACGAGCGCAGCGTCTGTCGCGTAGGCGCGCGCCGAGAGCGCAGATTCGACATCGAGGATCTTGATCCAGAGGAGGTCCGTGACGCTCGTCGTCCGGAGCCGGCGAGGGTCGACGAGGCGCCACCGGAGCGGGTCGTCGATGGGCAGGGAGGCCTTGGCCTGGCGGACGAGGTCGATGTCCAGGCAGTACTGCCACAGGCCGGCGCGAACCTCGGGGCTCGTGGCGACCAGGTCCTCGATCGCGAGGGTGCCTCCGGGCAGCCCGTCGGCCCAGTTCTGGGCGACGCGGTAGGTCACGTAACCCTGCTCGCCCTCCCATACCGCGGCGAAGCGGGCGCCGTCGGAGCCGCGCCGATCGTTCGGATCATCGAGGTGACGGGCCCACCAGCCTGGCGAGCGCGACACCTCACCCGGCTGCAGCCGGCGGTACTGGTCGTGGATACCCGGGAGTATCGTCGCCATCTCTGATTCATCGAGGGTGCGGACGCGATCGGCGACGGGCACCGGGTGACGCAGCCGGGCATGGGCGCGCTCGATCTCGACAGTGCTCGCCATGACTGCCACGCCGTACCCGAAACGGCGGTAGATGGTGCTCTCCGACGCCAGCAGAGCCATGAGCGGCTCACCCCGCCGGCGGGCGTCCTCGGCGAGCCGGGACATGAGGGCGGTCAGGATGCCTTGACGGCGATGGCTGGGGATCACGCCGACCACCGTGACGCCGGCGGTCGGGACCGTCACCGGCCTCGGCACGGTCAGCTCCAGGCTGAGGGCGCCGGCAGTGCCGACCACCCGATCGCCGTCCTCGGCGACCAAGGCCCGGTCGACCTCGATGAACGCGCGGTAGTGCTCTATGTCAGTATCCTTCGGCCGGCCCCCGAACGCGGCCCAGTCCGCCGTGACAAGAGCGGCTACGTCGTTCTCGGCCGCCGGCCGGATGGTCCAACCCACGCCCCGTGTCTACCGGGCCGGTGGTGCGCCCGGCTCTGAATTACGAGCCCGCCCACAGGGCGGCGCCGTGGCGCAAGAGGCCGGCGAGGTCGTAGATGTCGGTCTCGAAGAAGGGCACGGAGACGACGACATCGGGCCGGGTGGCCAGCTCGGCCCGCTGCTCGGCCTCCCGTTTGGCGACCACGCCGAAGTTCAGGAAGCTCTCGCCCACCTCGCGCAGCACCCGGGTGACCGCCGCCGGCTCGCCGGCGCCGGCGCCCAACTCGGCAGCCAACGCCGCCCCGTCGGCACGAAGGCGCTCGGCCACCCTGGTCGCGCCCGGGTCGAGCAGGTAGGACGGCAGGACCTTGTTGAGGATCAGGGCGCCGGGGTGCAGGCCCATCCCCACCAGGGCCTCCATGAAGAACTCGGCTTCCCGCAGCGGCGCAGCCTCGAGCGCGGTGACCACCACGAACGTCGTCCGCCGACCGTGGACCAGCCGCTTCACCGCGTTCGAGCGCTCGACGAAGCCGTCGTACATGGTCTGGAACAGCAGGAAGAACTCGGCGATGTCCTGGAGGAACTGGCTGCCCAGGACCCGGTCGGCCACCTGGTAAAAGGGACGGCTGGCCATCGTGAGCATCCGCGACCGGCTGGGCGCCGTCAGCCACCGCAGGAGCCGGCTGGAGAAGAACTCGGCCATGCGGTCGGGCGCCTCGAGGAAGTCCAGGGCGTGGCGGGTCGGGGGGGTGTCGACCACGATCAGGTCGTAGACGCCCGTGCGATGGATCTCATACAGGCGCTCCATGGCGATGTACTCGTTGCCGGCGGAGAAGCGCCCGGTGATGTTCAGGTAGAGCGGGTTCTCCAGGATGCGGGTCACGGTGTCGTCGTTCGGCGCGTGCCGGCGCACGAGCTCGTCCCATGACTGCTTGGCGTCGAGCATCGCCGCCCACAGCTCGCCCCTCGGCTCCACGCCGGCCGCCTTCATTACCGAGTCGGGCACCCGCACCTCGGTGTTGCCCAGCTCCTCCATGCCCAGGGCGTCGGCCAGCCGCCGGGCGGGGTCGACCGTGAGCACGAGCACCTTGCCGCCCAGCGACACCGCGGCCATGGCCGCGGCGGCGGCAGCGGTGGTGGTCTTGCCCACGCCGCCGGCGCCGCAGCAGATGGCGATCTCCTTGGCCGCCAGCAGCTGCTCGAACGACACGGTCGAGCTCAATACCCGAGCTCGGCGCTCAGGGCCTCGGCGACCTGACCGGTGGAGCGCAGGCCGTGGCCACGGGCGAACAGGTAGGGCACGTAGAGCAGGGGGACGGCCGGGTCGATCGACGCCCGCAGGTGGTTTAGGTGCCCGGCCCGGGTCCGGCGCAGGGTGACGGCCATCCGGGCCGCCTCCAGCACGGGCGCCACCGGGCCCCGCACCGCGTCGGCCAAGCGGTCGGAGCTCGCCGGCTCGCTCAGCCGCTCGAAGATCTCCTCGTCGGCCCCGCTGAACAGCTCGGGCAGGACCCGATTGACCACGATGGCGGCCACATCGATATCGGTCTCGGCGCGGACCCGGCCCACCAGCTCGATCGTCTCGTTGACCGGCATCTCCTCCGGAGTGGTCACGATCACCAGCCCGGTCGTGGCGTGGTCGGCCAGCAGGTCGGCCAGCCAGCCCGTCTGCTCGCGGACCTGCCCCACCCGGACCAGGTCGTTGATGGCCTGGGGGGCGGTGAGCTGGCCGAGGATGTGGCCGGTGGCGGGGGCGTCGACCACCACCAGGTCGTAATGGCGCTCGCGCACCTCCCAACCGATCTTGCCGACGGTCAGGATCTCCCGCACACCGGGCGCCGCCGTCGACACGAAGTCGAACACCCGCGCCAGGGGGCCGAGGCGGGCGACCGTCGGCAACCGGAGCTGGAGGTGGAGGTACTCGCGCAGCGACGCCTCGGTGTCCATGGCCATGTGCCACAGGTTCGGCGCCACCTTCTGCGGCTCGAAGCCCGGGCGCGAGGTCTCGTAGAAGTCGGCCAGATCGCCCTTGGCGTCGACCTCGCACGCCAGCGTGCGCCGGCCCTGGGTGGCCCCGAGCAGAGCGAGCGCGGCGGTGGTCGTGCTCTTGCCCACTCCCCCCTTGCCGGTGACGAACAGCAGCCGCCGGTCGAGAAGGTTCGTCACCCCCGGGGAGACCTCACGGGCCGGTGGTGGAGACGGCCGGCGTGAACCCCACCCGCCGGTCGCCGCTGTGAGGGGCACCGATCTCGACGTAGGACAGCTTGGCGGTGGGCACGCCCACCCGCCGGCCTTTCTTGTCGGTCAGCCAGAGCATGGAGCCTTCCTTGCCCACGGAGGCGCTGATCTGCGCCACGAGCGCGTCGCCCGAGGCGTCGTCGGCGTCGTCCATCTCGATCTCGATCTCCTTGGGCGAGTAGGTGACCCCGATGCGGATCTCCACGGCGTTCTCCTCTAGTCGGCGGGCGGGCTCACGGCTCCGGAGCCGTGGTCGTCTTCGATCACGGTAGACGCGGGCGCGGGCGAGCCGTCCCAGCGCCCCCATCTCGGCGTGCGGCGCAGGACCGTCAGCACGTAGATGCACAGGCAGGCGGTGGCGATCGCCGTCCACTGGCTGGCCGTCAGCCCCAGCCGGCGGGTGTCCTCCCGGAGGAAGTCCTCGATGATGCGGTTAAAGCCGTAGCCCAGCCCGAAGACCAGGATCAGGAAGCCGTCGAAGCGGTCCTTCCGGCGCAGGCGGACGAGGATGGCCAGCAGGACGGCGGCCAGGAGCATGTCGTAGAGCGCGGTCTGGTGCACCACGGCGCCGGCCGTGCGGCTCAGGAGCTCGGTCGGCGCGCAGGGCGAACCGGTTTCGACCCCGAGCGGCGGGCAGCGGTAGCCGAGGAAGAACGAGGTGGTCTTGCCGAGGTGGTCGGCGATGATCAGGTCGCCGATCCGGCCCACGACCACGCCCAGGGCCATGCCGGGCGCGGCGGAGTCCATCACCTTCCAGAACGAGAGCTTCTCCCGGCGGATGCGGGGTATGGCGAAGGCGATGGCGCCGAAGAACCCGCCCAGCAGGGAGATGCCGCCCTCCCATACCAGGAGGATATCGAGGGGCGAGTCGAGGTAGTCGCCGAGGTGGTTGACCACGTAGGCCACCCGGGCCCCCACGAGGGCGCCGATGGCGGCGAGGGTGAACAGGGGGTAGATCTGTTCGTCGGGCATGCCGCGCCGGCGGGACTGCGGCAGCATGAACCAGGCGCCGACCATGAAGCCGATGGCGATGAAGACCCCGTGGGGGCTGACCGCCAGCGGCCCGAGGTGGATCCGCACGATGGGGTCGTAGGAGATGGCGCCGAGCACGGTCCTTGTCTACTCGTTGGCCGGGCGGTCTAGCCGTTGGCCGGCGGCGGCCCCGGCCGGCCGGGCGCCCCCGCCGGCCCAGGGCCGGCGGAGCGGCCGGTCATCTCCTCGTACCACTTCGGCCGGTGGCGACGAGCCCAGATCGTCGGCACCCAGCCCTGGCGCATGCCCCGGCGGGCGTCGGGGTCGGCCAGCGCCATCCTCAGGTGGCCGGCGATCACGATGGCGAGCACGAGGGCCAGCCAGTCGTGCACGAAGGTGGCGCCCGTGCGCCAGTCGATGGGGAAGAACCGGAACCAGTGCATGACCGACCCGGTGGCGAGCATCACGACCACCGCGCCCAGGGTGAACGCGGCGTTCAGCTTCTGGCCGGGGTGGAACTTTCCCATGCGCACGCCCTTGGCCCGGCCCACAGAGCGCAGCCACCGCCGGTCGTCGTCGTCGAA
Source organism: Acidimicrobiales bacterium (assembly GCA_051003575.1). Lineage (GTDB taxonomy): Bacteria > Actinomycetota > Acidimicrobiia > Acidimicrobiales > AC-14 > CADCTB01. Next base: position 8,437 of record JBPCLE010000086.1, on the reverse strand, counting down.
GCGGGCGAGGGCGGCCACGTCGGAGCGGAAGGGGCGCCGCCATGGGCCGAAGCGGGCAGCCAGGATCGGGAAGGGCAGGGCCAGGCCGGTGACGACGTGCAGGTAGCGCACCAGCTCCCGCCGGCCGACCAGGGCGCTGAGCTGGCCGATGTAGAGAACGGCGGCGGTGGCGATCAGCACCGCGAACAGGCCGGCGTTGACCCAGTGCAGGGCCATCTCCGCCCCGTCGAAGCGTTGCAGCCTCGCCCGGGCCGGGACCTCAGACCGGACGGTCATCGCGCCCGTTGGACTCGCCGATCCAGGCGTCGGTGTCGTAGCCCCGGACCTCCCAGTAGCCCGCCGGCTCCTCGGCGTCGGTGACCTCGATCCGGTTCAGCCACTTGATCGACTTGTAGCCGTACATGGGGGCGACGTAGAGCCGGGCCGGGCCCCCGTGGGCCGACGACACCGGCTTGCCCTCCAGCTCGTAGGCCACGATCACGTCGTCGCCGCGGGCCTGGTCCATGGTGAGGGTCTCGGTGTAGACGCCGTCGAAGGAGAGGAACCGCACCCCCCAGGCCCCCGGCCGGGCGCCGGCCTGGTCGAGCAGGTCGGCCAGGCGGACGCCCACCCACTTCACGTCGTGCACACGCCAACCGGTGACGCACTGGAAGTCCCTGGTCATCCGGGTGGGCGGCATGGCCCGGAGGTCGGCCATGGTGTAGGTGGCCGGCGTGTCGACCAGGCCCGAGACGCTGAGGGTGTAGTCGGCCTCCGACCGGCTGTGCAGCCGGCCGGTGACGGTGTAGATCCGGAAGCGGCCGACGGGGAACAGCGACAGGAAGCCCGTGCCGTCGCGGGAGGCGATGGGGGCGATGACCCGCTCCAGCAGGTCGGCGGCCTTGGACCCGAACAAAATCCCGGCCACACCGGTGCCCATCATGCCCAGGACCACGCGGCGGCCGACCGGTTTGCCCTCCACCTCCACGGCCCCCCAGGCTACGGGGCGTCGGAACCCTATGGTCCGCGCCCGCTCGACCACACCCTTGCACCTGCCCGCCGCCCGTACACTGGCCGCGAGGGCGGCACACCGAGCGGAGACGGCATGGCCACGATGACTGCGGTATTCGCCTGAGCGGGCACTCGCTCTCCGGTGAGGCCGACCCGCTCTACCGGCGCCTTGAGCCGTGGGGGTCGGTCGCGGTCGACGCGGCGGCGTGGGCCGGGGCGTTGGGGCGTATCGAGGCGCTGGGACGCGACGACCCCGACCGCGCATCCATGGCGGCACGGGGCGCCATGCTCGCCGGCGCGTTCCAGTCGGCCGTCCTCGACGGGGTGGTGGCCGCCGACCGCACCCTGGCCCTGTCGCTCCTCTCGGGCCAGGCCTCTCTGGCCGCACTCGACGCCGAGGCGCGGGGCCATGTGCGGGCCAACCTCGACGCCCTGGAGCTGGCCCGCGACGCCGGCGTGTCCGAGACGGTGATCCGTCGGGTGCACGCGGTGGCGTGCGCTCCGCAGCTGACGCACCCCGTCCTGGTGGAGGACCGCGTGCAGGACCACGTCATGGCCCACGGCGACTACAAACACCACCCCAACCACGTCCGCCTCGACGGGGGCGGTTGGCTGGCCACCGCGCCCGTCGACCTCGTGCGGCCCGAGATGGCCCGCCTCGTCGAGCTCGCCGGCGATCCGGGGTTCGCCGCCCTCCACCCGGCGGCCCGGGCGGCGTGGCTGCACGACGCCGTCCTGGGTGTCCAACCCTTTGCCGACGGCAACGGCCGGGTGGCCCGAGCCCTGGCCGGCGGGGTGCTGCTCCGAACCGCCGGCGTGCCTCTGGTCGTCCTCGACGGTGCCGACGTCGTTGGCACCGTCGTCGGCCTGGCCGACCTCATGACCTCGGCCGGCGGCGCCGGGATCATGGCCTGGCGGGCCCGCACCACGGCCGCCGAGGCGTTGCGCGGGCAGCTGGTGCCGGCGCTGGAGGCGGCGCTGGGCCGGTCAACCCCGGCGCGCCGGGCCGACGTCTCGGCCGCCACCGTCGGCGCCGACCTGGTGGTCCGCGTGCCCGGTGCCGGCGTGGAAGAGGTGCTCGACCTCGACGCCCACCCCCTCGACGGCGGCCCGGTGGCGGTCACCGCGCGCGAGGCCGGGGTGCGGCTGGTGGCCGGCGACCCCGTCGAGCCCTGGGTCGAGCGGGTGGTGGCGGTCCTGGCCCTCCGGGTGGCGGCAGAACTCGAATAGGACCGGTCTACGCCGGCTACCTGATCGTCAGCTCCGGGTGGGCGATGCGGCCCCGCCCCAGGGCGGCGACCCGCGTGGCCAGGGCGTCGAAGGCCAGCGACGCCTCGCCGGCCGGGTCGGACAGCGTCACCGGCATGCCGGCGTCGCCGCCCTCGCGGAGGGCGGTGACCAGGGGGACCTGCCCGAGCAGGGGGGCGCCAAGGTCGGCGGCCAGCAGCTCGCCGCCGCCGGCACCGAAGATCTCGTAGCGCTTCCCGTCGTCGCCCGTGAACCAGCTCATGTTCTCGATCACGCCCCGCACGGCCAGGTTCACCTTGCGGGCCATGAGCGCCGAGCGCTGGGCCACCCGCTGGGCCGCGGGCTGTGGTGTGGTGACCACGTACACCTCGGTGCGGGGCATGAACTGGGCCAGCGACAGGGCGACATCGCCCGTGCCCGGCGGCATGTCGACGAGCAGGAAGTCGGGCTCGCCCCAGTAGACGTCGGTGAGGAACTGGTTGAGGGCCTTGTGCAGCATGGGCCCCCGCCAGATCACGGGCTGGTCGTCGGCCACCAGGAACCCGGTGGACATGACCGCCAGCCCGTGGGCCACGGGCGGCACGATCATCCCGTCGATCACCACCGGCGGCTGGTCGAGGCCCAGCATCTTGGGGATCGAGAAGCCGTAGACGTCGGCGTCGAGGATGGCGACCTCGTGGCCCAGGCGGGCCAGGGCCACGGCCAGGTTTACCGTCACCGACGACTTGCCCACCCCGCCCTTGCCCGACGACAGGCCCAGCACCCGGGTCTTGCTCGACGGGTCGGCGAAGGGGATGATCTGGCCAACGGGGCCGTCGTTGGCCGCGTGGGCGTGGCCCTCGTGGCCGGCCGCCGGCGCGCCGCCGGCCACGTCGCCCTGGAGCCGGGCCTTGAGCGCTCCGCGCTCGGCGTCGGTCATCACCGTGAGGTCGACATCGACTCCCGTCACGCCGGCCAGCCCGCTCACGGCCCGGGTCACCCGGTCGGTGATCTCGGCCCGCAGGGGGCAGCCGGCCACGGTGAGGGCGATGGTGACCGCCACCCGGCCGCCGGCTCCGGGCGCGATGTCGCGCACCATGTCGAGGTCGACGATGCTGCGGTGGAGCTCCGGATCCTGTACCGGGCGGAGCGCCTCGAGAACTTCTTCGCGTGAGGGCATGCAATTTCTCCTATGGACATAGGTAGAATACCGGTATGGAGCAGGTGCCCCTCTCGGCCGATGCCTTCACCGCTGGGGTCACCGCCGCCACGTCGGCCTTCGGCGACGCGACCCGGCGCGATATCTACCTCTTCGCCCACGCCGCCGCCGACGGGGTGACCACCGCCGGGGTGGCCAAGCGCTTCGGCCTGCACCCCAACGTGGCCCGCCACCACCTCGACAAGCTGGCCGCCGGCGGGTACCTCCAGGTCCAGGTGGCCCGCCCCCCGAAGGCCGGCGCCGGCCGCCCGTCGAAGCGCTACCAGGTCACCGACAAGGCCCTGGCCCTCGAGTTCCCCGTCCGCCGCGACGACCTGCTCATCGCCCTGCTCGGGCGCATGCTGGCGCTCGTCCCCACCGAGGCGGCCGAGGCGATGGCCGAGTCGGTGGGCGAGGAGTACGGGCGCACGCTGGCGGCGTCGATGGCCCCCGGCGAGGGTCACCGGTCGCTCCAGGCCGCGTTGCACGCCGTGGCCGACGCCCTGACGGCCCACGGCTTCGCCTCCCACACCGAGGCACGCGACAACGGGCTGGCCATCATCTCCGAGCAGTGCCCCTTCGGCGGCGCCGCCGTAGAGCACCCGGTGATCTGCGCGGTGGACCGCGGCATCGTCAAGGGCATGCTCGAGACGCTTTACGGCGACACCGTCCCGGAGACGTCTGCGTCGCGTCCCCGCGGCGACGACATCTGCGTCACGCTGGTCTGAGCCGGGGCGTGGCCCGCCACTACCTCGACCACGCGTCCACGTCGCCGGCCCGGCCCGAGGTCGTCGACGCCATGGTGCCCTGGCTGTCATTTGCCGCCGACCCGGGCCGGGTGCACAGCGACGGGCACCGGTCGCGGGGTGCGGTCGAGGGGGCGCGCGAGCAGGTGGCCGCCGCCCTGGGCGCCCGCCCCCGGGGGGTGGTGTTCACCAGCGGGGCCACCGAGTCGATCGTGACCGCCGTGTGGGGCGCCACCGGGCGCCGGCGCCACATCGTGGTGCCGGCGGTGGAGCACTCGGCGGTGCGCGACGCCTCGGCCGCCTTCGGCGACGTCACCGAGGTCGGCGTGGACGGGGTGGGCCGGGTCGACGCCGGCGAGGTGCTGGCCGCGGTCCGCACCGAGGAGACCGCTCTCGTACACGTCCAGTGGGCCAACCACGAGGTCGGCACCCTCCAGCCGGTGGCCGACGTGGTGGCGGGGTGCCGGGAACGGGGCGTGCTCGTCCACGTCGACGCGGCCTGCGCCGCCGGCCACGTCCGCATCGACTTCGATGAGCTGGGCGCCGATCTCCTGTCGGTCAGCGCCCACAAGCTCGGCGGGCCACAGGGCGTGGGGGCGCTGCTGGTCCGGCGCGGCCTACGCCTGCGGCCACTCCTGGTCGGCGGCGAGCAGGAGCGGGGCCGGCGGGCGGGCATGGAGAACGTGGCCGGCATCGTGGGGTTTGGCGTGGCCGCGTCGCTGGCGGGCGGCGGCGCGGCCCGGGCCCAGACCGAGGCCCTCCTCGAGGCCGCCACCGCAGTCGAGGGTGTGGTGGCCTACGGCGACGTGGCCCACCGGGTGCCCCACATCGCCTGCCTGGGAGTCGCCGGCGTGGAGGCCGAGGCCGTGCTGATCGGCCTCGACCAAGCCGGCATCGCCGCTCACTCGGGCAGCGCCTGCTCCTCGGAGTCGCTCGAGCCGTCGCCCGTGCTGGCCGCCATGGGCGTGGAGGCGGAGCGGTCGCTGCGGGTCTCCGTGGGCTGGTCAACCACCGACGCCGACGTGGCCGCCTTCCGCGTCGCCTTCCCGGCGGTGGTCAGCCGCCTGCGGGCCCTGCGCTCCTGAGCCGGCGGGCCTCGCCCACCATCGCCACCATGGCCGCACGGACCTCCTCCCCGGTGGTGCACGGGGCCGGGAAACCCAGGCGCACGGCGGTGCGCCCGCCGGGGCCCTCGGCCACCATCTCGAACCCGTAGCGGTCCACCGCCGACATGGTGGCCGACGTGGTGGCGGGGTGGCCGGCCAGGTGGCGGCAGTAGAGCACCTGGGCCTCGGCGTGGTCGGCGTTCATGTGCCCGAGGATGCCGGCAGCGGCCGGCGCCAGCGGGTCGGGCTCCGCCGCCGCGTAGGCGCCGGCGTCGACCCAGCTCATCCGCCCGTACCCGCCGACGTAGCGGATGCGCTCCACCGCGAGGCGGTAGAACACGAAGTCGCCGAAGTCGATGTAGTACGCGGCCGTGGGGTTGGCGGCCAGGTACCGCTCCTGTGCCAGCCCCCGCTCGACCGGCGAAAGCCCGCCGAGCAGGGTGACCCGCCCGCTGGCGAGTGGGTCGGCGCCATCGGGCACCGGCTCGGCCACGAGCAGGCTGGCCCGCGGGTCGCGTTGCGCGTTCTGGGTGTGCTCGGCCATGAGGCTGACGAAGAAGATCGGGTTGCCCCCCTCGTCGAGGCCGTAGGTGGCCACCGATCCGAAGGGATGGCCGGCGGGGTCGGCGGCGAGCGTGGCGAGCGACCCTCGGTTCGAGGAGGCCACCAGCGTGCGGCAGCGCTCGGCGTGCGACGGTTCCGGCGCCGGCGGCTGGGGGGCGTGGTCGGCATCGGCCGGTTCGGCGGCGGGGACATCGTGCTGGGTGGGTCGGTCAGCCATGGCGCTCATCGTCCCAGGCCCGCAGGACCTCCCAGGTGTAGATGCCGGTGGTGTGGCCGTCGTTCCACGCGAAGTTGAGGCCCCAGTTGCCGACCTCGCGTGCCGTCTCGATCCGCAGGGCAGTCATCGACCCCTCCGCCGTCCACGCCTCCAGGCCCTGCTCACGCATGCCCCGGCACTGGGCGCACAGGCAGTTGACCCGGAGCTCCTCCAAGCCGAACCGGCTCACCCGATCGTCGTCCCAGGTGATCGTGACGCCGCGCTCGCGCTCGACGTCGATGGTGACGGGTTGGGCGCTCAGGAGAGGGTGCCGTCGACGGTGACGTCGACGGTGCCGCGCAGGGCGTTCGACACCGGGCACGACCCGATGGCGGCGTCGAGGCCCTCCTGGAACCCGGCCTCGTCGACGCCGGGCACCTCGGCGCGCACGGCGATGGCCATGGTCGTGATGCCCTGGCCCGGCACGAACGTGGCCGTGGCCGTGGTCTCAAGAACGGCCGGCGGGTGACCGCGGCTGCTCAGCTCGTTGGAGAGCGCCATGCAGAAGCAGGCGGCGTGGGCGGCGGCGAGCAACTCCTCGGGGCTGGTCTTCCCCGCCGGATCCTCGGTCCGCGACGCCCACGTGACGCCGGCGTCGGCGAACAGCCCGGTGGACACGGTGGAGACCGTGCCGGCCCCGGTGAACAAATCCCCGTGCCAGGTGGCGCTCGCAGTGCGGTCGGCCATGTCGTCCCCTCCGTTGCTGTCGGTGCCCGCAGACCCTATGCGGCCGGCGCGTGCCTCACGCCGGCCCGGCCGGCATCAGTGGGAGCGGGCCCGCGACGGCCGGCGCTGCATGAAGTAGACCACGCCGGCGGCGCCCAGCACCTGCAGGATGAAGATGATGACTGTGCCGGCCCCGAGCAGGGCCCCGATCACGCCGCCGAGGAAGGCGCCCCCGATGCCCACCAGGATGGTCATCCCGATGCTCATGGGGTTGGGACCCGGTATGGCCAGGCGGCCGAGGGCGCCGAAGATGGCGCCGGTGATCACCAGGCTGATGATGAAGTAGAGCAGTTCCATACCTGAACTGTGCCCCAGACCGGGTGCGGCCTAACGCCTCAGGAGGCGGGTTGGCCGGCGTCAGCCATGGCCCGCCGGAGCACGTCCTCGACGAGCGGCACCATCTCCGGCGGGGGGTTGTTCGACATGAACAGCCGGAACTCCGCCACCGCCGCGGTCGGGTCGTTGCGGTCCTGGTAGAGCACCATGCCCCGGAAGAAGTGGGCGTCGGGGAAGCGGGGGTCGACGGCGATGGCGGCATCCAGCGACGTCATCGCCTGGTCGGGCAGGCCGGCCCGCTTCAGGAGCCAGCCCCGGTAGGACAGGGCGGCCACGTCGCGGGGGTTCTCCCTGAGGAGCTGGTCGTAGATCTTGAGGGCCTCGGCGGCCTGGCCGTCGGCCTCGAGCTGGAGGGCCCGCTGGAGGCGGCCCGACGGCGTGTCGGGCAGCGAACCGGTCATCGGCGCCCCCGGGTCGCGCGTCCCGGAGAAGGCGGCGACCACCCCGCCGGCGAAGACGGCGACGAGGAGCACCACCCCAAGGGTGACCACGAGCGGCCGGCGGGTCCTCACCGGTTCGGGCGCGTCCGAGCCCCGGGCCGGCCGGGCCCGGGCGGGGCGCTCCAGGGCGCGGAGGACGACGGCGGCCCGGGCCGTGTAGTCCGCGTGGAGGGCCTGGTAGTCGCGCTCGGTCAGCTCGCCGGCCGTGTGCTCACGCTCGAGGTCCTGGAGGGAGGCGAGCAGGAAGTCGCGCTCCTCCTCCAGCTCGTCGCGGTCGTGCAGTGTCATCTCCGCATCATGGCCCGCGCCACCAGCGCCTCGTCGGCCGCCGACGCCGTGCGGCCCGGCCGCACCCGCCGCCGGCGGAGGAGCAGGACCAGGCCGCCCACCGCGACCACCACGGCCACCACGGGCAGGGCCCAGACCAGCCGGCTGCGGGGCTGGAGCAGGATATCCTCGCCGTAGCGGCTGATCAGGTAGTCCTTGATCTGTCCGTCGGTCTCGCCCTCGGTGACCCGCCGGCGGACCTCATCCCGGATGGCCTCGGCCGAGGGCGCGTCGGACTGCGCCGCGGACAGGCCCCGGCACGTCGGGCAGCGCACCACCGAGGAGATGCGCTGCACGCGCTGGTCCTCCGTGGGCGGGCCGGGATCGCCCTGGGCGCCGATGGCCAGCGCCCCGATCAGCACCAGCGCCAGCAGCCCCCACGACAGGCGCCTGCTCACTGGTCCACCCTCTTCGAGGGATGGCCCAGCGAATGCTTGCCGGACCGGCCTCCCGGGCCGCTCCCCGGTCCCCCCTCTTCAAAGGATGACCCAGCGAATGTTTTCCGGACCGGCCTCCCAGGG
>JBPCLE010000085.1:0-12013 GCA_051003575.1 Acidimicrobiales bacterium | reverse complement strand
TAGACGGCGTTGGCCGCACCCACGCGCTCCAGGAGCGACTCGCGGCCCAACCGCTCGTTGGAGTCGGGGTCGCCGGGAGGCACGCAGCGCTCGTCGCCCCAGTACACGTCGACCTGCCACCAGTCGATCTGGTCGCCGCCGTCGGCGGCCAGGCGCTCGTAGCAGCGGCGGGCGGTGCCGCCCCCGGACAGCACGAGCGAGAACCCGTCGCCCGGGCGGTGCAGGAAGGCCTCGACCACCCGCTCGGCGAACTCGCCGGGCACGTCGTCGACGGTGATGACCTCTCCGTTCACTCGCCTCCCTCCGCCAGCCGAAGGTCGCGGGCCCCGGCCAGGGCCTCTTCATAGCTGTCGTCGTGGCCGACCCGCGTCAGCGCCGAGGCCAGGGCGAGCGACGGCCACTGCTGGCGCATCCTGAGGGTCTGTTCCACCCGTGGCCCGTCCTCGATGTCGACCACGGACTGGATCTCACGCTCCGCCCCGTGGCGGGAGACCGTGAACGTGCCGCGCTTGCCGCCGGAGACGGCGTGGATCGCCACCGACACGTGGTCGGCCCGCCGCAGCTCCACGCGCGCCGGAGTCAGGTTGAGCCGGCGCAGGAGCCATCCGCCGAGGAGGTACCGGGGCCCGTGGTTCCCGCTGACCTCGACCCGGTCGACCGCGTCGAGGTACGGCCGGTAGCGCGCCCCCTCGAACAGCCCAGCCAGCATGCTGCGCCATTGCTCAAGCCGCATCCACGAGAGGTCGACCACGGGAAGGCGCTGGGCGAGGGTGGCGCTGCGGGCCAGCACGTCGCCGCCGGCCTCGGCCACGGCCCGGCTGTCGACCACCACCCGGTCGGCGGACTGCATCAGGGGGTCGCCATGCGACGGCAGCCCCGCCGGCAGCCAGACCACCAGGGGTACGTCGGGGAGCGAGAAGGGCTCGACGACCGATTCGAGATGGTGGCGGGCCGGGCCCCGGACCCGGAGCACGACCTCCTCGAAGCACACCGCCCGGCCCTCGCGCTCGATGGCGTGGACCCAGACGGCGGCGTCGGTGCCGTTCGGCGCGCCGGGGCCGTCGTCGACGGCGACGATGATCAGCGTGCGCGACGGGTGGCGCGCGCCCAGCTCGTGGATGATCTGCCGGGCCCCGTCGGCCGCCTCGTCGCTGCCGACCACCGCCACGAGCGTCAGCACGCTGGTGCGCACCGCGGCCCGCTGCTCGTGACGGCGCAGGTCGCTCAGGGCCTTCTCCACCTCGCCCACGGTGACGTTGTCGGACTCCCAGGAGCCGATGGTGGTGCCCGGTGCAGCCATGGGGCTCAGGGCGTGCGCCAGCGCCGGCCGTCGCGGTCGAGAAGGTGGTCGGCCTCGGGCGGGCCCCAATAGCCGGCTTCGTAGCGGGCGAGGGGCATGTTGCCCCCCTCGAAAGCCTCCAGCACGGGGTCGACGATGCGCCATGCCTGGGCCACCTCGTCGGAGCGGATGAACAGGGTGGGGTCGCCCAACAGGGCGTCGAGCAGCAGTCGCTCGTAGGCCTCGGGGGTCTCCTCCAGGAAGGCGGCGCCGTAGAAGAAGTCCATCGACACCGAACGCACGCGGAACGCCTGGCCGGGCACCTTGGCGCCGAAGCGGAGGGTGATGCCCTCGTCGGGCTGGATGCGCAGCACCAGGGCGTCGGGCTCGAGGCCCTCGGCCTGGCTCATGGCGAAGGGGAGGTGGGGGACCCGGTTGAACTCCATGGCCACCTCGGTGACCCGCTTGGGCAGGTACTTACCGGTGCGGACATAGATGGGCACGCCGGCCCACCGCCAGTTGTCGACCTTGAGCCGCATGGCCACGTAGGTCTCGGTCTGGCTGTGGGGGTGGACGCCCTCCTCTTCGCGGTAGCTCTGCACCTCGGCGCCCTGCACCCACCCGGCCCGGTACTGGCCCCGGACGACGTTCTGGCCGACCTCCTCGGGCGTGAGGATGTCGACCGCCCGCAGGGCCTTCACCTTCTCGTCACGGATGCCGTCGGCGTCGAAGGTGGACGGCGGCTCCATGAGGGTGAGGGCCAGCACCTGCATGACGTGGTTCTGCACGATGTCGCGCAGGGCGCCGGCCTTCTCGTAGAAGCCGCCCCGGTGGCCCACGCCCAGCGATTCGGCCACGGTGATCTGGACGTGGTTGACGTACCTGCGGTTCCAGATGGGCTCGAAGATGGCGTTGGCGAAGCGCAGGGCCAGGACGTTCTGGACGGTCTCCTTCCCCAGGTAGTGGTCGATCCGGTACACCTGGGACTCGTCGAAGGACTCGTGCACGGTGGCGTCGAGCTTCTCCGCCGAGCGCGCATCGCGGCCGAAGGGCTTCTCGATCACGATGCGCACGAAGGCGTCATCGTTCGCCGGGCGGTTCAGCCCGCACCGGGCCAGGCCCCGCACCACCACCGGGAACGTGTCGGGCGGGGTGGCCAGGTAGATCAGGCGGTTCTGGGCCGTACCGCGCTGCTCGTCGATCTCGTCGAGGACCTCCTTCAGCCGATCGAAGGTGGCCGGGTCGGAGTAGTCGCCGGACACGTAGCGGAAGCCGCCGGAGAACGCCTCCCAGACGTGCTTGGCCTCCTCGCCCCCGCCGCCAGCCTTCTCGACCGCGATCTTCATGGTGTCGCGGAACTCGGCGTCGTCCATCTCCGTGCGGGCGACGCCGACCACGGAGAACCCCGGCGGGAGGAGCCGGCGCAGGGCCAGGTTCTCGACCGCCGGCATCAGCTTGCGGCTGGTCAGGTCGCCGGACGCGCCGAACACCACCAGCACCGCCGGCGGGGCCACCCGCTCCACGGTGGCCTCGGCCAGCGGGTTGTCGCTCATCGCCCCGGTCCCGTCATCGGGAGAATGCTAGGGGGCGTGACGCGCCGGGCGCGCCCGGTCAAGCCGATGCGGTCAGCTCGGCGGCCTTTTCGTCGAGCGTGGCCATCAGCTCGTCGAAGGACTTCGCGAACGAAGCCACCCCCTCGTCCTCCAGCGTGGCGCCGACGTCGGCCATGTCGACGCCGACCCTGGCCAGATCCTCCATGACCTGATGGGCCTGGTCGAGATCCTTGTTGATCGTGCAGGCCACGGTGCCGCGCCGCTCGAAGGCGTCGATGGTGGCGTCGGGCATGGTGTTGACCGTGTCGGGGCCGATGAGGTTGTCGATGTAGAGCGTGTCGGGGTAGGCGTCGTTCTTGGTCGACGTCGACGCCCACAGGGGCCGTTGCACGCGTGCCCCCTGGTCGCACAGGGCGTCCCACCGTTCGCCGCGGAAGCGGGTGGTGAACAGCTCGTAGGCCAGCTTGGCCTGGGCCACGGCCGCCTTGCCCCGCAGGGCCAGAGCGTCCTCGGTGCAGATCTTCTGGAGCCGGCGGTCCACCTCGGTGTCGACGCGGCTGACGAAGAACGAGGCCACGCTGTGGATCCGCCCGAGGTCGCCATCGCAGTCCTCCAGGCCGGCCAGGTAGGCCTCGACCACCTCGGCGTAGCGCTCGAGGGAAAAGATGAGGGTCACGTTGATGCTGCGGCCCTCGGAGATCATCTGGCGGATGGCGGGGATGCCCGCCGCAGTGCCGGGGATCTTGACCAGCAGGTTGGGCTGGGTGATGCGCTCGTCGAGCTGGCGGGCCGAGGCGATGGTTCCCTCGGTGTCGTTGGCCAGGCCCGGCGCAACCTCGATGGACACGAACCCGTCGCCGGCGGCGCTCTCGTCGTAGATCGGCCGCAGGAGGTCGAGGGCCTTGGTGACGTCGTCGATCACCATGTCCCAGTAGGCGTCGTCGACCGTGGCTTTCCGCTCGATGAGGCCCTTGAACTGCTGGTCGTACTCGGCTTGGCCGGAGATGGCTTTCTGGAAGATGGTGGGGTTGGAGGTGATGCCTCGGACCCCCTCCTCGATGAAGCGGTTCAGCTCACCGCTGGTGAGGTACCCCCGCTTCAAGTTGTCCAGCCACGGGCTCTGTCCTTGCTCCGAAAAGAGTCGTTGCAGTCGTGTCATGACCACGACGCTATTCCTCCTGCCGGGCTACGTCGTCACGTCGGGACTGGAGGGGGGAGCCGGACGACACATCGGGGCCCGGGGGCGGCGGCCAATCGGGCGTCAGCGGTGACCAGCTCAGTACCCAGCGCTTCCGCCAGGGCGACGTACCAGGCGTCGTAGGTGGTGAGGTTCTCGCGGAGCTCCCACACCCGGTCGAGAAACGGCTCGAACGGGTACGGGTTGACCGCGGCGGAACGAAGGCGCTCGATGGCAAGCCGCGCCCGGGTCGGGCTCAGCTCGCCTCGCTGCAGCAGCCCCCGCAAGGCCGAGGCCACCTCTGCCTTGAAGATGTCGGGCACGACCAGCGCCGATTGGCGGCCAAGCTCAGCTCTTGCCGCCGCTCCGGACGGCCCACCGTTGACCAGCGCGTCCACCAGGACCGAGGCATCGATCACGGGCAGGTCGCGCTCGCCGAACGGCCCCCACGAGGTCAATGCGACGAGCGGTCGATCCGGACTATGCCGGCAGAAGAGCCAAGGGCGAAGCCCTCGCCGTCGTCGCGCAGATCTGCTTCGACGGCGGCAACCAGCTCGGCGGGAGTCTGCCGCCTGGCCTGGCGGACCAGCTCGGCCCGAAGGTACTCCTGGAGGCTCATGCCGGCGGCCGCGGCGCGGCCCTGATATACCCGGTGGACATCGTCGGGAATGTTCCGGACCTGGATGGTTGCCATAGCGCCAGAGTAGCGCTACCCGGTTTCAGCGTCGGGCGAGCAGGACGACCGACGCCGTGAACCCGTGCATGAAGTTGTGGCCGCCGATGGGGCCCAGCTCGCCGGCGCAGAACATGCCGGCCACCGGGGCGCCGCCCAGGCCCGCGGACACGACCTGGGCGTCGTGGTCGGGCTCGGGGAAGAGGTGGGTGCCCCGGCCGTTGCACGTGAAGACCAGGGCGGCGTCGGCCGAGCGGCCGTCGACCATCTTCCGGAGCTCCTCGTCGGCGGTGGTGGCGTCGCGCACCTGGAACTGGGCGGTGGAGCCCACCTCCACGATGTCGCCCACCCGTAGCGCCCCGCTGTTCGGGTCGGCGCCGACCACGCCCCGCACCAGGAAGTCGCCGGGGCCGAAGTCGAGCTTGTTCTCGTCGATGACGCGGCCGATCTGCACCAGGTCGGCGAGCAGCTCCCGGTCGTTGTCGCTGAGGCCGGCGGCGACCTCCTGGAGGCGCTCGACGGCCGAACGGCCGGCCAGCTCGTAGACGATGTTCTGCTCCGCCCGGGTGACCACGAACGGGCTGCCGACGGGCCGGCAGCCCTGGGACACCACCGTCGTGACCTCGACCTGCGGGCCCAGGAAGGCCCCGACTGCGCCGGAGGAGACCACGCGGTCGTTGATGACCAGCCGGTTGCCGCCGGCCACGCGGGCCGCCGATGCCATCCCGCCCACCACCGGCATCCCCGGCCGGTCCTCCTCCATGCGGCGCAGCAGGTCGTCGGTGGGGAAGGTGAACGGGTCGGGCAGGAGGAGCAGGGCGCTGGCGTCGTCGGGGATCGTCTCGGGCCAGCCGGTGAACGCCAGGCCGTCGGGCGACTGGGCCGCGCGCAGGTGGAAGGGGGTGACCGGGCCGGTGCGGCCGGCCCACAGGGACACCGCCGGCCCCCGCTCCACCTCCCGCTCGCCGCCGACCACCGAGACCGCGGCGCAGCCCAGCAGCGCCCTCGGCCGCAGCGTGGCGTTGACCGTCGCCACGATCTCCTCCATCACCGAGGCGTGGACCGGCGTGACGAAGAGCATGGCCAGGTCCGGCGGGGCGTCGGGGTCGCCGAGAGCTTCGAGGACCCGGCCGACGACATCGCCCGTGGCGACCGCGAACTCGGGGTGCTCGGAGAGGGCGGCGGCGAAGGCTCGGCCCATCAGGACGGGGCAAGCAGGGTGAGGGGGACAACGACCGGGGCGCCGCCGGTGAGCTTTACGTGGGCCTCGATCGTGCCGTAGTCCTCCCACGTCAGCTCGCCCTTGACCAGGAGCCGGCCGAACTTGCCCGGCTGGACGGTGACCGACTGGGCGTTGCGGGCGACCTCCTTGCCGGCGGCGTCGAGGAACTCGACCTCCAGGGTGCCCGCCCCGGACTCCTCCGGTGGGCACCGGACGAAGACCACCAGGTGGGGGTCGAGGTGCACCGGCAACTCGCCGCTGGCCTGGAGCGAGAACATCACCCCCGTGAGGTCGAAACGGGTCGAGGGGCCGGGGACCGAACGCTGGTTGATCCCCTCCACGAAGAGCGCAGCCACGATGTCCATGGCTGTGAACGATAGTTGGACCGGCGGGGTTGGGGCCTCGCCGGGGTTGAACCACGGCGCCGCCGGCGTCGGGTTGGGGCCCCGCCGGGGTTGAACCACGGCGCCGGCGGGGGAGGGGTCCCGCCTCGGCGAGGAGGCGGGTTGGGGCCCCGCCGGGGTTGAACATAGGATTGTCGGCATGGACGACGAGAAGACGCAGTGGCAGGAGCTCGGGCAGCAGCTGCGAGTGGATTCGGTGAAGATCAGCGGTCGGGCCGCCTCGGGCCACCCGACCAGCTCGATGTCCGCCGCCGACCTCATGGCCGTGCTGATCAGCAAGTACCTGCACTACGACTTCGACACGCCTGAGAACCCCGCCAACGACCACCTGATCTTCTCCAAGGGCCACGCGTCGCCCCTCCTGTATGCCATCTACAAGGCGTGCGGGGCGGTCACCGAGGAGGAGATGACCACCTACCGCCAGCTCGGCAGCCGGCTGGAGGGTCACCCCACCCCCGACATCCCCTGGGTCGACGTGGCCACCGGCTCCCTCGGCCAGGGCCTGCCCATCGCCGTCGGCGTGGCGCTGACGGCCAAGAAGCTCGACCGGCTCGACTACCGCACCTGGGTGCTCTGCGGCGACTCGGAGATGGCCGAGGGCTCCATATGGGAGGCCTTCGAGGAGGCCGCCTTCGCCGGCCTCGACAACCTCACCGCCATCATCGACGTCAACCGCCTGGGCCAGAGCGGCGAGACCCGCCACGGTTGGAACCTCGATGTCTACCGTGCCCGCGCCGAGGCCTTCGGGTGGCACGCCATCGAGATCGACGGCCACGACGTCACCGCCGTCGACGCCGCCTTCGCCGAGGCCGTGGCCACCACCGGCCAGCCCACGGTGATCATCGCCAAGACCAAGAAGGGCGCCGGCGTGCAGTCGGTCGAGGACCAGCTCAACGCCCACGGCAAGCCCGTCCCCGACTGGGAGCAGGCCGTCGAGGAGCTGGGTGGCGACCGCAACATTCTCGTCGCCGTCCCGAAGCCGCCAACCGGCGCCACGCCCCACGTGTTCTCCACCGGCGCTCTCGCGCTGCCGACCTACGAGCTGGGGGAGAAGGTCGCCACCCGCAAGGCCTACGGAGAAGCCCTCGCCGCCCTCGGCTCCGCCCGGGGCGACGTGGTGGCCCTCGACGGCGAGGTCTCCAACTCCACGTTCTCGGAGATCTTCCGCGCCGCCCACCCCGAGCGGTACTTCGAGTGCTACATCGCCGAGCAGCAGATGATCGCCACCGCCATCGGCATGCAGGTCCGGGGCTGGAACCCCTTTGTGTCCACCTTCGCCGCCTTCCTCAGCCGGGCCTACGACTTCATCCGCATGGGCGCCGTCAGCCAGGCCCGCGTGAACATCTGCGGCTCGCACGCCGGCGTGTCCATCGGTGAGGACGGCCCCTCCCAGATGGGCCTGGAGGACCTGGCCTCGTTCCGGGCCATCCACGACAGCACGGTGCTCTACCCGAGCGACGCGGCCCAGACCGCCAAGCTCGTGGCGCTCATGGCCGACCTGGGCTCGGGCATCGCTTACCTGCGCACCACCCGGGGCAACACCCCGGTCATCTACGGGCCGGACGAGACCTTCGAGATCGGCGGCTGCAAGGTGCTGCGGTCCTCCGACGACGACAAGGTGACCATCGTCGGCGCCGGCATCACCCTGCACGAGGCCCTCAAGGCGGCCGACGTGCTGGCCGGCGAGGGCATCGCCGCCCGGGTGATCGACCTGTACTCGGTCAAGCCCATCGACGCCGACACCCTGGCCGCCGCGGCCCGGGCCACCGGCGGCCGGGTGCTGACGGTCGAGGACCACTGGCCCGAGGGGGGCATCGGCGACGCCGTGGCCGCCGCCCTGGCCGAGGCCCAGCTCGACGTGGCCCTGCGCCTGGTGAAGGTGGCCGTCACCGCCATGCCCGGGTCGGCCAAGCCCGACGAGTGCATCGCCGCCGCCGGCCTCGACGCCGAGTCCATCGCCGGCGTGGCCCGCAAGCTGGCCGGCTGAGCCCTTCGTCGCCCCCCGCCCGGGAACGTCCGGGCGGGTAGCCTCGCGCCATGAGGGTTCCAGCACGTGTCCGGCCCTGCCCTGACTGACCGGGCAGTGAGCCGGTTGGCTCTGACGGGCCCGGTGGTCTCCACGCGCGACGCAATTCTCGCCGAGGCCCTGCGCTGCTTCGCCGAGCACGGCTACGAAGGCACGTCGCTCAACGACATCGCCGCCGGCGTGGGCATCCGCCGGCCCAGCCTCCTGCACCACTTCCCCTCCAAGGACGCCCTCTACCGGCAGGTCTTCGAGCGGGCCCTGGCCGACTGGTACCTGGAGGTCGACGCCGCCACCGAGGTGCCCGAGGAGGGCTGGCCCCAGGTCGACAAGATCCTCACCGCCGGTTTCCGGTTCTGCATGTACCACCCCGAGTTCGTCCGCCTGGTCCGGCGGGAGGCGCTGGAGGGCGGGAGCCGTCTGGGCGTCGAGCTCGGGGAGGGCCTGCGGCCCTACTTCAACACCGCCGTCTCCTTCTTCGAGCGGGAGATGACCGCCGGGCGGCTGCGGCGCCACGACCCGGCCCAGCTCTTCTTCACCATCTACGGCGCCCTGGTCAGCTACTTCAGCGACATCCCCCTGCTGGAGGGCCTGCTTGGCGGCGACCCGCTGGCGGTGGAGGTGGTCATGGCCCGCCTGGAGCACCTCCGGTCCCTGCTGCGGGCGGCGCTCGAGCCGTAGGTGGGGTGATCGTCTGGGCCGAGGACCGGCCTCACCTACGCCGTCACCCGCCACGCCACATCGAGAGCCGGCGACCCCAGTCCCCACAACCACGTGCTGCTGGCCAACTGGTGCGCACGCTCGACACCCCCGGCGGCACCAAGGGCGCGCTGACACCGCCCTGTGGCGCGAGGACCTCATGGACCGCTGGCAGGCCGAGCTGGCTGCCATCGGCCACCCGGTCCATGAGCTCGATGCCGCAGTGGCCGAGGCGTCGCGATCGCGCACGCTGCGCCCCGACGTCGCCAGCCGCGCCGAGATGCGGGATCTGGTGGAGGCCACCCTGGCCCCCGACAGCGCACTGTCCCGGCGCAAGGTCTTCGCCCGCAAAGGCGTGGTGGTGGCCGTGGCCCCAGCGCTGTTCGGCTGTACCCCGATGCTCAGCCTTTCCTCCTCAAGCCCCGCCTCCCCGGTGCCGATACCTGAGAGGCGGATAGCGGTGTGGCGCGTCGAGGAGACGGGGCCACATGTCATACGCGAGTTCCAACCCCGCCGGGCGGACCCGGCCGAGGACGACCATGACCGCCAGCCTGGCCACGGTGGCCGCCCTGGTGATGGGGGTGGTGGTGGCCGTGGCGCCCCCGGCCGGGGCCCAGGCCTCGAAGAACCCGCCGAAGTCGGCCAGGGACCTACCCGTCCTGCGCTCCGGTCCCGCCCCCAAGGTCGTGCCCGAACGCCTGACCGGGGACTTCGCCAACCCCCCGCCCTCCCGGCCGGGCCCCGAAGGCGCCCGGGTCAAGCCCAGCGCCTATGACCCCGATCGCTCGGTCGTGATCGGCGAGGAGACCACCCCGACCAAGAAGGTGGTCACCAACCGCGACGGCTCCCGCACCGCCATCGTCTCCACCCGCCCCGTCCGCTTCCAAGATGCCACCGGCTGGCACGAAATCGACCTCAACCTCCGCCCCGGCGCCGAGGGCGGGCTTACGGCCAAGGCGGCCCAGGGGGCGGCGAAGCTGGCTCCCCGGGCCGAGGGCATCGTGGCCAGCGTCGACACCCCGGCGGGGCCCATCGGGCTGCGCCATCCCGATTCCAGCCCGGTCCCGGCGGTCACCGACAAGGCCAAGGCCACCTACAAGGGCGCCCTGGGCGGCCGGGACCTGGTCCTGTCCCTCACCGTCGACGGCTTCGAGGAGACGGTGGTCCTGCCCGATGCCTCTTCGCCCAACACCTACCTGGACGAGTTCGTGCTCCCGGCCGGCGTGAGCGCCCGCAACGCCGCCGTCGGTGTCGAGTTCGTCGATGCCGAGGCCACGGTGGTGGCCACCTTCAGCAACGGTGTGGCCTTCGACTCCGCCCCCGGAGCCAAACGAGCCGCCGCCCCCGTCTCGGTCCGAGCCCTGCCCGGCCCCACACCCAGTACTCCCAGGACCGCCCCCACGACGACCATCCCTCCCACGACGACCATCCCTCCCACGACCGCCCCCTCGACGACGATCCCTCCCAGCACCACCCCGTCGACGACCACCACCACGACGAACTCGTCGCCGACGACGACTTCCTCCGCCGTACCGGCCGTCACCGTGCCCACCACCATGGTGGGGGCGTCGGCCGCCACGACCACCCCGGCCAGGGCGGCGGAGAACGTCGTCACCGTGGAGGTCAGCGTCGAGCGGGCATGGCTGTCCGATCCCGCCCGGGTCTACCCCGTGGCCATCGACCCCACCGTCACGGTGGCCACCGGCAACCAGAACAACTACGGCTTCGGCATCGACACCATGACCTGGCAGAACCAACCCACCACCAACTACGGCAGTGGCAGCGGCCTCTACGTCGGCAACCTCTCCGGGGGCCAGACCGAGTCCTTCATCAAGTTCTACAACCTCGCCGTTACACCCGCTCCCGACGTCTACGTCACCGAGAGCCACCTCCTGCTCTTCGGCGGAGCCTCCTTCGTCTGCGCTGCGCCGGTGAACGTCCATGGCATCGACGCCACCCTGAGCGCGGCCACCGTCTGGAACGGCCGTCCCGCCGTCGAAGGCCCGCTGGTGTCGACCAACGCCCTGGGTTCGGCGTGTGCCACGTCATGGAACAGCTTCGACACCACCAGCCTGGCCCGGCGCTGGCTGACCGACGGCGCCCCCAACAACGGCCTGCGCATCTCGGCCGCCGATCCGGTCGAACCGGCCGCCTTCAAGTGGTTCTATTCCGGGGACACCACCAGCCACCCCCTGCTCTACATCACCTACGAGCGAGTGCCCGGCCTGTCCAACCCCATGAGCCCGACCACCGGATCGGTGGTCAACACCGCCACCCCGACCCTCGGGGCCAGCGTGGCCACCGACCCCGAGGGCGATACCGTCAAGTACTGGTTCCGGGCCACCCCGGCCCCCGACGCCCAGTCCGGGGCCAAGATGATCGACTCAGGCTGGCTCACGGCCACGCCCACGGGCACCGATTGCGTCAGTGGGCAGATCTGTTACCGGGCCCCGGTCGGGGCCCTGGCCGAGGGCGTTACCTACTACTGGCAGATGTTCACCGGCGACGCCTACGGCTACCGGTTGAACCCGTTCACCCCCTTCAATTTCCGCATCGACCTGGGGCTGGGCGCCAAAGGCGTACAGCCGCGCGACGCCATCGGCCCGGCCTCGGTCAACCTGGCCTCGGGCAACGTGATGGTGGGCGCCGCCTCACCCGGGTTCTCCACCGTCAACGGCTCCGTCGGGCTGGCCTATGCCTACAACTCCCAGGCCCCGGCCGCCTTCGGCCTCACCGGCTCCTATTACAACGACGGTGGCACCCACGTCATCCCGCCGGTGGGCACCCCGGCGGCCATGGTCCGCACCGACGCCACCATCGACCACTACTGGGGCACCGACGGCCCGGGTCTGGGTGTCTCGCCCACCAACTTCCTGGTCCGCTGGACGGGCACGGTCACCGCGCCCCCCGGCGGCACCGGCTCCTACGGCTTCGAAGCCGACCACGACGACGGCATGCGCATCTGGGTCAACAACGTCAAGAT
>JBPCLE010000084.1:0-6646 GCA_051003575.1 Acidimicrobiales bacterium | reverse complement strand
GGCTCACCCTGTACCCCGCGCAGGAGGAGGCGCTCATCGAGGTGGTCTCGGGGTCGAACGTCATCCTCGGCACGCCGACCGGCTCGGGCAAGAGCCTCGTCGCCACGGGCGCCCACTTCACCGCCCTCGCCGCCGGCCAGCGAAGCTTCTACACCGCCCCCATCAAGGCCCTGGTGTCGGAGAAGTTCTTCGACCTCTGCGCCACGTTCGGCTCCGACCTCGTGGGCATGATGACCGGAGACGCCAGCGTGAACCCGGACGCCCCGATGATCTGCTGCACCGCCGAGGTCCTGGCCCTGCTCGCCCTGCGCTACGGGGCCGATGCGCCGGCGGACCAGGTCGTCATGGACGAGTTCCACTTCTACGCCGACCCCGACCGCGGCTGGGCCTGGCAGGTGCCGCTGCTCGAACTGCCCCGGGCACAGTTCCTGCTCATGTCGGCGACCCTGGGCGACGTCGAACGCTTCAAGGCGGACCTGGCCCGGCGCACCGGCCGGCCCACGGCCGTGGTGACCTCCGCCACCCGCCCAGTGCCCCTCGTGTACTCCTACCGCTCGGTGCCGCTGCACGAGACGCTCGAGGAGCTGCTGGCCACGCAGCATGCGCCCGTCTACGTGGTCCACTTCACCCAGGCCGCGGCCGTAGAGCGGGCCCAGTCGCTCATGAGCCTCAACGTGTGCACCCGTGCGGAGAAGGACGCCATCGCCGAGCTGATCGGCGGCTTCCGCTTCACCGCCGGCTTCGGTCGTACGCTCACCCGCTACGTGCGCCATGGCATCGGCGTGCACCACGCCGGCATGCTGCCGAAGTACCGCCGCCTGGTGGAGCGCCTGGCCCAGGCCGGCCTGCTCAAGGTCATCTGCGGCACCGACACCCTCGGCGTCGGTATCAACGTCCCCATCCGCACCGTGCTGTTCACGGCCCTGTCGAAATACGACGGGACGAAGACCCGCCACCTCAGTGTCCGGGAGTTTCACCAGATCGCAGGGCGGGCCGGCCGGGCCGGCTTCGACACCCTGGGCACCGTGGTCGTCCAGGCACCCGACCACATCGTCGAGAACGAGAAGGCGTTGGCAAAGGCCGGCGACGACCCGAAGCTGCGCCGCAAGGTGGTGCGCAAGAAGCCGCCGGAGGGGTTCGTCTCCTGGGGGGAGCCGACCTTCGAGCGCCTCGTCGCCGCCGCCCCGGAGCCGCTCACCTCCAGCTTCGCGGTGAGCCACGCCATGCTCATCAACGTCATCGCCCGTCCCGGCGACGCCTGCACCGCCATGCGCCGGCTCCTCAAGGACAACCACGAACCCCGGCCGGCCCAGCGCCGCCACACCCTCCGGGCCATCGCCCTGTATCGGGGGCTGAAAGCCGCCGGCGTGGTCGAACGCATGGAGGCCCCCGACGCCGCGGGTCGCACGCTCCGCCTCACCGTCGACCTCCAGCCTGACTTCGCCCTGAACCAACCGCTGTCGGCCTTCGCCCTGGCCACCTTCGAACTGCTCGACCGGGAGTCGCCCGACTACCCCCTCGACGTGGTGTCGGTCATCGAGGCGACGCTCGACAACCCGACGCAGGTGCTGTCCGCTCAGCGCTACAAGGCCCGCGGCGAGGCCGTCGCCCATATGAAGGCGGACAATGTCGAGTACGAGGAGCGGATGGTCCTCCTCGAGTCGGTGACGTACCCCAAACCCCTGGAGGAGCTCCTCGACGTCGCCTTCGCCATGTACCGGGCCGGGCACCCCTGGGTCGCCGATCATGTCGTGGAGCCCAAGTCGGTAGCCAGGGACCTCTACGAACGGGCCATGACCTTCGCCGACTACATCGGTCACTACAACCTCGCCCGCTCCGAGGGTCTCGTCCTGCGCTACCTGACCGATGCCTACAAGGCGCTCAACCGGACCGTCCCAGAGGAGGCCAAGACCGAGGAGCTGCGCGATCTGACCGCATGGCTGGGCGAGCTCGTGCGCCAGGTGGACTCCAGCTTGCTCGACGAGTGGGAACGCCTCCGAGACCCCGCGGCGGCGGCCGAGCCGGCCACGCCGGCGATCGACGACGTGCCGCCGCCGGTCACCGCCAACCGCCGGGCGTTCCGGGTGCTCGTGCGCAACGAGCTGTTCCGCCGCGTCGAGCTGGCCTCGCAGCGGCGCTACGCCGAGCTGGGCGGGCTCGACGGCGCCACGGGCTGGACCGCCGACCGCTGGCGGGAAGCCCTGGAGCCGTACTTCGCCGAACACGCCGAGATCGGGACCGGGTCGGACGCCCGCGGCCCTCGGATGCTGATCGTCGACGAGGACGCAACCGCGTGGCGACTCCGTCAGATCTTCGAGGATCCCGAGGGCGACCACGACTGGGGCATCTCCGCGACGGTCGATCTCGCCGCGTCGGATGGCGCCGGCCAGGCCGAGGTCCGCATCACCGCCGTCGACGCACTCTGAGGACCGGGCGCGCCACTGGCGCACTGGCCGGTATGCGAAAGGCTCTCGTCGCCCTCCTCGGAGCCGCCGTCGCCACCGGCCTCACCCTCCACGTGGTCGTCGCGTCCCCTCCGCCGCCGCCGTCCCCGCCGGCCGATCAAGCTCCCATCGGAGTCTCGGTGCCAACCCACGCGCTGACCAATGCAGTCACGACGTCTGTGGGGTCGTAACGTCTCGGCCCTACCCTCGACGTGTCCACATCCTGACAGGAACCGGCTCACGCGGTGTACCCTCAGCTTCGCGAAAACGGAATCGGCGCGGCGGGAACGGAGCTGCTGAGCCGCACAGGCATAGGGGGCCTTCCATGACCAGGCACATCCGACGTGGGCGCATAGCCCTTGCGGCTGGGGTACTTCTCGCCGGGTGGGGGG
Source organism: Acidimicrobiales bacterium (assembly GCA_051003575.1). Lineage (GTDB taxonomy): Bacteria > Actinomycetota > Acidimicrobiia > Acidimicrobiales > AC-14 > CADCTB01. The sequence goes on along the minus strand of JBPCLE010000084.1, from coordinate 3,810 downwards.
GCCTCTCGGTCAACCCGGCCCAGTCTCAGGTCTCCAATGTGTGCAACGGAGGCGACGGCGGTAACGGTGGGGCTGCGGCGGGGATCAGTGGCCCTGTGCTGGCGACGGGCGGCTCCGGCCTCCTGAGCACCGGCGGAACGGCGACGGGCGGTTCGAGCTTGGGGGTCGGGGGAGCTGGAGGAAGTGGTGGAGGGGCCTGCAACCGCAACGGGGGACCCATCGCGGCCGGGCCGACGATCATCGCACCGGTCTCCGGCTCGGCCGACGCCCACGTGTGCAATGCCGGCGACGGCGGCGCCGGCGGCCCTGCCTTGGGGAGCGGCGGCGGTGCCGTGGCCACCGGCGGCACTGGAGTCATAGCGTCGGGGGGGACGGCCACGGGCGGTTCGGCCGCGGCCATCGGCGGTACCGGTGGCAGCGGTGGCAGCGCCTGCAACGCCGGCGGCGGCGCCGTGGCGGCCGGCCCGGTGGTCATCGCGCCGGTGTCTGGTCCTGCTGAGCTCAACGTCTGCAACGCCGGCGACGGCGGCAACGGTGGCCCTGCCCTGGGAAGCGGCGGCGCCGCGGTAGCCACCGGCGGCGCCGGCGTGCTGACCACCGGCGGGACGGCGACAGGCGGTTCAGGCGGGGCGGTCGGGGGCGCCGGCGGGAACGGTGGCGGTGCGTGCAACGTGGCAACCATCGCCACATCCACACCGGTGGTTGTCACGCCCGTCGTCGTGGCCACACCGCCTCCGAGCGTGATCGTGGTGACGTCACCACCGCCCGTTGTCATCCACCTGCACCCCGCGCCGATTCTGGTTCGAGGCGGCGGAGGTGGCGCCGGCGGTGCCGGTGGCGGAGGTGGTGCCGGTGGCGGAGGCGGTGCCGGTGGCGGAGGCGGTGCCGGCGGCGGTGCTGGCGGCGGAGGCGGTGCCGGCGGCGGAGGTGGTGCCGGTGACGGAGGTGGTGCCGGTGGCGGAGGCGGTGCTGGCGGCGGAGGTGGCCGATAGCACCGCCGGCGGGTGAAGGGCCCTGTCGGGTCCGCGACGTTCACCCACCGGTCATGTCGTGCCGAGCCCGACCTCCTCGCTTTGGACGGCTCTCCGCCAAAGCCGTCGGCGCCGGCCACGCAGGGCCCAGCCAGTGCGGATTCCCGCGCCCGACCTGCTCGAGACCGGCTCGTTGACGGCGTCGCCCGGCGTCGTCAGTATCGAGGCCACGGTGGCCGACGAACACTCCGCGTCTGACCAGCGCCCCGCCGACACGCCCTTCCGGGCGCTTCTCCGGGAGCACCTCGGGGTGGACCCCAACGGGCTGCCCGTCCTCACCGAGCGGTTCGAGCCGTGGGAGCACATCGTCGTGCAGGCGGGGCTCAACGCCTACCTGGATGCTCCCGGTCGGTCGTCGCTGGTGGTCGGCCTGATCGGCAACGCCGGCGGCGCGGGCTTCCATGCCCACCCGGCGCTCTCCCAGGTCCTTGCGCCGGCCTCCGCCCTCACCGGCGCCTACGACGTCGGCGCCCCGGACTGGGCCGGCGTCGCCACCGGTCCCGGGCAGGCGTCGCCGTGCCTCCAGCACGGGGTGCTGCTCGTTCGCAGCCTCGACGGGACGATCGTTGCGTACGTCCGCCAGGAGCTGTTCCCCCTTCGCCGTGTCTGCGTCGACGTGCTCGCGCCGGAGCCCGACCAGGGCGCACGCTTCGTGACCGAGCTTCGGCGCCTCATGGCCGAGCACAACCCCTACCGCCGGCGGGTGCTGCGCCTGGGGAACGACGAGGACCATTACCTCAGCCTCCGCTTCGTCGAACGACCGACGTTCGAGGGCCAGGAGGTCGTCCTGCCACCGGGGGTGCTCGATCTCATCGAAGAGCACACGATCGGCATCGGCGAACAGCGGGGGCGGCTGCTGCCGCCGGCCGGCACCTCAAGCGGGGCCTGTTGCTGTGGGGGCCTCCGGGCACCGGCAAGACGCACACGATCAAGTACCTGATCTCCCGCTTGCAGGAGTACACCGTCATCGAGATGGCCGGCTCCCAGCTGGGTTTCATCGGTGTCGCCGGCGCCATCGCCCGCAGCCTGGCGCCGGCAGTCCTCGTCCTGGAGGACGTCGACCTGATCGCCGAGGACCGGGCCATGCCCGGCCACTCTCCCCGCCGGCTGCTGTTCGACCTGCTCGACATGCTCGACGGGCTCGACGACGACGCCGACGTCGTCTCCGTGCTCACCACGAACCGGCCCGAGCTGCTGGAATCGGCGATCGCGGCGCGCCCCGGGCGCATCGACCGGGCCATCGAGGTGCCCCTCCCCGACGCGGAGGGCCGGCGCCGGCTGATCGAGCTGTACGGGCGCGGCCTGGTACTCCGTGTGGGTTCTCTCGACGAGGTGATCTGCCGGACGGAGGGGGTCAGCCCGTCGTTCATCCGGGAGATGCTTCGCCAGGCCGTGCTGCGCGCCCCCCGAACCGGCGGGCCCGACGTGGTGACCGACGTGGAGCTCAACGCGGTGCTCGACGTGCTGCTCGATCCGGGGAACCCGCTGACCCGGATGCTCCTGGGGGCCAGGCCGGATGTGCCGGCCGGCGCCCACGGCCGGCCGGGCCACACCTGACCGTGACCACCACGGCCCGGTCGGGCGCGAGTGGCGAGGAGGCCGGTGCCGGCAGGACCTACCGGGGCCGGCGGAGGGCGGCCGCGACCAGGACGACCGCAAGTGGGCCGAGCACCAGCGAGTGGACGGCGAGCCAGCCGAGGACGGTGCCGGGGCTCACCTCGACCCCGCCCAGCAGGACGAAGCGCACGTCGGGACCGAAGAGCGGCCGATAGCCGGCCACCGACGAGCCCACCCGCACCCGCCACAACGCGAGCTGGTCCCAGGGCAGGAGGTAGCCGGTGAACGACGCCAGCCCCACGGCGACGACCACGCCGGCCCCGATGGCCGGAGCCACCCAGCGCCGGCCTCCCGCCCGGCGCAGCACGAGCAGCGCCCCGGCCGCCACCGCGGTCCACATCGCGAGCTGCGCAGCGAGGCGGTGGACGACCCGCACCGCCCGGGCAACCTCCAGCTCGGCCGTCAGGGGGCCGTCGACCAGGCCGCTCCACGCCTGGCCGGCCGTCGGGCGGTACACGAAGAACAGGGCGACGCCGGTGACCGCCAGCGCCGCCAGCTCGCCGGCGAGCCCAACGAGAAGGATCGAGCGGCTCCGCGCCAGCGCGCCGCCCGCCGCCGGCCCCCGGTGCCCAGGGCTCAGAAGATGCCCAGGAACTTGGTGGTGGTCGTCGTGGGCGGGACGGTGGTGGTGGCCGGCGCCAGGGTGGTGGCGGTCGCGGGCCGGGCGGTGGTGGTCGTCGCCCGGACGGTGGTGGTCGTGGCGCTGGTGCTCGATGTGGCCGCCGGCGACGCGACCGCGACCGCCGTCGACGGCTCACCGGCCCCGATGTGGAAGGTGATCTCGAGGGCATTGGAGAGCACCTCGATGTTGGCCGGCGTGGGCGGGATGGTGTCGGGTGCCGTGCCGGCCACCACGTAGGCGAAGAGGGTGGCGTCGATATCGCTGCCGAAGTCGACGGTCGGGTTGGTCCAGACGGCCGTCACCTGGCGGGAGCCGTCGAGCTGCAGGGACGGGCTCACGACCTGGAACAGGTTGGCCAGGTTGACCGACGGGCCGCCCAGGGCGCTGCCGGTACTGCTCAGCCCGACCACCAGCCCGGGGAACGCCGGGTTGTGGCCAGGCTTGGCTGCCGGCGCCAGAGCCAGCAACACACCACCAACAAGGAACGCAGCCAGGAGGGCAGAAGAGGCCCTGGACAACAAAGTGAGGGCGGACACCACC
>JBPCLE010000083.1:0-3743 GCA_051003575.1 Acidimicrobiales bacterium | reverse complement strand
GAGGCGCTGGTGGCGGCGTGGGCCGGCGGGCCGACCGCCATCGCCCGGCCCACCATCACCTACGGCGCCGGCGACTCCCAGGGCATGCTGGCCCGAGCGGTGAAGCTCATGGCCCGGGGCGTGCGCTGGTTCCCCGGCGACGGCCAGAACCGCATCCACCTCCTCCACGTCGACGACCTCGTGCGGGGCCTTGTTCGCCTTGGGGAGCAGGGGGCCGGCGTCTTCGTATTCGCCGGCCCCGAGGCCACGCCGGTGAGCCGCATCTTCGCCCTGCTGGCCGCCGGCGCCGGCCTGCGGGAGCCCCGGTTCGGCCTGCCGGCGGCGCCGGCGCGCCTCGTCGCCCGCCACGCCGTCGATGTGCTGACCCGCGACCGCGCCTACTCCGCGGCCCGCGCCGGGGCGGAGCTCGGGTGGCGATCCCAGGTCGACGTGGAGCACGGTGTCCCCGCGGCCGGCGCCTGGCTGGCCGAGCAGCGCTCGACCGCCCACGGGTTCGACTGGCACAACTACGTCGACGACCCCGACGAGGGGCTGGGCACGGTGTACGAGCGCTTTGCCCTGCGCGACGTCCTCCAGACCGCCATAGAACGCACCGGGGCCACCAGCGTCCTCCACGCGCCGGCATTCGGGATGATGGGCTTCCCCGGCCTCGACGCCGTTTTCTGCGCCCGGGCCGGCCTGCGCGTCGGGCTCCTCGACCACGACCCCGAGCGGCTGGAGGCGGTCCGGGCCCAGTGGGCCGAGCTGGGGCTCTCCCCCGAGATCCACCTTGTCGACAGCGCCGACCCGGCCACGTGGCCCGACGAGCTGCCCGCTCGCTACGACCTGGCCTTCAGCTTCGCCGCCCTCTGGTGGTTCGACGACCCCTGGGCCGTGCTCGCGGCCCAAGCCCGCTGGGCCGACAAGGCGGTGCTGTGCTGCGTGCCGAACAAGAATGTCTTCATGCAGCTGCGGGCCAGGCTCTGGCACAAGGAGCTCTTCCGGTCCGAGCTCAACGAGCACGCCCTCGACCGCCAGGCCGCCACCGTGGCCGCCGGCAACCTCGGTCTCACCCCCACCGGCACCGGCCTGTTCGACATCCCGCCCTTCCCCGACACCTCGGTGCCCATCGCCAAGATCCTCCGCCGGGGCCAGTCGTCGGAAGGAGCGGCCTGGGTCTGGTCGATCCTCCCCTACCTCAAGGGCGACGACCCCTCCATGGAAGGCCGAATCGCCCGCCTGGCCTCCTGGGAACGCTTCGTCCCCGGCGCGGTGGCGCCGGCGCTGGCCCACCACCGCTGGCACCTGTTCGAGCGACCCCCGGCCTGACGCGGCCGGCGCCGTTCCAGGACGGCATCGCCCGGCGCAGGTACTCGTCGAACAGGGGAACGGTGAAGGCGGTGTCGCCGTGGGTGGGGCTGTAGATCATTCCCTTGACGATGAGGCCCGAGCGTCGAGGCGCTACCGACTCGACCTTTACCTTCAGCTGCGCAGCGATGTCGCCGGACCGGTGCGGTCCAGGGCCGAGCTCGGCCATTGCCCGGAGATACTCCTTCTCCTTGGGTGTGAGCCGATCGAACCTGACGAGGAAGAAGTTTCGATCGAGCTGGTCGACGACGACCGGAGCCACCGACACGACATCGTCGTGATTGATGACCGTCGCCGGCGCGTGGTTCCAGACGTGGTAGCCCCACTCCTGGAGGAAGTACGGGTACCCGTGCGTAGCGGTGACGATGGCATCCAGAGCGTCGCCTTCATACGACACCCCTTGCTCCTCGGCGGGGATCGACAGTACCGACCTCGCTTGGTCGTCTGTCAGGGAGCCGATCTCGGGAAAGTCGAAGAGGCGCTCTGCGTACGACTTGGCATCGCCGGCCATGCCGGGGAGCTGAGGGGGCCCGGCTCCGACGAGCACGATCGGGAGGTTGAGCTGGGTTGTTCGGTGAACGGCTGTGATCAACGCCCCCAGTTCGATCTCCGACAAATACTGCACCTCGTCGATAGCGAGAAGGAGCCCCGACCGCTTCTCGGCTGCCGCCTGGCCGACTCCGACGAGGAGGTCGGTGAGATCCTCCGAGAGCAGACCCGAGTCTGCCTGGCCTGCCAAGGCGTCCACATCAATGGCGATGGCCGAGCCGTCCGGCAGTTGCAGACTGAACGTTTTCAGGATCTGCATGGCCCGAAGGACGGCCCGAGCTGCTCCGCCGCGATCGAACTCGAGAAGGACCTTGCGCAAACGCACAGCGAGCAGGGTGCGGAAGTCGCCGGTCTCAGGCGCCTCGATGAAGGCGACCTGCTGCCCTTCGTGCCGGGCGATGTCAGCGAACCGGTTGAGGAGCACCGTCTTGCCAACGCCCCGAAGCCCGATCGGCATCAGGCTCTTGCCCGGTCGCCCGGTCGACGCCCGTCTGACGGTGACGCCGAACCGACCGATCAACTCGTCGCGTCCCCGCGCCGGGCCGGTACGGGTTGTCCAGGGGCTCCTTGTCAACAGACCGTGCCCAAAATTATGGGTCTTACTCCATGACATCTAAGGTCTGTCAGGACGTGCGGCGCGGGCGAGGGCTCACCGCCCGCCCGCTCCCGATCGCGCCGCACACGTAGACGGATCGGGCGTCAGCCGCCTCGAGTGGCGGCGCAGCGGCAGCTCGTTGGGCACCCCCGCGCACCTTGCGATCGATGATCCAACCGCTCAAGTATCTGCGCGCAGCTGCAGTCGAAGGGCCAGGAGTCACGCACAGCCACCGAACCGATCCCGGCAATCAGTGTGAGCGCCATCGAGCACCCCTTCGGCGCGGGTTCCCCGGTACTCGTACGCTGCCGTGGAGAACGCCGCGGCCTCAGCCTGGCGACGGCAGCTCACCGCTCGGCGGGGCGAGGCAAACGGCACTTCGGTTCGCTGTCTACCCATGGTGATGAGATTGCTTGTTGGTCGCGTCTCGTCTGTGGCGGGTGATCGAGATTCCCATAGTGATCCAAGCGGCACCGAACAGGGCCATGAGTGCAGATGAGCCGATCGTCTCGACTGCACCTTCCGTGATCCCGAGAAGGAGCAGCAGGGGCACAGCGGGCGCGGCTGCCCATGCCGCAAACCGAGACCACCGCGGGAGTACTCGGGCACGGCTCATGCCCATTGCCAGGGTTGCCATCGCAGGTGCGATCGACAGGACCCCGAACATCATCCCCAGCAGCGGTGGCATCACGGCAATGCCGGCGTCCTCCTCATCGAGTCCGATGAGCGCTCCGATCGCAACCGCCATGAAGAACCCGCCGATCGCCCAGACCGCGAGGGTTGTCCACCACGCGCCGACGACCAGCGCCCCCGTCGGCGATGGCCCGTGGACTCGGAGCAGTCCGAGACTGCACGCACCGAGACAGCCCATGGCAAATGTCAGCGTCCACGGGAAGACCCCAACGCGGAGGTCGCCGTCATCAAGAGCTGAGTTGATCGCCACTCCGACGCCCCCGACGAGAATGCCGATCAACGGCGCAAAGCCCGCGACCCGTGGTTCGATGTCGAAGCCAACTCGCCAATGTCGCAGCACGCGCACCATCATCTCCGCCCTCGGCGACTGGACGTGCACCGCGTGCGGCCAGACCGGGGACCTTGGTGATCATGGAAGAGCCAGGACCGCTCTGCCTGGGCTGCGCCGATCTGGATCACCTCGTCTTCCTGGCCGCCGGGGACGCCGCCCTCACCCGGCGGGCCAAGAAGGCGAGCGGGTTGTCGGCCGTGGTCGTTCGTTTCAGCCGGTCACGGCGCC
>JBPCLE010000082.1:0-9933 GCA_051003575.1 Acidimicrobiales bacterium | reverse complement strand
TCTAGTCCATGGACACCTTGCCCCTCTCGGCGGCCAAGGCTCGCCTGTCGGAGATCGCCGACGAGGTGGACCGCACCCATCAGCGTGTGCAGATCACCAAGAATGGCCGCTCGTACGTCGTCCTGATATCTGCGGAGGACCTCGCATCCCTGGAGGCCACGCTGGAGCTACTGAGCGACCCAGACGCGATGGGTCGAGTGCGTCAGGCCCAGAGCGATATCGAGAACGGTAACTTCACTACGGGCGAGGAAATGGAGCGGGTCATGCGGCCCCGAGGCCGCGACAGGCCCCTTGACTGAAGAGCCGTACCGGCTCATCCTGGCTCCAGGTGCGAGGCGCGCACTCACCGATCTGCTACCCGAAACCGCCGCCATCGCGGCCTGGGAGTTCATCTCGGGACCGCTTGTCCTGGCGCCCCGAAGGGTCGGCGCGCCCCTGCGAGCGCCTTTCGACGGCCACTGGCGTGCGCGCCGAGGGGAGTACCGCGTGCGTTACGAGATCCACGAGGCCACCCACACGGTACGCATCCTCGACATCGACCATCGCAGGGATGTCTATCGCTCCTGACGCACGCCGGGCCGGGGGTCGTACTGACGATTGACCACGTTCTCGGTGTCGGATGGCCCCCCGCCCTCCCAGTGGCGGATGCAACTGCCGCTACCGGCGGCGACGGCCAGTGGCCGTGGCCCTCGGCGAGCCTCATTCGTAGTCGCCCGCCACCGCCGACTCGGCGGTGGCCAGGTCCTCAGGCCGGTTGACGTTGAGCGTGGCATTTCCGAGGTCGACGGTGACCGCGCCCGCTGGCAGCAGCGCGCCGGCCCGGGCGCCGGCCCCCAGCGTCGCCGCCCGCCTCCGCAGCGCCGGCGCGGCGTAGGCGGCCAGCAGCGGGTTGGGCCCGCCGTGATCATCGGCGGCCGCCGCCTCCACGCCCTCGCCGGCGCCGGCCAGGGCGGCGAGCAGCCGGCGGAGGTGGGCCGTCGCAAGCAGAGGCAGGTCGGTGGCCAGGAGGAACACCACGCCGGCATCGGGCGCCGCGGCCAGGCCGGCGGCCACCGCCGGCACCGGCCCGCCCCCCGGCTCTGACTCCTGCAAGAAGCGCACCCCTGCCACGGCGGTCGGCCGGGCCGGGCCCACCACCACCAGCGCGTCGCACACCGGCCGGGCCGCAGCCAGCACCCGGTCCAGCAGCGTGGTCCCGCCCACCACCAGTGCCGCCTTGTCGGCGCCCCCCATGCGCCGGCCTGCCCCGCCGGCCAGGATGATCGCCGCCACCGGCTCTGCCACCTTCAGCGGCTCGGCCGGCTAAGGCGCGGCGGTGGTCGTGGTGGCCCGGTTGCCGCCGATCGGGGCGACCTCCCGCGGCGCCGGCGCCTCCACGCAGCCGGCCTCGCGGCCGAGCTGGCGCCACGCCTGGATGTCGCCCACCCCGTACTCGGTGCGGCTCAGCGTCTGCTCCAGGAGCGCCTCGTGCATGATGGCGTTCTTGCTCGCGACGTGGCCCAGGCCGAACACGTGGCCGAGCTCGTGGAGGATGACCCGGCCCCACGAGATCCCCTCGCCGTAGCCGGCCGGGATCGGCGTCTCCCGGGAGACGTCGCTGCGCGCATCGGCGTTGGGGTTGAGCATGCCGGTGACGATGGCGCCGTCGACCACGTGGCCGTTGCCCATGCCGGCGATCACCACGTCGTTGCGGCCCTGGCTGCCCAGCCGGCCCCAGCTGACGACGATGGGCGCCCACCGCTCGCCGTAGCGCCCGGGGTCGTAGGCCCGGCGCCCGAAGCCGAACCGGTCGGCGTCGGTGAGCCCGTCGTCGACCATGGTGTACCCGCCGGCCTCGGCGATGAGACGGAACCCCTGGCGCACGTCTTCCACACCCCCGGTTGGGGCGTCGGCGGGGTTGATGACGAAGTGGATCGGCGCGCACGGGTTGAAGCGGACCGGCTTGCACCCGTCGGGCGTGGTGAACAGGAACGAGTAGTTGAACGGCAGGGCGCCGCTGGCGCCCCGGTCGCGGTTGTCGTGGCCCTTGGCCGGGCAGGCCGGGTCGTTGACCGGCGGGGCGCCGGCCGCGGCCGTTGGCACAGTTGAGCCCGGGCTGTCGTCGTCCCCCCCGAGTACCGCAACGGCGGCGAACGCGGCGACCAGCAGGGCGAGCACGATGGCGACGATCACCGGCGCCCGCCCCATGCCGGTGCCCTCCTGGGTGAGCTTGCCCTCCACCCGCCACGGTTCGCCGCCCTCGGTGGAGGCCAGCACCTGGAACGGCCGCTCGGCCGTACCCCGGCGGAGGCGGGCCTTCGGGCTGACCCGAATGTTGGCCGAGGCCACCGTGCCCGGCGGCACCTCAAGGGTCACGGGCTCGATGTCGAAGTCGAGGGCGCCGTCGGGATCGCTGGCGGTCAGGCGGGCCCGCACCGGCGCGTTCCCACGGTTGGATAGGGCCACGGTGTGATGGGAGGGCCCGCTGCCCTGGGCGGTGGTGGGGTTGAGGGTGGCGAGGGCGTCGGCGAACGCCGCCACCTCGACGATGCCCTCGGCCACGGAGGAGACGGACCTGTCCCGCACGGAGGCGACGGTCACGGTGAAGGGGAGGGGGCCGGCAGGCGGCTTCGGGGCCTTGGGGATCCGGAAGAGCACCTTGACGGATCCCTCGGCGCCGGGTGGCACGACCACGGTGGGCGGGGTCACCCATCCCCACTGCGCCGCGTTGCGGTCGATGGTGAACGAGAACTCGTCCTCGCTCGAACCCGTGTTGGTGACCCGCACCTCGCCGCCGGTGACATCAAGTGCCGCGACCCGCAGCGGGCGCGGGACGATGGTCGCGTCAACCCCCATCAGGCGACACTATCCGCACCTCGCGGTGACGGGACGACGAGGAGCCCCGGGTTAGGATGGCCCCGATGACGGCACCTCAGGACGCCGAGGGTCGCCTCGACCGCATCGCCACGATCCCCAACGCGATCTCCCTGCTCCGGCTGGCGTGCGTGCCGATCTTCCTCTGGCTGCTCTTCGGGCGGGAGAACCGCCTGGGCGCCGCACTGCTCCTCGGCGGCCTGGGCGCCACCGACTGGGTCGACGGCTACATCGCCCGCCACTTCGACCAGGTCTCCAATCTGGGCAAGGTCCTCGACCCCATCGCCGACAAAGTCCTCCTTGTCACCGGGATGATCGCCATCCTCATCGACGGGTCGGTTCCGCCGGTCGTCTTCTGGCCGGCGATCGCCCGGGAGGTCCTGGTGGCGGCGACCACCATCGCCCTCGGCGTCATGGGGGCCAGGCGCATCGACGTGAGCTGGGCCGGCAAGTGCGGGACACTGCTCATGATGGTGGCGTTCCCCCTGTTCCTGTGGGGCCACGGTCAAGGGCCGGCCTACGCCCTCGCCTGGGCGGTGGCCGTCGTCGGCCTGGTCATGGCCTGGTACGCGGCGGCGACCTACGTCAAGCCCGCCATCGACGCGCTGCGCGAGGGACGGGCGGGAAGGCTCGCCACATGAAGGCCGTGATCATGGCCGGCGGCGAGGGAACCCGGCTGCGGCCGCTCACCTCCAACCAGCCCAAGCCCCTCATGCCCTTGGCCAACCGGCCCATGATGGAGCACGTCGTGCGGCTCCTGAAGGACCACGGCTTCGAAGACGTGGTCGTCACGCTGGCCTTCCTGCCCCAGACCATCCGCACCTACTTCGGCGACGGCGCCGAGTTCGGGGTCCGGATGGTCTACGCCACCGAGGAGAGCCCCCTCGGCACTGCCGGCTCGGTACGCAACGCCCGTGCCGAGCTCGACGACCCCTTCCTGGTCATCTCCGGCGACGTCCTCACCGACATCGACCTCACCGAGCTGGTCGCCGTCCACCAGCGCAAGGGCGCCATGGCCACCCTGGCCCTGAAGTCGATGGAGAACCCCCTGGAGTTCGGGATCGTCATCGCCCGGGAGGACGGTTCCATCGAGCGCTTCCTCGAGAAGCCCACCTGGGGCCAGGTCTTCTCCGACACCGTCAACACCGGCATCTACGTGTGCGACCCGGCGGTGTTCGACTACATCCCCGAGGGCCAGTCGGTCGACTTCTCCAGCGACGTTTTCCCCGCCCTCCTGGCCGACGGCAAGCCCCTCTTCGGCCACGTCGCCGAGGGGTACTGGGAGGACGTCGGCACGCTCGACGCCTACGTCAAGGCCCACCAGGACGTCCTCGCCGGCAAGGTCGCCGTCGCCATCCCCGGGTTCCGGATCGCCGAAGGTGTGTGGCTGGGAGAGGGGGCCGAGGTCGACCCGGGTGCCGAGGTGGTCGGCCCGGCGATCATCGGCGACTACTGCCGGATCGAGGCCGGCGCCCACCTCAAGGAGTTCTCGGTCCTCGGCGCCAACGTGATGGTCCGCGCCGACGCCCACATCGAGCACTCGGTCGTCCACGACAACGCCTACGTCAGCCAGGGTGTGCACCTGCGGGGCGCGGTGATCGGCCGGTCCACTGACCTGCGGGCCCATGCCCGCTGCGAGGAGGGCGTGGTCCTGGGCGACAACTGCTTCGTGGGCGATCACGCCGTGATCAACCCGGGCGTCAAGATCTATCCCTTCAAGACGGTCGAGCCAGGGGCGATCATCAACTCCTCGATCGTCTGGGAGTCGCGAGGCGCCCGGAGCCTGTTCACCCGCCACGGCGTCACCGGCCTGGCCAACGTCGACATCACGCCCGAGCTGGCCTGCCGCGTGGCCATGGCCTACGCCACCACCATGAAGAAGGGCTCCACCGTCACCACATCCCGCGACTCGAGCCGGGCGGCCCGGGCGCTGAAGCGGGCGGTCATGGCCGGGCTCAACGCCGGCGGTGTCGACGTCACCGACCTGGAGATGTCGCCGGTGCCGGTGACCCGGTTCCACGTCCGCAGCTCACAGAGCCAGGGCGGGATCAGCGTCCGCCTGGCGCGCGGCGACCCCCAGTCCGTCACCCTGCGGTTCTTCGAGTCCGACGGGACCGACGTCGACGAGGCCGTCCAGCGCAAGATCGAGCGCTACTTCTACCGGGAGGACTTCCGGCGGGCGTTCGCGGCCGGCATCGGCGACATCAGCTACCCGGCCCGGGCCTTGGAGCACTACTCGGCCACGCTTCTCGCCGGGGTCGACGCCAACCTCATCCCCGCCGCCGGTTTCCGGCTCGTCCTCGACTACGCCTACGGCTCGACCTCGCTGGTCATGCCCAACGTGCTCTCCAAGTTGGGCGCCGACGTCCTGGCGGTCAACCCCTACGCGTTCACCGCCGGCGCCGCGGCGTTCGAGCCCACAACCCACGCCGCCCGAGTCGCCGACCTGGTGCAGTCCGCCGGCGCCCACCTCGGCGCCGTCATCGATCCCGATGGCGAGCGCCTGACCCTGGTCGACGACAATGGTCAGATCCTGTCCCACGAGCAGGCGCTGCTGGCGCTGGTCACCCTGGTGTCCTCCCAGCACCCGGGGGCCCGGATCGCCCTACCCGTCTCGGCCAGCGCGGCGGCGGAGCGGATTGCCTCCGAGGCGGGGGCCGAGGTGGTCTGGACCAAGGTCGCGCCAAGCCACATCATGGATGTCGCCTCGTCGACCGAGGGCGTGGTGCTGGCTGCCAGCCAGGAGGGCGGGTTCGGCTTTCCAGAGTTCCTGCCCGCCTACGACGCCACCGCCGCCCTGGTCCACCTGCTCGAGCTGCTGGCCCAGTCGGACCTGCGCCTGTCCAAGGTGGTCGCCGGGCTGCCGAGCCTGTACATGGCACACGAGAGCGTCGTCACACCCTGGGAGCAGAAGGGCCTGGTCATGCGCCGGGTCGTCGAGGCGGCGAAGGACCTCCGCCTGGTCCTGGTCGACGGCGTCAAGATCCTCTACGAGGACTCGTGGGCGCTGATCCTCCCCGATCCTGACGAGCCTGTCACCCATGTGTGGGCCGAGGGGCCGACCGATGTGGATGCCCGGCGCCTGGCCCAGGAGCACGCCCGTCGTATCCGCGAGCTGCTCCGCTGAGGCTTCCGTGCGGGCGGGCCGGGGCCGTGTGCGCCGGCGCCCCCCCGCCGGGGCGCTAGCGTCTGGCGCCATGAAGGTGCCCGAGGACAGGCGGTACACCAAGGATCACGAGTGGGCGCGCGTCGAGGAAGGCCGGGTGCGGATCGGCATCACCGCGTACGCCCAGGATGCCCTCGGCGACGTGGTGTTCGTACAGTTGCCGGCCGTGGGAGCGGTCGTCGAGGCCGGCGGGTCGTGCAGCGAGGTGGAGTCCACGAAGTCCGTGTCCGACGTCTACGCCCCGGTGGGCGGAACTGTCGTGGAGGTGAACGCCGAGCTGGGCGAGGCGCCGCAGCAGTTGAACGAGGATCCCTACGGCGCGGGTTGGATTTGCATCATCGAGCCCTCCGCACCGACGACCCTCGACCACCTGCTCGACGCCGTCGCGTACGCGGCGCACACCGGCTCGTGATTACGGCGGCATCGTGACCGAGCTGTTCTGCACCAGTTGTGGGCACGGCAACGCGCTCGACGCCCGGTTCTGCTCCTCCTGCGGCACCGCCATGGATGCGGCCGACGCCGGCGAGGAGACCACCATCACCTTTGCTCCCGTCGATGCCACCGGGGAGATCGTCGACGACGACATGGCGCTGGCTGTGGCGGAGCTCGGGGAGTCGGTGGCGATGGTGGTGGTCAAGCGGGGCCCGAACGCCGGCTCGAAGTTCGTCCTCGAAAGCGAGGTGACCCGGGCCGGGCGGCACCCGGACTCCGACATCTTCCTCGACGACATCACCGTCTCCCGCCGCCACGCCGAGATCGTCCGCGTCGGCCCGGGCTACTCGGTGCGCGATGCCGGCTCCCTCAACGGCACCTACCTCAACCGGGAGCGGATCGAGGACGCGCCCCTTGCCAACGGCGACGAGCTGCAGATCGGCAAGTTCCGCCTGGTGTTCTTCGCCGGCGGCCCGGCGGCCGAGTGAGCAGGTGAGCGAGCGGGTGGAGGAACGGGAGCACCGGTCGATCGGCGAGGTGCTCGCTCTGCTCAAGGAGGAGTTCCCCGACGTCACCATCTCCAAGATCAGGTTCCTGGAGAGCCAGGGCCTGCTCGACCCCGAGCGCACCCCGTCGGGCTACCGGAAGTTCTACGACACCGACGTGGAGCGGCTCCAGTGGATCCTGCGCCAGCAGCGAGAGCACTTCCTGCCGCTGAAGGTCATCAAGGGCCGCCTGCGCGGCGGTGACAGCGACAGGTCGGAGGACGCGCCGGCCCCCGCTGCGCCGGGCGAGCCCGAGGGGGCCGCGGTGGCGCCACCCGAGCCGCCTCCGGCGCCCACCGCCCCCGCTCCGGCGCCCACCTCCCCCGCGCCCGCCCCGGAGCAGCCGCCGGCACCCATCGCGCCCGCGCCCGCCCCGGAGCAGCCGCCGGCACCCAGGCCGTCACCGCCGGCGTCCGTCGCACCGCAGATGCCACCCCAGTCCCCGCCGGCGGAGGCGCCACTGGTGCTCACCTCCACCGGGGTGAGCATGAACCTGATGGAGCTGGCCTCGGCGAGCGGCTTGGAGGAGGACGATCTGCGCGAGCTGGAGCGCTATGGCCTGCTCACCGGCCGTCGGGCCGCCTCGAGCGTCTACTACGACGAGGAGGCCCTGATGGTGGCCCACCTGGCCGCCGGGTTCATGAAGTACGGCGTGGAGGCCCGCCATTTGCGGATGTACAAGACGGCGGGCGAGCGCGAAGCGGGCTTCTTGGAGCAGTTCGTGCTGCCGATGCTCAAGCAGCGCAACCCCACGGCCCGCAAGGCCGCGGCCGAGGCCCTGTCCGACCTCACCCGGCTGGGCCAGGGCCTTCGTGCCGCCATGCTGCGCCAGGCGCTCCGCAAGTACATCGAGGGGCAGTAGCGCACCCGCGAGTCCTAATCCCGGCGGAGGCGCTGTCGGCCGCGGCGTCGCGGGTCGCCGGCGAGCTGTCGGCGGGCCACGCCGACGGCCTGGTCCTGGTGGCGGTGCTGAAGGGCAGCGTGCCGTTCCTGGCCGACCTGGTGCGGCGGCTCACGATCGTGCCCGAGGTCGACTTCATGGCCATCTCGGCCTACGCACCCGACTCCGGGCGAGCCCGCATCGTGAAGGACCTGGACACCGACATCTCTGGGCGCGACGTCGTCGTGGTGGAGGACATCGTCGACACCGGCCTCACCCTGCACTTCCTCCTCGCCGAGCTGGACCGGCGAGGGCCCCGGTCGCTCGAGGCCTGCTCCCTCCTGGACCGGACGTCGCGGCGCATCATTCCGGCGCCGCTGCGCTACCGGGGCTTCGAGATCGGTGACGAGTTCGTGCTGGGGTACGGGCTGGACTACGACCAGCGGTACCGGAACCTCGATCGGGTGGTGGTCGGCGACCTGGAGACGCTCCGCTCCGACCCGGACGCGTACGTGGCTTCGCTCTACAGGAGGTAACGTCGGCGGGTGGTCGAGATGCACCTTGTCGGGGTGCGGGTCGAGATGCCAACCAACAGCCCGATCGTCCTCCTGCGGGAGTCCGAGGGCGAGCATCGCGTGCTGCCCATCTTCATCGGGCCGGTCGAGGCCACCGCAATCGCCTTCGCCCAGAACGGCGTGGTCACGGCCCGCCCGCTGACCCACGACCTCCTGCGCGATCTGCTGGTGGCGCTCGGGGTCGGGGTCGAGCGCATCGTCATCACCGAGCTCCGCGAGCGCACCTTCTACGCCGAGATCGAGATGACCACCAACGGCTCGGGCTACAAGGTCTCCAGCCGCCCGTCCGACGCCATCGCCCTCGCGGCCCGTCTGGGCACGCCGATCTTTGCCGAGGAGTCCGTGCTGGCGGAGGCGGCGGTGACGATGAGCGAGGACGAGGGCGAAGAGGCTGACGACGAGGTCGAGCGCTTCCGCGAGTTCCTCGAAGGTGTGAACCCAGAGGACTTCGCCTCGTAGAGGCTTCGCCTCGTAGAGGCTTCGCCTCGGAAGGGCATTGGTGCCGCCTCCGGCGGCGCTCAGCCCGTTCCGGCCGACCAAGCCTCGCTGCGCTCGGACGGTCGTCCGGTGGCCCTGCGGGCCACCTGGCGGTCTCCAAGGTTGGCCTGGGACCGGCCTCGCTGCGCTCGGACGGTCGGGCGGTGGCCGTGCGGGCCACCTGGCGGTCTCCAAGGTTGGCCTGGGACCGGCCTCGCTGCGCTCGGACGGTCGGGCGGTGGCCCTGCGGGCCACCTGGCGGTCTCCAAGGTTGGGCCTGGGGTTGTTGAAGTCCTGTGGAGGGGGACCTACTCTCTCTACAAGGGCGTAACTACACGTTCACGCGTAAGCGCTCGACCTTGTGGACAAAGGGGATGGGATGGGCGAGGACGAGGTTTCGGTGTCCGGGTTCCGGGGACCGCAGGTGTGCAAGATCGTCGGGATCACCTACCGGCAGCTCGACTACTGGGCTCGGACCGACCTGATCCGGCCGTCGATCGCCGACGCCCGGGGGTCGGGCACGCAGCGCCGCTACTCCTACCGCGACCTCGTCGAGCTGAAGGTCATCAAGGGGCTGCTCGACGCCGGTGTGTCGCTGCAGTCGGCCCGCCGGGCGAACGAGTACCTCCGCGACCACCTGGGCGAGGACATCGCCACCGCCAGCCTGGTCATCAACGGGGCCGGCTCGGTGCTCGTACGCACCGACGGCGAGCTCGTCGACCTGGTCCGCCGGGGCCAGGGCGTGTTGTCGATCGTCGCCCTCGGCGGCGTGAAGGACGAGCTCGACGCCGCCATCACCGACCTGCGGCCCGTGCGGGAGGCCCCGGCCGCCGTGCACCCCTCGCTGGGCGCGGTCGCCGACGCCGCCGGGGGCGGGGGATAAGCGTCCTGAGCGAGCAGCGCAACACCGGCCCGGCCGGGAGCGAGGCGTCTCTGCCCCACACCGGGGTCCGCTTCGCGCACAATTCCGAGCTCCAGTTCGCCAAGCTGCTCGACTTCTACCGC
>JBPCLE010000081.1:0-5183 GCA_051003575.1 Acidimicrobiales bacterium | reverse complement strand
ACGGCGGTCGGCGCGGCCATGCTCAAGGCCCTCGACGTGTCCCGGTCGATGTGCGCTACCGACGTTGATCCCAACCGGATCGCCGCGGCCCAGGAGGCGGCCCGCCAGTTCGTCGACGATCTGCCGGCGGGCACCCGCCTGGGCCTCGTGGTCTTCTCCGGGTACGCCCAGCTGGCGGTGGCGCCGACGGCCGACCACGACGTGCTGGTGGACGCCATCAACGCTCTCACCACCGGCCGGGGCACGGCGGTCGGCGCGGCCATGCTCAAGGCCCTCGACGCCATCGCTGAGATCAACGGCGAGGTGAAGCCCGTCGGCGACGTGGCGCCGAGCGGGTTTCCCGGTGGCCCGCCGGCGGGCGGCGCGCCGGCGCCGGCGCCGGGCAGCGCCGGGTACGTCGCCGACATCGTGGTGCTCCTGACCGACGGGGCCAACACCCGGGGGATCGCCCCGCTCGACGCCGTCGCCTACGCGGTCGAGCGACGAGTCCGCATCTTCACCATCGGGTTCGGTACCCAGCAGCCGACGGCGCTGGCCTGCACGGTGGAGCAGATGGCCGGCGACGTGCAGCGCTTCGGTGGCGGCGGCTTCGGCGCCGGCGGCCTGGGCGGCGCCCGCTCGCCGCTGCGGGCCGACAACGCCACCCTGGAGCGGGTGGCGGAGGAGACCGGGGGCAGGTTCTACAGCGCCGAGGACGCCCCGTAACTCCGCAAGGTGTTCGCCGACCTGCCCAAGGACGTCACCGTCCAGAAGCGGCCCCGCGAGGTGACGGCGCCGTTCGTCGCCCTGGGCGCCCTCCTGGCCGCCGTGGCCGTCGGCGCGTCGATCCGCTGGAGCGCCTACCCGTAGATCTTCTGTTGCCACTGCGGTCAGGATCAGGAAGGCCTCAAGTGCCTGTTTGGGCGTCCTACATCAACAGCGAGGCATGGCCGGCCGGTTCGTCGTCCGCTGGTCCCCGTGCGAGCGGCCGGCGGTCCCCGCCACCGTGTTCAGGACCGCTGAGGGCCGCGCCGGGATTACCCTCGACACCGTGTTCGTCTCCGACCTTCGCCATTTCCTCGACATGCCCGAGGATGTCCCCGGACCGGCCCGTCGGATGGCCGAGCACCTCACGCTTCTCGTGCGCGCCGCCACGGCCGGCGACGCCGGCCAGGCCTGGGTGACGGCGCTCCCGTGCCGCCGGCGCCCGGGCCGGCGCCCGTGCATGGGCCACCTCGCCGTGTTCCGTTCCGACGTGCCTCCCTCGATCGAGTGGCGGTGCGACGCCTGCGGCGACGACGGCGTCATCAGCGGCTGGGAACGATCGCCGTTCGACCTCCGGCCCCGCCGGCCCGAACCCCTGTCGGCACCGACCCTCGGGGTGGTGGTCCCCCCCGACGTGGCCGCCACGCTCCGAGACCTCCGCCTCGTCGACACCGCCGGCGAGCGGCTCGTGTTCCGGGCCCGCCACACCGAGGAGGGCATCGTGCTGGCCGGCGACGCCGACGACCTCGACGAGCTGCTGGGCTACGTGGCCGCCGAGGTCAATCACGAGCCCGATCGCCGGCGCCAGAAGCGGCTCGATCAGGCCTTCGAGGTGCTCAACGCCCTGGTCGACCGGCCCCGATAGCCCAGGGAACCTTTCGATGACCATCGCGACGATCGCTGGTTCCTAGTTCAGCCTCGACGCCATCGTCGTGGAGTCTGCGTTCGACGCCGTGGAGCGGAGCCGGTACGGGAGCATTACGTCGTGATTGGGGGTCGCCGATTCCCACCGAAGCAGGCATAGGCGGGACTCGACCGCGCCGATCTCACGACGCACGCTCATCGTTGACACCACCATGGTGCACCCCGGTCACCGCCGAGGCTGACCCCGGCCCAGGCCGCACCTCCGGTTCTCTTCCTGGAGGAACTCCTTTGTACAACGCCGGCCTCCTGGCCGCTGATGCCACCATCCGCTCCCATCCGGATATGGCTCACACCCTTGCCCTGCTCGTCTCCCATCACGGTGAGATCGTCTTCGAGCGCCACTACCGGTGCGCCGCACCGGCTGACCTGCACTGCATCCACTCCGTCACCAAGAGCTTCATCTCGACCATCGTCGGCAGTGACCTGCTCAAGCTGGGGCTGCCCTATCTCCACGGGGGCGTCTGGGCCGGCAGCCGGGTGGTCGAGGAGACCTACGTCCGTACCGCCACGTCGCCGCTGATGGAGGGCGGGCCTCCAGAGGGGTGTGGGTACGGGCTGCTGTGGTGGGTGGGCGGACAGGGCGACCACGCCCTCCTCCTTCGCCGGCGGCCACGGCGGCAAGTACGTGGTGGTCGTCCCCGAGCTCGGCCTGGTGGTCGTCACCATGGGCGACGCCGACGCCATGGCCTACCCCGGGGCGGGCCTGGCCCTGCGGCGGCTCGTCCACCGGCAGGTCGTGCCAGCGTTCCGGCCGCCGGTCACCCAGCCCGCATAGCCACGGAAGGCGCGTGGGCAGCAGCGGCACCGTCTGGAGACTACGAAGGTGGGGTGCCGTCCAGTCTTGCTGGTCGGTGGACAGGTAGCAGTAGACGACGCCGGGGGCGATGACCGCCTGCCAACCATCGTCGCGTCCGATGACCAGGGCACCGAGTCTCCGGGCGAAGCTACCCCAGGCCGGACGTGAAGCGGATGTAGGCGGGGCCGAGGACCACGAGGAACACCACCGGCAGGATGCAGAACACCAGCGGAAAGATCACCTTCACGGGCAGTTTTATCGCTCGTTCCTCGGCCCGGAACCGGCGCTTCTCACGCTGCTCCCCGGCCTGGGCCCGCAGCACGCGGGAGATGGGCACGCCATAGCTGTCGGCCTGGATGATCGCATTGACGAACTGCCGCAACTCCGGCACGTCCGTCCGGGCCAGCATGTTTCCAAGGGCATCCCGCCGGGGCACCCCGACCGGAGCTCCTGTAGCAACAGGGTGATCTCCTGGGCGAGGGGCCCGCTCCCGGAACGGGCGATGCGAGCCATTGCCGAGTCGAAGCCGAGCCCGGATTCGACGCAGATGGTCAGTTGGTCGAGGGTGTCGGGCAGCTCGTTCCCGATCATGAGCTGGCGGGCCCGGGCCATCCGAGTGAGGACGGTGTCCGGGCCGACGTAGCCGACTGCGCCGGCGCAGAGCGCCACGAGCAACGACGTGATCGAACCGGATCGCAACGCCCAGAGAAGCCCGGTGCTGAGGAGTCCACCACCCAGAACCGCCTTGACCACGAGCACGCGCTCGAGGACGAGGCGCACCTCGACGCCTCGGTCGGCAGCGGCCCGCAAAGCATTCACCAGGGCTACAACCTTGTACGCCGCGGAAGCTGACCACGATGAGGGTCTTCCTCGCCCCATCTGACCTCCGCCAGCACAGCGCTCGTCGCCCGCACCGGCACCTCGTGGCTCGCCGGGCCCTGTCCACACAACCGAAAGCTGGGCTTCGCCGCGGACATCGCGCACCGCTTCGGCCGCGGCCCGGACCGCAAGCGCGATCCCACCGCCCGGAAGCCCCGGGGTCGCCGTCGCCCACGCCTCGCAGAGCGCCGCCGCGTGGAACAGCCAGGGCTCGTCCTTGTTCTGCTTGGGGGGCGACTGCTCGTTCACCAGGAAGAGCGTCACCAACCAACCGCCTCCTGCCTCGTAGGTTACGAGGGCTATTGCGCCGGCCCGGCGACGACCCCCAACCTGACCCGGTCAGGCCGGCGCCTCGACCATGAGCGAGAGGGCGACGGCGGCGTCGGCCATCCGACGGTCGTAGGTGACCACGGCCCGCAGGTCGGCGCCGATCGAGCTGGCCGATGCCAGGTGGATGGCATCCAAGGACCGCAGCATCGTCCCGGGCGCCAGCGTGGCCGCGTCGTCGAGCAGGACGCGGTCGATGTTGACGTGGTCCACGCGAGCGAGCTGCCGCCTCGCCTGGGCGACCGCCGCCGGCCCCCCGGCAGCCACGGCCCGCACCACCTCAACCCGGGCGAGGGCGCTTGTCACCCGACCGTCGGTGCGGTGCCGGCGAAGAAAGCGGCGCAGCGCGCCCGACTCGGGTTCCAGCTTGACCAGCTTCACCAGCGCGGAAGAGTCCAGGTACAACCTCACCCTTCGTCGGAGCGCATCTCGGCCAGGACAGCGGATGCGTGAACGTCGTAGTTGCCGGGCACCTCGTCAGCCACGTCGGTGCCGTCCTCAGCGGGCGTAACCCGGCCGTTGGCGATCATGTCTGCCCACGTATCGGAGGTGATGGGCACAAGGCGCGCCACCGGGCGTCCCCGGTCCGTAACCTCCAGACTCTCGCCGTGCGCCACGCGGGCCAAATAACGACTGGCGTGCTGGCGGAGCTCCCTTACCCCAATGCGATCCATATGCTACATGGTAGCACTAGGCGGCGAATGGGTGAGGGCGCGCTTCTCGATGGCATCTTCGTCCCAGACCTCAAGGGCAGACAACCCGGCATTCAGGCGAATGTTGGAATGCTCGGCGAGCGCAGACCGCTTGTCCGCCCACGGCCCGTTGGACATGGGGATGTTGAGCGGCCCGGTGACGAGAGTGAGATTGCCGATGCGGTTCTTCGCGCGCTCGCGCTCCTGCTCTAGCAACGTGCGCTCGTGTGGCCGAACGGCGCAGACATTTCCCCGCGCACCCTCTTTGCCGAATCCAGACGTACTCGTCCCACCTGATCGCCACGGGAACAAATGCCGCGCGTGACTCCGCAGATTGAGCTCCCGAGCGACCTCAACGCCGAGGACGACAACGGCCAGAACGGGCGTTGATCGGCAAGGCGCTGAACCCGTCGCAGGTCCGAGTCGGCGCCCTGGTCGTAGCTGGGATGAGTCATTTCTGGTCGGTCGTCCGCATTACGGCAGTCGACGAAGACGGCCCGCCGGGCCAGGTCCGCTTTGTCCAGGGCGACGAAACGGACCTCAATGTTCGAACGGTGCTGGCCCCTCCCGACTGACAGAGGCCTGGCGTCCGTTGGCCGGCCTCCGGGTCAGCTCAGTGAAGGCATTCCAAACCGACGGTGAAACGCCGTGTCTTCGACGGCAAAGAGCGCTGGGCGGGACGGCTCATCATCACTGGTGGAGTTTCGCAGTTCTGTAGCGGGTCGTGAGCCGTTGGGAAGGCCGCCGAATGCCCTGGATGAGACCGTGTTCAGGCTGCCGAGGCGAGAACGTCGAGGAGCCCGTCGATGATTTTCGGTGAG
>JBPCLE010000080.1:0-7050 GCA_051003575.1 Acidimicrobiales bacterium | reverse complement strand
GCCTCGGCCTGTGGCCGGGCCAGGGGGTCCCACGTGGTCGTCACCGCCACCTGTGGGTCCGCCGGGCGCGGCCCTCCCGTCGGCGTTCCCGCGGTGCAGGCGGCCAGGGTGGCGACCAGGAGGAGGCCGACGAGGCGGGTCGGGGACCTCACGGCCGGTCGACGAACGCCAGCAGGGCGCAGGCCGACACCTCCGGCGCCATGGCGTGAGTATAGAACCGGCGTGCCCGGTCGCCCTGCTCCCGCCGCAGGTGGTCGTCGCGCACGAGGGGGGCAAGGGCGGCAGCCGTTGCGTCGACGGTGCCCGGGGCCAGAACGACGGCGTCGGACGCGCACAGCTCGGTCCAGCCCTGGGGCCCGTAGAAGGCGACGATTGGCAGACCGTGAGCCAGGCCCGCGGCCAGTGTTGTCTTCCGCGACGCCGGCCCGCCGGGGTCGGGGAAGATCATCACGTCGACGGCGGCCAGGGCGTCGGCCAGCTGGGGCTCGTCGAGCACGCCAGTGAACTCGAGCAGGTCCGAGACGCCGGCCCGTGCCGCGGCCGCTGACCAGTCGGCGCCGGCCGGGTCGGTGGGCCCGGGCGCCCCCACCAGGCGGAGGCGTACGCCGGGGTCGGTCGTGCGCAGCCGGGCGACGGCGTCGATCACCGTCTGGCGCGGATAGCTCGGCGTGCCGAAGCCGAACACGCCGAGCACCACGTCGCCCTCCGACGGTGGGCGGGCCGGGCGGGCGAGGGGCTCGACGTTGGAGAACACCGGCAGGAAGATCACTGGCCGCAGGGGCAGCCACCTCGCCGCCCGGAGGCTCCGTGCCCGGTGCTCGGTCGTGACGACTGCGCCGTCGCAGACCGACAGCACCACTGCCAGCGCGGCCGGATGCGCGGCCCCGAACGCGATGCTCCGCGGCTGCCGCCACGAGACCGGGACGATGTACTCGTGCAGAAATGCGGTGGTCGGGAGCCCGAGGGACCGCAGCGTCGCCACCAGAGGCGGTGCCGCCCACGGCTGGCCGGCGTTGGCCCACGACAGCACGCTGTAGTGGAGGAGGACCCGGTCGGGCGAGAAGGCCGCGGCCTGGCGTCGCACGTCGGCCAGAAAAGCCCTGAGCCCGGCGAGCCGTGACGAAGGCTGGCGTTCCCACCACACGGTGCGCGTGGATGTACCGGGCTGCGCGGCCAGGGCCAGGTTCAGGCGAGAGGCATGGGACCGTACCCCGCAGATCGGTGCGGAGGACGCGCCGAGGACGAGCAGCCTGCGGCGTCGTTGACTCAGAATGACGGCTTGATCCCCAGTTGCATGACGACGTCGCCCGACAGCTGCAGGTCGCGGTCCCAGTTCCTCCCCCCCTCGACCGCCCATCGGCCGCGCACGGCCACGCTGGTGTGGACGTCGTCGGGGGCCACCGTCGGTTGTCGAAACAGGTCCAGCCGGTACCCGTGGTCCGAGGAGAGCGTGCCGGCGAAGTCGAGGGCGACGGTGACTGACTTCTGTGGTGGGATGACGACGCCGACCGAGTAGACGCGCCGACCCAGCTCGTCCTCCGACTCCATCGTCACAGGCGCGCCGTCGATGCGGGCGCCCGACAGGCTCCACGGGCTGTAGACCGACAGGTACGCCTTGTTGTGGTTGGGCGGCAGCCCGGGCGCGAGCAGGTTGTTCCCGACGTACGCGGGGAGGCCGTCAACCGGTGCATCGTTCTTGAGGGTGATGGTGGCGGTGGAGGTGATCTTCTTCGAGCTCGGGGACAGCTCGACACGGTAGTCAACGCTGCGGTGGAGGTAGGCGTCGAGCTTGTTCCCGCCGGCGTTCTGGTTGACCACGCCGAGGAAGTCGCCGTCGACCGGTGGCATCCGGCCGGAGATCCCCACCGCTTCGAGCATCTGCTGCTCGGCCGGGTGGGTGCTCTGGATCATGATGCGCTTGTTGCTTGCCGCAGGAGCCAGCGCAATCAGCACCTCCCGAAGGCCGGGGGTCGAGCCCTGGGTGACCCTCCGCCAGACCTCCTCGGCGATGTCGCCGAGGAAGTCGACCCGCTCGGGAAGGTCGAACGCGTTGTACTGGTCGTAGAGGAGGATCTGCGCCGCGTTGGCGTCGGTGATGGGCTCGGGCCAGTTGGGCGACTGCACGGGGCCGATCACCTTCAGCAGGGCGGCCAGGCCGAACGGATCGACGGCGATGACCCCGTCGATCGGCTGGCCGCCGGACTGCGGGTACAGGCCGGCGATCACCTGGGCGTCGGTGGGAAAGTCGGGGGAGAGGTTGACGTTCAGCCACTCGCGCTCCGGCGCGAACCGTGAGTACCGGGCGACGTAGTCGGGAGGAGCCACGAGCACCCGCTGGTCCTTGTCGGTGCCCTCCACTTTGAGGTCGAATAGGCGCCCGAACCGGGTCAGGCGCAGCCGGCCCTGGTCGGCCTCGATCTCGCCGTAGTTCCCAATGATGCCCCCGCTGCCCCGAAGCTCCGCCGGCGTCTGGATGGCGAGGAAGTACCGCCGCGGGCCGTCGGCACCAAGCAGGCCGGGCACCAGTGGGAGGGCCCGGCTAGCCGCGGACGCAGTCACCGTGGCGCCCGTGATGCGCCTGAGCTCCTTTTCGAGCCGGTGGCTCACGGGCGGCAGCAGCCACGTCGATCGGGACGCCCTGAGCCTGGACTCGGCGGCCTCCAGGGTGCGGGCCGCCTCGTCGACGATGGGCTGGAGTTCCCGTAGCTGGTCGAGGGGGAGCTGGCCTTCGAGCACCTGGATGTTCTCGATGGCGGGTGCGCTTGCGGCGCGAGAGGCCACGTCGGACAGGTCCTTGCCGGTCTTGGCCGCGGCGGCGAGGAGGCGCCAGTGCTGGCTCAGGACGGGGACAAGGGCGGCCGGACGGTTCCACCATCCCCCGAGCAGGGCAGAGGCGGTCGAGAAGTCGCGGTGGGCGGCCTTGAGCTGGCGGGCCACGTCGCTGTCCTTGCTCTGGGGGCCGACCACCGCGCTGGCGTCGAGCAGGCGGACGGCCCGGGAGAGGGAGGCCCTCGCCGCGAGGGTGGAGGCGGAGACCAACACCGTGCTGGCCGCGGCCAGGAGCGCGACCCCGATCGCCCCCTTGCGTACGTGGGTCCGCAGCGACGCAGGGAGGGCGCGGAGGCCTAGGACGACGATGGGCGCGAGGAACACGAGCGCGGCGAGGGCGCTGGCGCCCTGGAACGCAGGCAGGGTGAGGCGGAGGGCGACCTGCACGATCCCGGCGACGGCGACCGCTCCGTTGAGCGACCTCGGCCGGGGTACGACCATGCCGGCCAGGGCGACACCCAGGGCGATGGCCCCGAGCGGGAAGCCGGGCGCCTGGATGGGGGCCAGCGTGGCCAGGAGCGCAAGTACGACAATGACGCGAATGGGCACGTTCCTGGCCAACCAGACGAGAGCGAACCCCAGGCACGCCTTGACCAGCACGTCCGAGATCGACCATCCCGTCGGCGACCCACTGGACATGGCGGCTGCTAGTCCCGACGCGACAGCGATGGCGATGAGGGCCGGATCACGCTGGCCTGCCACCGGTCGGTTGCGCAGCTGAACCAGGCACAGGCCGAGCACAAAGGCCACCGTCTCGAAGAGGAGGAGGACGGGGATGCTCACTTGGTCGTGGTCGCGTTGGCTCGCGGAAGGACGCGGTCGTAGACGGCGACCACCTCGGCCTGCACGGCGGCAGGGAGGAAGCGACGGGCGTCGAGGCGCGCCTCCGCCCCGAGGGAGGCGCGCAGGGTGCTGTCGCGCTCGACCCGGCGTAGCAGCCCGGCCAGCGCGGTGACGTCGCCCGGGGGATACAAGAGCCCGGAGCGCCCATGCTCGATCATCTCGGCCGGACCGCCCTCGTCGGCCGCCAGCACGGCGATGCCGGCGGCCATCCCCTCGGCGACAACCAGTCCGAACGGCTCCGGCACGAGCGACGCGTGCACGAGGACGTCTAGGACGTCGAGGATGGCGCCCACGTCCTCCTGGAAGCCGACGAACTCCACCCACGGATCGACACCGAGGTGGGCCGCGAGCTGGCGGAGCTCGACAGCGTAACCCTCGTCGCCGAACAGGGCAGTGCCCACGACGAGCACCTCGACTTCACCGCGGGGGAACGCGCGTGCCACTGCTTCGAGGAAAACATCCTGGCCCTTCCATGGAGCGAGGCGGCCGACCATACCCACGCGAAGTGGCCGGTTGACCGGCGCGGCGAACGATGGACGGCCCTTGCGAAGGCCGGCTACCGGGCTGGGCACGACGGCCGACACCTTCCTGAACCGGCCCAGGGTGGACATGGTCGCGTCAGAGTTGGCGATCACCGCCGAGGGCAGCACCCGGGCCAGAGCCCGCACCAGACGCACCGCGAACCCGGGGAGGTAGTCATCCGCGATCCGGTCGTGGACGTGCCAGACCACGGGAACGCCGGCCAGCCGCCCGGCCAGCCCCCCGTACACCGCCGCCTTGAGCGAGTTGGTGTGGATCAGGTCGACGTCGAGCCCGCGGATGCGCCGGGCCAGGCGCAGGGTGTGAGCCAGGGCGTCGATCGCGGCGCCGATCGGCAGCGACCGGAGCGAGACGCGGGCCCGTCGTAGGTTCCTCGCTGACGGGGCCAGCTCCAGTACCTCGACCCGGACCCCGGCTGTTCGCAGCCGGTCGGTCAGCGGGCCGTCGGCGGCAAGGATGACGTGGGGCTCGACCCCGGGCATTCCCGGCAGTAGCCGCAGCAGGGCGATTTCGGCGCATGAAAGCTCGGCGCAGTGGTCGAGGTAGGCCACCCGCAGGGGACGGGGACGGGCGAGGAGGCTCTCGTAGAGGCGGCGGTGACGGTCGGCCACTTTGGCCCAGGAGAAGGTCTCGGCCAGGCGGCGACAGGCGGTCGCGTCGGCCAGCGGCGCCCGGCTGGCCTCGACGAGGCGGGCGGCCAGGGCGTCCACGTCGCCGGGGGGGACCACGCAGTCCGGGCTGAGGTTCGACGCGACAGTCGCCGACCCGCAGACGTCGGTGACGAGCGCGGGGACGCCGCAGGCCAGCGACTCAAGCACGGTGAGGCCGAAGCCTTCGAGGGCGATCGACGGGACCACGGACACGTCGGCGGCCCGATAGTAGGTGACCAGCGCTTCGAACGGCACCCGGCCGGTGAACGCTACCGCATCTGCCAGTCCGAGATCGGCAGCGCGCTGCTGGAGCGCGGGGCGCTCCGGGCCGTCGCCCACGAGGACGAGCACGGCGTGGGGCACGTCGGCGGCAATCTTCGCCCAAGCCTCGAGCAGGAGGTCGAGGCCCATGCGGCGGACGAGTCGCCGGACGGCCACGGCCACGAACGCGCCCTCTGGCAGACGCACCTGGCGGCGGGCGTCCCGCTGCGATCCGGGGCAGAAGTGGTCGACGTCGATGCCGGGCGGGATGACGGTGATGCGGGAAGCAGGCACGCCGTACCGCTCCTCGAGGAGGTCGGCGAATGTCTGCGACAGCACCACGGCATGCGCGACGCGTCGGTAGTAGGCCCGCTCCACCGCCCGTTTTGTGCCGGTTCGCCATGCGCTCTCGCCCTGGGCCGCAGCTTCGTCGGCCCAGGGCCCGTGGAAGTGGACGACGAGGGGCAGGCGCCGCAAGCCGCGCGCCGACAGCGCAGCGACGGCGTAGAGGGGGAAATGGGCGTCGACGAGCGCCGCGCCGTTGGCGGCCGCCAGCGCTTCGCGCCGGTAGCAGGTCAGCCGTTTGAGGAACGGGGCTGAGGGGTCGGCGAAGACGGGGCGGGCGGGCATGCCGGCGGCCGACCACGCCGGCAGCAGCTCACGGATGTAGCTGTTGAGACCGCCGGGGACGTCCAGGGGCTCGGCGCCAAGCACGACGACGGAGAGCGAGGACGTCACGCGTCCAGCAGGTCCTGGATGAACGCGCAGACGGCGCGGCGCTGGCGGGCCGCGTCGAAGACCGGCGCCGCCCGGGGCACGGCCACCCGGCGAAGGGCCAGGTCGCGCGCGGTCACGTCCCTCATGAGGCGGCCCAGTGCCTCGATGTAGCGGGGGTCCCAGGGCGCGTCGCCGGGAAGCCGCCAGAGCCAGCCGTCGTCGAGGTCGTAGGCGGCCGGGAGCTGGCCGGTGACGACTGGCAGGCCGGCGGTCAGGTACTCGCTCAACTTCATCGTGTAGCGGAACGCACCTACGCTGTCGACGCTCTGGGGCAGGCTGGCGACGTCCATGACTGCCAGGTGAGAGGCGACCGCGGACTGTGGTATTTGGCCCGTGAGGAACACTGACTTCCCGATCTGGTCGCCTGCGTCCTCCTCCAGGACGTGGCGGCCGTCACCGTCGCCGACGACGAGCACCGCGACATCTGGACGGTTGGCACGGAGGACCGCTTGCACGAGCTCCCGGCCGTAGCAGTACCCGCGCCGTGGGTTCCACTTCAGTGTCCCGGCAATGCCGAAGACGATCGCGTCCGGGTCGATGCCCAGCTCGGCTCGAACGGTGGCCCGGTCGGACTCCGAAGCGGTGGCCTGCGGCGACCAGTTGGCGGCGGTCATCGCCCGACGCGCTCCGAACGTGAGCGCCCGTCCGACGAGGTACGGCGACCACCCGATGAAGCCGTGGCTGAACCGGCAGAGCATCCGTTCGTAGACCTCGGCGACCGGGGCCGACCAGGGGACGACCGAGCGGAGGAAGGGTGCCACTGCGTCGCCACTTGAAACGACGTACGGGATGCCGGCTGCGAGCCGCAGCGCCAGAACGGCCGCCCCACCAGCCAGGCCAGTCCCCTCCATGACGATCAGGTGCGGGCGCCGGCGGGCGGCGCGGTATACCGCTCGCATCGCCGACCGCCCCTTGTGCTCGCGGTCGAAAGGAAGCTCGATGGGATGGAACGGCTCGAGAAGGTAGGTCAACCGTTGAAGGTCCCGGCTCCCGCTTCCCTGCGTGGCGAAACACATCACGCTCGTCGACGATTGGCTCATCTCTGCCCGACCCTACTGACGTTCCGCACGTCTCGCTGACGGTTTGACCCCCCACTTGGGCGGGTGTGGCGTCGCAGTGTGCGAGGTCAGTGCGAGGTGTTGACCTGAGC
>JBPCLE010000079.1:0-5089 GCA_051003575.1 Acidimicrobiales bacterium | reverse complement strand
GCGTCGCGCCGTCGAGCAGGAGGCAGTAGCGCAGCACGTTGGGCTCGGGCCACAGCACGGTGAGGCCCAGTACGACCAGCGGCAGGAGCCTGGCCCCGTCCACCAGGCGGCCACCGTCGGCCCAGCCGCCGAGGTAGACGGCGAACAGGCCGGCGCAGGTCACCACGGTCAGGACCAGGACGTCCTTCCCAGGTGCCAGCACCCGGGCCGACCGCCGGGTCGCCCCCCGCACCGCGCCGGCGGCCAGGCATACCCCCAGGACGGCCAATGCCAGCCCGACGCCGCCGATCGGCAACCAGGCGCCGGCCGCCGCGCACCAGCAGGCGACAGCAACCGAGACCGATGCGATCCCGGCCATGCGCCTGGCCGCCGGCCCCGCCGGCTGCGCCGTGCCGGGGGTGACAGTGCCCGGCGTGACAGTGCCGGCCGAGACAGTGCCGGCCGCGCCGCCCGGGACTACGCCGGCCATGAGTCGCCCTGGGCGGTCACCATCACGACAGCCGACGGGCCGGGCCCGCCGGCGGGGAGACGCGGGGTGCCCCGGCTGGCCCGGGCCAGGCGCTGGTTGACGTCGGTCGGCGGCCCGACCCGGCCGGTGACCGCGCCCGCGGGCTCGGCCGTGGCCAGCACCACCTCGTAGCCCCGCCGCTGGGCCTCATACGCGTACCAGGCCGCCCGGGCCGCCGCCGCCTCGCCGGCAACGCCGCCGCCGCCCATGTCCAGGGCCACGATCAGCCGGGGAGCGGCGGGCTCCTCGACCTCCTTGACGACCAGGTCGCCCCGGCGGGCCGAGCTGGGCCAGTGGACCCGCCGCACCGGGTCGCCGGGCCGGTAGTCGCGCACGCCCCGGACGATGTCGCCCACGGCGGCCGGGCGGGGAACCCCCTCGCCCCACGAGCCGAACAGCTCGGGGAACGGGTGGGGCGGGGCGAGGGGCCGGGGGCCGACGTGCATGGGGACGGGTAGCGGCACCGTCTGGCGGCGGGCGCACGTCACGAGGCCGCAGAGGCCCGAGCCCGCCACCTCCACCTCCATCTGGGTGACGACCTCGCGGCGGTCGGCGAAGCCGGGGAGCCGTCCCGCGGCCGGCGGCGTGGCGGTGACGACCTCGGCGTCCTTGAAGCCTTTGACCTGGAAGTGGAGGCCCGGCCCGGCCAGCGCGAGCGTGAACGGCACGTGATCGCCCACGAAGGCGTTGGCCGGCGTGCCCTCGACGGTGGCCTTGACCTGCCGGGTGGCCACCACGGCCAGGACCAGGTCGACGACGATGGCCAGCAGGGCGGCGAAGCACACGAAGGCGGCGAGCCGGGAGCCGGTGTTGCGCCAGGCCGTCCAGCCGGCGCCGGCCACGAGGAGCGCCCCGGCCGTGCCCACGGTTGCCCGGGTCTGGCGGGCCCAGCCGGGCGCGGGCTGGCGGTCCATCAGGGGAGGGGCGCGGGCACGGTGTCGAGCAGCTCGGCGACCAGGCGGCGGGTGGCGTCGGTGCCCCGGCGGGCCACCGCGCCGAGCCGATGGGCCAGGACGGCCACCGCCACCGCCTTCACGTCGTCGGGCGCCACGAAGTCCCGGCGTCCGACCACGGCGTAGGCCTTGGCCACCTGGACCAGGATGCGGGCGGCGCGGGGGCTGGCGCCGTGGTCGAGCTCGGGGTGGGCACGCGTGGCGTCGACGATGTCGAGCACGTAGTCGGCCACCGCCGGCGCCACATAGGTCCCGTCCACCTCGGCCATCGCCGCCCGCACGTCGGCGCCGCCGACCACGGCGGCGAGCTGGTCGAGCGCCGGCGGGCCTCCTTCGCCCTGGAGCATCTTCCGCTCGGCATCCCGGCCGGGCAGGCCCAGGGTGACCACCAGCGCGAAGCGGTCGCTCTGGCCCTCGACCAGCGGGAACGTCCCCACGTCGCCGTAGGGGTTCTGGGTGGCCACGACGAAGAACGGCGCCGGCAACGGGTGGGCGGTGCCGTCGACGGTGACCTGCCCCTCGGCCATGGCCTCGAGCAGGGCCGACTGGGCCCGGGGCGTGGCCCGGTTGATCTCGTCGACGAGGACGATGTTGTGGAAGATCGGCCCGGGGTGGAAGGTCCACTCCTCGCGGGCGCGGTCGTAGACCGTGACGCCGGTGATGTCGGCGGGCATGAGGTCGGCCGTGCCCTGCACTCGGCCCGAGGTGCCCCCGACCGAGGCCGCCAGGCTCTTGGCGAGGAGCGTCTTGCCGACCCCGGGCACGTCCTCGAGCAGCACATGGCCACCCGCCAGCAGTCCGGCCGTCACCAGCACGATCTCGTCGCGCTTGCCCAGCACCACCGAGGCCACGTTGTCCACGATCGCCGCCGCCACCGCAGATGCCGCCGGAGCCATCGGCCCATTGTGGGCCATGCCGGGACCCGCCGGCGCCTAACTTGGCGCGGTGGCAGAGCGCGAGCCCATCGCCGACCCCGCCGACCGCGTCCTGCGGATCGCCGAGAACGTCGTGTACTCCTTCGCCGGCATGCTGCTGGCCGGCGGGGCGGTCGTCGTGCTGGGTGCGGTCGCATGGCACCTGGTCATGGACATCGGCAAGGGGGTGGAGGACGGCATCACCGCCGCCCTCGACGGCCTGCTGCTGGTCTTCATCCTCCTCGAGCTGCTGGCCGGCGTGCGGGCCACCATGAAGGAGAAGAAGCTCATCGCCGAGCCGTTCCTGATCGTGGGCATCATCGCCTCGATCAAGGAGATCGTGGTGCTGACGCTGGAGTCGAAGGAGATCTACGAGACCGACAACCCCGCCTTCGACAACGCCATGACCGAGATCGGTGTCCTGGCCGTGGTCATCGTCCTGCTGTCGGTGGCCAGCTTTCTTGTGCGCCGGAAGGAGCGGGAGCCCGAGGAGGAGGAAGGGGCGGCGTGACCTCAGCCCTCCGGCGTCTGCCCCCCTTCGGCCCGGGCGGCCGCCCGTTCCGGGGCCTGCGCGTGGTCGCCCTGCTGTTCAGCCTGGCGGCCGTGGCCGCCAACGCGGTGATCCTGCTCTCCGACCGGGCGCCGGGTCTGTTGCGTCGCCTGTCGGTGCGCATCGACGCCGGGGTGAACGGGGCCGTCGGCGCGGCCGGCGTCGACATCGGTGGCGGGTCGGTCCGTGTGCCCCGCTCCGACTTCGACGTCCACGTGCTCATCTGGGGGGCCGCCGCCCTCGTGGTCGGGTTGGCGGCCTGGTCGTGGTTCACCCTGCTGCTCGGCAGCTCGGCCGTGTTCGCCTCCAGCGTGGTGATCGAGCTCGCCCAGGCCGGCTACTCCAGTACCCGCACGGTGCAGTTCATCGACGTGGTCGCCAACGCCGTCGGGGTGATCGTCGGTACGTGCGTGGTGGCCGCCTTCGCCCTGGTGTGGCGGCTGTTCAGCGGGCTGGCGGCCCGCCGCCGCCGCCCCCACTGCCCCTGACGCGGCCGGCGGCACCGCCGCGTCACGGTCGGCTGCTCAGCCCCGGATCTGGACATCGGCCGTGTTGTTGAGGAAATACTCGTCGCGCGGGGCGAGGTCGCGATTGAGACCCTCTTCCCCGATCCGGCGGGCCACCGACACCTCGCCCGGCTCCACCGTCGACAGGAAGTGCAGCAGCGAGGCGGCCTGCGCCGGCGAGAACATCATCAAGGGCTCCATCGCCGTGAAGCGTTCCAGGACGGCGGCCCGATCAAAGGTGATCGGCTCCCGACTGGCCACCATGAACTGGGAGCCGTCGTAGCTGGGCACGGTGAAGCGCAGGACGTGGGGGAAGACCTCCGTGGCGCTGTTGAGGACCCGCGGGGTGGCTTGCCACTGGGAGACGAGGCCGCCGGGTGCAAGGCGGCTGCGGAGGAGCTCGTAGAACTCGACCGAGTAGAGGTTCCCGCTGAAGGCGGACTGCGGGCGGACGACGTCGACGGTCAGCACGTCGTAGCGATCGTCGGAGGAGAGGAGGAACTTCCGGCCGTCACCCACGTGGATGTCGACCCGAGGGTCGTCGAGCAGCCGCTCCATCTCCACCGCGCCCCGGCCGGCGAGGCCGCGCAGGAGGTCGATCTCTCCACCGCAGATCTCCACCACGTCGAGGCGGCCGAGCCGTGGGTCACGTGACATGCCGTATGGGGTGGCCCCGATGCCCAGGCCAACCGCCATGGCTCGCCGCGGATCGGGGGACATGAGCGCCGGCATGAGCCCGACCAGCACATGGAAGTCGTCGAAGGGATAGCCGTTCTGTGAGGTGGCGTTGATGAAGAGGAAGTCGTCGCCCTCCACCTTCTTCAGGGCGTTCACGCAGGCGCGGTCCTCGGACAGGGCGAAGTCGCCCTCCGGCGCGCTGTGGAAGTACGCCCACAGGCGGAGGTTCGACGGGAACACTGCCACCAGGCCGAGCAGGAGCGCCACGGCGCCGGCGGCGAGGGCGGGGCGGCGCGCCCGGGGTGCCATGGCTGCGGCGGCCAGGCCGGGAAGGAGGAGCAGCCCGGCGAGGAGACGGAGGGTGCCCGAGGTGCCCAGGGCGTCGATGAGGACGAAGCCGACGAGCAGGGTGCCGGTCACGTTGCCGGCGATGTTGGCCAGCAGGAGCAGGCCCGTCCGCCGGCCCAGGGTGTCGACCCGCTGGGCGACCAGGCGCTGTACGAAGGGGAAGGAGGCGCCCATGGCAAGCACGGGGAGGCCCATGACGAGGAGGGGCCCGAACAGGTGGACGAACCCGACCCGCAGGATCTCCCGGACGGAGTCGAAGCGGTACCCGCCGACGTTGTACCCGTCGATGGCGAAATGGCTCTCAAATGGCCCGTAGACGCCGAGAAGCTTTGGCAGCTCGACCAGGGCCAGCGGACCGACCAGGGCGAGCACGCCCACCGCGAACTGGATGCCGAGGAACCAACGGTCGGGGCGCCGGGTGCGGCCCACGAAACGGGACGCGAAGGCGGCGCCAGTGCCGAAGAGGAGTAGGTACAGGCACAGGACGTGGCCGAAGGTGTAGGAGTTCGACCGCATCAGGGCGTCGACCAGGCGGAAGAACACCAACTCCAACCCCAGCGCCACCGCGCCGGTCAGGCCGTAGACCAGGTACCAGGGCCACGGGCGGCGGCCGGCGCCGGCAGGGGCGGCGG
>JBPCLE010000078.1:0-3237 GCA_051003575.1 Acidimicrobiales bacterium | reverse complement strand
AGGTCACCGCGCTGGGCCCGGCGGACTGGGACGACATCGCCCGTCTCCGGGCCCAGGTCGACGAGCTGAAGGCCGCCACTCCGTCTCCTGCCCCCCGGGCCCGGGCCACGAAGAAGGCGGCGCCGGCCGGTGCCACCCGGTCGGCAGGCATCACCAGGTCGGCCTCGGCGCCCCAGGGTGCCGCCCCACCCGCCGGTAGAGCCGATCCCCCGAAGGGCTGACGGCCCTGCGCCGGCGGCTCGACACGGAGCTGGTGCGCCGGGGGCTGGTCTCGAGCCGGGATCGGGCGCAGGCGGAGATCAACGCGGGCCGGGTCATGGTGCGCGGCGTGCCGGCCACCAAGGCGGCCCGCATGGTCGACGCCGATGACCCTGTCGCCCTGCAGGGCCCGAGGCCCCGCTTCGTCAGCCGGGGCGGGGAGAAGCTCGACGCCGCCCTCGAGACCTTCGCGATCGACGTCGCCGGCCGCACCGCCCTCGACGCCGGCGCGTCCACCGGCGGGTTCACCGACTGCCTGCTCCAGCGGGGGGCGGCCCACGTGGTCGCCGTCGACGTGGGGCGGGGCCAGCTCGACATGCGCCTCCGCAACGACCGGCGGGTCACCGTGCACGAGCGCACCAACGTCCGCCACCTCACTCCGGCCGGCGCCGGCGGCCCGTTCGACCTGGTCGTCGCCGACCTGGCCTTCATTTCCCTCCGCACCGTGGCGCCGGCCCTGCTGGGGCTGGCCACCGCCGGCGCCGATCTGGTTCTGCTGGTCAAGCCCCAGTTCGAGGCCGGCCGCGCCGAGGCCAGCCGGGAGCGCGGCGTGATCCGTGATCCGGCGGTCCGTCGCCGCGCCATCGCCGGCGTGGTTGACGCCTTCGCTGCCCGCGGCGCGGCAATCATGGGTCTCATGGTGTCGCCGCTCACCGGCGCGGAGGGCAACGTGGAGTTCCTGGCCCACCTCGTACCCGGCGGGGATCCGCCTGCCGACCCGGACGAGATGATCGCCACCGTCATCCCCGTTGTCGCCGCCGCCGGGGAGGCCTGAGGTGACCACCGTCGGCCTGGTGGTCCACGAGCACCGCGCCGAGGCCGCCGATCTCGCCCGGAAGGCCGCCCACTGGCTGAGGGCCCGGGACCATACCGTTCGCATGCCCAAGGGCGATGCCGAACACGTCGGTCTGCCCGAGCTGGGCTGCCCGCCTGATGAGCTGGGCGCCGGCCTCGACCTGGCGGTCACCCTGGGGGGCGACGGCACCATCCTCCGGGCTGTGAACCTCGTCAGCCGTCACGGCGTGCCACTGCTCGGGGTCAACCTGGGTCACCTGGGCTACCTCGCCGACCTGGAGCCGGAGGCGCTCGCCGGCGCGCTCGAGCGGGTTGTCGCCGGCGACTTCGCCATCGAGGAGCGGATGATGTTGGCGGTGTTCGTCCAACGCGCGGGGGAGCCGATCGTCATCCCCCCGCCTGGCGGCGACCTGTGGGGCCTCAACGAGGTGGTTGTCGAGCGGCCGGCGGCGGGCCATACCGTCAACGTCGCCGTCGAGGTCGAGGGCCGGTTCTGGACCACCTATGCGGCCGACGGCCTCATCGTTGCCACCCCGACGGGGTCGACGGCCTACGCCTTCTCCGCCGGCGGTCCGATCGTGTCGCCCAACGTCCGGGCCCTGCTCATGACGCCTGTGTCGGCCCACATGTCCTTCGACCGGAGCCTGGTCGTCGATGCCGGCGACGCGGTGCGCATCGAGGTCACCGACCGCCCCGCCACCGTCGTGGTCGACGGACGGGAGATGTGCCTGCTGGAGCGGGGCGACGCCATCATCTGCACCGAGGCCCCCGGGTCGGCCCGTTTCGTGTCGCTGAGCCCCCGTGACTTCTACGGCGTCTTGAAGGCCAAGTTCGGCGTGGCCGACCGTTGATGGCTGAGCGCCGCTGATGCTGGCCGAGCTGCATGTGCGCGACCTGGGCGTCATCGTCGACCTCCAGCTGCTGCTCGACGACGGCATGACCGCCCTCACCGGCGAGACCGGCGCCGGCAAGACGCTCGTGGTCGAGGCCATCGAGCTGCTCATGGGCGGGCGGGCCGATGCCGTGCTCGTGCGCCCCGGCGCGGAGGAGGCCCGGGTCGAGGGCCGGTTCGTCGGCGCCGACGGCGAGACCGAGACGGTGCTGGCGCGGACGGTTCCTCGCAGTGGGCGGTCCCGCGCCTACATCGACGGGCGGCTGGCTACCGCCAACGAGCTGGCCGACCTCGGACGGGCCCTCGTCGACCTCCACGGCCAGCACGCCCACCAGTCGCTCCTCTCGCCCCGCGCCCAGCGGGCGGCCCTGGACCGCTTTGCCGGCGTCGACCTCGGCCCCCTCCAGGCGGCCCGCGACGAGGTCCGGGCGCTGGATGGCGCCCTCGCCGCCCTCGGCGGCGACGCCCGCGCCCGGGCTCGTGAGCTTGATCTCCTCCGGTTCCAGCTTTCGGAGCTGGACACCGCCGGCCTCGCCGACCCCGACGAGGATCTCGCCCTGGCGGCCGAGGAGGACGCCCTGGCCGACGCCGCCGCCCACCGCGACGCGGCCGCCGCCGGCTACGACGCCCTGCGGGGCGAAGGGGGGGCCCTCGATGCCGTGGGCGCCGCGGTGGAGGCGGTCGCCGGCCGCCTGCCCTTTGCCGAGGTGGAACGCCGGTTGCGGTCGGTCCAGGCCGAGCTGGCCGACGCGTCGGCCGACCTGCGCCAGGCCGGCGACGACATCGTCGACGAGCCCGAGCGCCTCGACGGGGTTCGTGGCCGCCGGCGCGTGCTCCACGACCTGTGCCGGAAGTACGGTGAGACGCTGATCGACGTGATGGCGTTCGAGACCGAGGCACGCCGCCGGCTGGCCGAGCTGGAGTCGCACAGCGTGAGGGTGGAGGCGCTGGAGGGCCGGCGCGGAAAGGCGCAGGGGGCGGTGGGCACGGCGGCGGCCGGCTGGGCCCGCGCCCGGCGCGGGGCGGCTCCCGGCCTGGCCGCCGAGGTGCAGGAGCACCTGCGCCGCCTGGCCATGCCCGGCGCCCGCCTCGATGTCGGCGTCGGCGGGCCCGGGCCGGCTGACGACGTCGAGTTCCTCCTGGCCGCCAACCGCGGCTCGAGCCCGCTCCCGCTGACCAAGGTCGCGTCGGGCGGTGAGCTGGCCCGGGCCATGCTCGCGGCCCGGCTGGTCCTGCGCGACGCCCCACCCACGCTCGTCTTCGACGAGATCGACGCCGGCGTGGGCGGGGGG
>JBPCLE010000077.1:0-4009 GCA_051003575.1 Acidimicrobiales bacterium | reverse complement strand
GCGCCTGGACCGGGGCGAGGCCGGCGCCGCGTTCTGCGCCGTCCGCCCGCCCGGCCACCACGACCTGGCCCACCGGGCGATGGGGTTCTGCATGTTCAACAACGTGGCCGTGTGCGCGGCGGCGCTGGCGGCGCGGGGCGAGCGGGTGCTCATCGTCGAATGGGACGCCCACCACGGCAACGGCACCCAGGACACGTTCTACGACGACCCCCGGGTGCTCTACGTGTCGGTGCACCGGTGGCCGCTTTATCCCGGCACCGGCCGGGTGGAGGAGCGGGGCGCCGGCGCCGGCCGGGGCCTCACCGTGAACTTCCCAGTCCCGCCGGGCGCAACGGGCGACGTGTACCGCGCCGCCCTCGACGCGGTGGCGCCGGCGGTCGAGGCGTTCGGGCCGACGTGGGTGCTAATGTCCTGCGGCTTCGACTCCCACGCGGAGGACCCGCTGGGCTCGCTCGGCCTCCGCGAGGGCGACTACGCCGACCTCACCCGCCGCTGCGCCGGCCTGGTGCCGGCCGGCCGGCGCATCCTGTTCCTGGAAGGCGGCTATGACCTCGACGCAATCGCCGGCTCATCGGCGGCGTGCGCGTCGGCCCTCGCCG
Source organism: Acidimicrobiales bacterium (assembly GCA_051003575.1). GTDB lineage: Bacteria > Actinomycetota > Acidimicrobiia > Acidimicrobiales > AC-14 > CADCTB01. Next base: position 3,410 of record JBPCLE010000077.1, on the reverse strand, counting down.
GCGCCGAGCTCGACGGCACCCGCACCGCCGGCGGGCCGGGCATGGAGGCCGTCGCCGCCAGGCCGATCTGACGTGCCTTCAACGCCCCGTTTGGTCAATCGGGGCCGGAATAGCACCACCGATTGACCAAACCGGGCGGGTGGCTATGCGCCCGCGACGGCCGCGGCGTCGGCCGCGGCCAGATCGACGGTGCGCTCCAGCTCGTTCTTGGTGTGGGCCAGGCTGGGGAAGAGGGCCTCGAACGGGCTGGGGGCGAAGGCCACGCCCCGGTCGAGCATCTGGTGGAAGAAGGCGGCGTAGGCCGCGGCGTCGGACGCCTTCGACGTGGCGAAGTCCACCGGCGCCACCGGGTTGAAGAACACCGTGAGCAGCGGGCCGACCACGGGCACCGACACGGGCAGGCCGGCATCGGCGATCACCTGGGCCAGGCCGCCGGCCAGCTCGGCGGCCCGACCGCTGAGCTGGGCGTAGGCGCCGGCATCGAGCAGCTCCAGCACGGCCAGGCCGGCGGCAGTGGCCAGTGGGTTCCCCGACAGGGTGCCGGCCTGGTATACCGGCCCCTCGGGGGCCAGACACGCCATCACGTCGGCCCGGCCGCCGAACGCCGCCAGCGGCAGGCCGCCGCCGATCACCTTGCCCATGCACGTCAGGTCGGGCGTGACCCCGAACCGCTCCTGGGCGCCGCCCCGTCCCAGGCGGAAGCCGGTGATGACCTCGTCGAAGATCAGCAGGGCGCCGGCAGCATCGCAGGCGGTCCGCAGCCCTTCGAGAAACCCCGCCGCCGGCGCCACCAGGCCCATGTTGGCCGCCACCGGCTCCACGAGCACCGCGGCGACCTCGGCGTCGATCGCCGGCACCACGTTGTACGGCACGACAACCGTGTCGGCCACCGCGGACGCCGGCACCCCCACCGAGCCCGGCACCCCGCGCTGGCTCAAGGCGGAGGTGGCCAGGCCGCTGCCGCCGGCGGCCAGCAGGGTGTCGGAGTGGCCGTGGTAGCAGCCGTCGAACACCACCACCTTGTCCCGCCCGGTGAAGCCGCGGGCCACCCGCACCGCGGTCATCGTGGCTTCGGTGCCGCTGGACACCAGCCGTACCCGCTCGCACGACGGCACCCGGTCGCGGATGGCCTCGGCCAGCAGCACCTCCCGCTCGGTGGGCGCCCCGTACGACGTGCCGTCGGCCGCCGCCCGCTGCACCGCCTCCACCACCTTGGGGTGGGCGTGGCCGAGGATCGACGCCCCCCACGACTGCACGTAGTCGGTGTAGCGCCGGCCCCCGACGTCCCAGACGTAAGCGCCCTCGGCCCGGGCCACGAAGTAGGGCGTGCCCCCGACCGAGCGGAACGACCGCACCGGCGAGTCGACCCCGCCGGGGATCACCCGCCGGGCCCGCTCGAACAGCTCCTCGTTGGAGGCCACCCTCATGCGTTCTGGGGACGATTGGACACGCCCTGGCGTGTCGAAGTGTCCCCAGAACGGGTGGGGGGCGCGGGGGTCACAGGGTCTCGGCCAGCTCGCGGGCCAGATAGGTGAGGATCACGCCGGCGCCGGCCCGCTTGACCGCGGTGAGCTGCTCCAGGGCCACCGCGGCGCCGTCGATCCAGCCCCGCTCGGCTGCGGCCTTGAGCATCGAGTACTCCCCCGACACGTGGTAGGCGGCGACGGGCACGTCGACTGCTGCCCGGACGGCGGCGATCACGTCGAGGTAGGGCACCGCCGGCTTGACCATCACCATGTCGGCCCCCTCGGCCACGTCGAGGACGACCTCGGCCAGCGCCTCGCGGGAGTTGCGGTAGTCCTGCTGGTAGCCCTTGCGGTCGCCGCCGGCGGCGATAGTCACATCGACCGCCTCCCGGAACGGGCCGTACAGCGGCGACGCGTACTTGGCCGCGTAGGCGAGGATGGCCGTCGAGGGGTGGCCGGCGGCGTCGAGCGCGGCGCGGATGGCCGCCACCTGGCCGTCCATCATTCCCGAGGGGACGACCACGTCGGCGCAGACGCCCGCCTGGGCGACGGCCACCCGGGCGTAGAGCTCCAGGGTGGCGTCGTTGTCCACCGAGCCGTCGGCGGCCAGTACCCCGCAGTGGCCGGACGACGTGTACTCGTCGAGGCAGAGGTCGGCCATGACCACCAGGGCGTCGCCCACCTCGTCGCGGATGTCGGCCAGGCCGAGCTGGGCGATGCCGGCGGGGCCCCAGGCCGCCGACCCGTGCTCGTCCTTGGCCGCCGGCACCCCGAAGAGCATGACCGCCGGCACGCCCAGGCCGGCGAGGGCCCGGACCTCCTCACGGAGCGACTCCCGGGTGTGCTGGACCACGCCGGGCATGCTGGCGATGGGGTGGGGGGCGCCGATGCCCTCCCGCACAAAGAGCGGGGCGACGAGGTCGTCGACCGACAGCCGGGTCTCGGCCACCAGCCGGCGCAGGGCCGGCGTGCGGCGGAGGCGCCGCATCCGCCGGGCGGGGAAGGTCACCCGGCCCACCCCGTCGAGGGCGGGCCCGGTGAATGTCCGCTGGACCGCTCTACCGGACCGGTCATCCGGCCAGCGTACGGTGTGCGCCATATGAGACTCCAGAGCGCCATGCTCGCCGACGCCGCTCGGGTCGCCGAGAACAAGCTGTACGTGTTCGGCGGCCAGTGGGACCGGCTCTACACCCACTCGTTCCCGGCCACCCACGGCAACCTCACCGTCGTGCTCGTGATCGAGATCTCCTACGCCGAAGCGCTCACCGACCACCACCTGCGGGTGGCCCTCATGCGCGACGGCGAGCCCATCGGCCCCGAGGCGCGGGGCGTGATCAACGTCGGCCACGCCCCGGGCACCACGCCGGGGGCGCCGTCGTACGTCCCCATCGCCCTGCCGTTCGAACAGGTCGTGCTGCCCAAGGCGGGCCGCTACGAGTGGGTGGTCTCCCTCAACGACGAGCCGGTGGGCGTCGTGCCCCTCGAGGTCACCCTGGCGCCCGGCGGGCCCAAGGAGGAGCCGGCGGAGGACAAGGGGCCGTTCACGGCCTGAGGGCGCCGACCAGCGCGTCGACCAGGCCATCGACGGTGTGCTCCGCCGCCACCACGGTGACGGCCAGGCCGTGATCGGCCGCGGTGGCGGCGGTGACGGGGCCGATACAGGCCACCACCGGCGGCGGGGCGACGCTCAGGGCCAGCCACGAGGTGACCGTCGACGACGACGTGAAGGCCGTGGCGTCGGCCACGGCCGCGGCGGCCAGGGCGTCGGCGGCGGGCCGGACGGCGACGGTCCGATAGGCCTCGACCACCTCCACCTCCCAGCCCTTGGCCCGCAGTCCGTCGGCCAGCACGGGGCGGGCGGCGGCGGCATGGGCGAAGGCCGGTCCGGGCGCGTCCGGACCGGCACCGGCCAACGGCTCCGCCACCTGGCCGAAGACCCGGTAC
>JBPCLE010000076.1:0-16010 GCA_051003575.1 Acidimicrobiales bacterium | reverse complement strand
GTCCTCGGTCGTCAGCTCCTGCACCCCCTCGTCGCCGACCAGGCTGTCGGCGGGCGGTTCCACGGGTGCGACGGTCTCGTCGATCTCCCAGATCGTGGTCATCTCTTCTCCTTCTCCGTGGGTTGCGGGCGGGAGCTGTCTGCAGCTCAGCCCCTTACCGCTACAGAGCTGCGGAGGCCGGTGCTGATACGAGGATCTGCGGGGTTCTCACCACCTCAGGACTTGAGGACGAGGCGGGCCACCAGGTCGGTGCCGAAGGCGGTGAGGATGGCCAGGTAGAGCAGGCCGGTGGCGGCCATGACGGCGGAGTATGCCTTCTCCTTGAGGGCGGCTTTCGTCACCGCGGTCAGGACCAGGGTGGTGACGGCACAGGCCACCCAGAACCAGCCGAGGGTGCCGCCCCAGCCGTCGTCGACCGACCCCGACAGCACCGACAGCATGCCGGTGGGCCACAGCAGGAGGCCGACCTCCAGGGGCCAGGTGAGCGCCAGCCACCGATTGAGCTCCAGCAGCGGCCCCCGGCCCAACCCGGGCTGGACCAGGTACCAGTGGCCGAGGAGCATGGCGTCGGACACCGCGCCCAGGAACAGAGCGCCGGCGATGGTCCGGGCCACGGCGAGAGCGTCGGGCCCGCCGGCCGCCATGCCGGCGGCGACCAGGCCGACCATGCCGATTACGGGGGCGACGGCGTCGAGCGCCGGCGGGAATTCCCGGACGGGCGCCGGCTCCCCGGCCTCAGCCGGCGTCGCCGCCCCGGCCATCGCGGCTACCCGTGCTGCCTTGCGCTCCTTGCGGGCCCGCTCGCCGGCGACGCCGGCCTTGCGACGCACGATGGACACGGCGAGGGCGCCGGCGGCGGCGCCGGCCACGCCGAGGGAGGCCAGGTCACGGACCGCCACAGGGTCGACGGCCAGGCCGGCCGCCGCCGCGCCGATGGCCAGCACGCCGTAGACGGCCCGCAGGAGCCAGCCGTAGCCGATGCCGACTTCCCGCCGGCGGGTGGTGACCCAGGCGAACAGGAGGCCGCCGGTCGCCCACTGGAGGAGGACGGTCGCGGCGTCGAGGCGGATCACGCGGCGAGTTTCGCATAGGGTTTCAGATACGGACCGCCGCGGAAAGACTCTGCTTAGACTCAGGGTCGTCGCCGTGTCGGCCGACAACCTCATACAGGGGCCGGTTTCTCCGATCCGGAAGGGGCACCAGGAATGAACGGCGTGTTGGAGATTGCGGCCTACTGCTCACTGATCGTGGCTATGACGCTGCTCGTTCTCCGGCTGTTCTGGTCGAAGCTGGCGCCGAAGGTGACGGTGCGGCGGTTCCGCCGCCGCCTGGGCTCCTTCGACAGCGTCCTGGAGTCGTGGGCCGACGAGTTCAAGGACCAGGACGAGAAGAAGCGCCACGAGCAGCGCCGGCCCGAGCGCATCCCCGACGACGAGGAACGCGACTAGACGAGCCCCACGGCCCGGCCGCCGTCCACGAGGACGGTGGACCCGCTCATGAACCGGGCCGGCTCGGAGCACAGGAAGGCCACCACGCGGCCGAAGTCGGCGGGGTCGCCCCGCGGGCCCTCCAGGGTGGGGATCGCCTGCATGCGCTCGGTGTCGTGGAGGCCGGGGCAGGCCAGGTTCAGGGTGATCCCGTCGTCGAAGAGGTCGGTGGCGGCGGTCTTGGCCCATGCCCACAGGCCGGTGCGGGCCGCGTTCGAGAGCGCCAGGGTGGCGATGGGCTGCTTGATCGACGACGACGTGAGGAGGCAGATCCGGCCCCACCCTTGCGCCCGCATGTGAGGGACCGCCTCGCGGACCAGCCGGACCGAGGTGAGGAGGTTGGCATTCACCGCGGCCTCGATCTGGTCGTCGGTGACGTCGAGCGCCCGGCCCGCCGGCGGCCCGCCGGCGTTGGCCACCACGATGTCGAGCCTCCCGAACCGCACCGTGGCCGCCCGCACCAGGCGGGCCGGCGCCTCCGGCTCGGTCACGTCGTCGGGGACGGCCAGGACCTCGGTGTGGGCCGCCAGCTCGGCCTCGGCGCGGGCGAGGGCCTCCTCGCCCCGGGCGCAGATGACGACCTTGGCGCCTTCGGTGGCCAGGGCCCGGGCCGCCGCCAGACCAAGGCCCTTGGACGCGGCGGTGACCAGCGCCACCCGGCCGGCGACGCCCAGGTCCATCAGGCCACGACCGCCAGGGCGTGGTCGGCCCGGTTGAGCGGGTCGGGGCCGGCGTCGGTGGCCACCACGATGTCCTCGATGCGGGCGCCCCACTGGCCCTCCACGTAGATGCCGGGCTCGACCGAGAACGTGTGGCCGGCCACCAGCGGCTCGCGGTTGCCGCTGACCAGGTAGGGGTCCTCGTGCTCCTCCATACCGATGCCGTGGCCGGTGCGGTGGATGAACTGGCCGCCGAAGCCGGCGTCGGTGATGAGGCCCCGGGCCACCCCGTCGACGTCGTGGCAGGGAATGCCGACCCGCGCCGCGTCGACCGCGGCGGCCTGGGCGCCGGCCAGCACCGCGTACAGGTCGAGGAACGCATCGGGCGGGTCACCGGTGAAGACGGTGCGGGTGATGTCGGAGCAGTAGCCGGCCATGGTGCCGCCGAAGTCGCAGACCACGGCCTCGTTGGCCCCGATGGTCCTGGCGCCGGGCTCGTGGTGCGGGCTGGCCGAGTTGGGGCCGGCGCCGACGATGGCGAAGTTCACCGAGTCGTGGCCCTCCCCGAGCAGTCGTTCGCCCAGCTCGCGCGACACCTCGGCCTCGGTGCGCCCGACGAGGGGGATCTGCCCGGTGAGCAGCTCGGCGGCCACCCGGTCGGCCGCGGCGGCGGCCCGCCGCAGGGCGGCGACCTCCTCGACGTCCTTGACCGCCCGCAGCGGGCCGATGACCCTCGATGCGGTCGTCCAGGTGGAGCGGGGGAGGTCGCGCTGGAGGGTCAGCAGGAACCGGGCCCACGTGCGGTCGCCGATGGCCAGGTTCCGGCGCGACCGGCCGACGACGCCGGTGACGATCTCCACCGGGTCCTGGGTCTCGTCCCACGCCCGCAGCGTGAACAGGCCGGGGTGTACCTCGACCCGTGCCGCCTCCAGCCGGGGGACCACCAGGACGGCGTCGCCCTGCAGCGGCAGGATCAGCATGGTGAGCCGTTCCAGGGGCATGGCGACATAACCGGTGAGCCAGGGGAGGTCGGCGCCCTGCGACAGCAGTACCGTGTCGACGTCGAGGCGTTCCATGCGGTCCCGTACAGCCTGCATGCGCGAAGCGAAGGCAGCGGAGGTGGCGGTCATCTCCCGGTCAGGGTACCTGTGACATGCTGGCCGCCGACCAACTTTGGAGGCAATATGCGCGGAACTCGTAGGTTCGGGTGGCTCACGGCGGTGGCGGCGGCGGCCGGGGTGACGATGGGCGTGGGGCCGGCCGTGGCGGCATCGACGTACGTCCAGACCGGCGGCCCGCTCCGCGACCTAGCGTCGGCCACGGCGAACCCCACCGACGGTGCGTCGGCCAGCCTGTGGGCGGTGCCCGTGCGCGGTGACACCAGGTTCGTCGTCTTCGTCCGCGGCCTCGACCCGGAGTCGGTGGGCACGACCTTCGGGGCTCACATCCACGTCGGCCCCTGCGTGGCCGGCGACGGGTCGGCCGCCGGCCCGCACTACAACAGCGACGGTGGCCCGGCCACGACCGCCAACGAGGTCTGGCTCGACTTCACCGTCCGACCTGGCGGCTACGGCGTGGTCCAGACCACCGTGCCCTTCACCATCGAGCCGGGCGACGCCAACTCCATGGTCATCCACGCTCTGCCGACTGCGCCCGGCGGCGCCGCCGGCGCCCGGCAGGCCTGCCTGCCGGTGCAGTTCTAGGGCGCCGAGCTGCCGGCGGCGGCGGCCGCCTGGCGGGCGTGGTAGCTGGACCGGGTCAGCGGTGACGCCTCGACGTGGGCGAAGCCGAGGGCCCGGCCCATCGCGCCCAGGCGGTCGAACTCCGCCGGCGTCCACCAACGGTCGACCGGCAGGTGGCCGGCGGAGGGGCGCAGGTACTGGCCGAGGGTGAGGATGGACACGCCGGCCCGCTGGAGGTCGGCCATGGCCGCCAGCACCTCGTCCTCGGTCTCGCCCATTCCCAGGATCAGGCCGGACTTGGCCACCAGCCCGGCGGCGGCGGCCCGGGACAGCACGGCCAGGCTGCGGGCGTAGGACGCCGACGGCCGCACATGGCGCTGGAGGCGGGCGACGGTCTCCAGGTTGTGGTTGAGGATGTCGGGCCGGGCGCCGAAGATGGTGGCCAGCGCCTCCGGGTCGCCCTTGCAGTCGGGGATCAGCACCTCCACCGCGGTGCCGGGGCAGCGCCGGCGGACGGCGCGGATGCACTCAGCGAAGCCGGCGGCGCCTCCGTCGGGCAGGTCGTCGCGGGCCACGGCGGTGATCACCGCGTGGGCCAGCCCCATCTCGGCCACCGCATCGGCCACCCGCTCGGGCTCGTCGGGGTCGGCGGCCAGCGGCTTGCGGGTGTCGACCTGGCAGAACCCGCACGCCCGGGTGCAGCGGTCGCCGTTGATCATGAAGTTGGCCGTGCCGTCGCGCCAGCACTCGTAGATGTTGGGGCAGCCGGCCTCCTCGCAGACCGTGACCAGCTTCAGCGACCGCATGGTCTTCTTCACCTCGCGGTAGCCCTCGCCCAGGTCGGCCTTGACCCGGAGCCACTCGGGCTTGCGGGTGGCGACGGGCATGCCGGCCGGCGTCTCCCGCTCCCAGGCGACGTCGGCCCGCTCGACGGCGTCGAACTCCCAGCGCGTCGCCGTCGCCGCCACCACGGCGTCGACCACCTCGCGCATGGTGACGTCGACCCCCTCAGCGGCCAGTGACGTCACGCCCTTGCCGGCGATGCCGCAGGGCACGATGCGCTCGAACCACGACAGGTCGGCGTCGACATTGAGGGCGAAGCCGTGCATGGTGCGGCCGCGCGCCCGGCGCACGCCGATGGCGCAGATCTTCCGGGGCGCCGGCCCGTCGGGGTCGACCCACACACCGGGGGCGCCGGCCACCCGGCCAAGGCCGGGGAGGCCGAGGCCGGCGCAGACGTCGATGACGAGCTGCTCGACGGCGCGGACGTACTCGGTGGGCGACTCACTGGTGGTCAGGATCGGGTACCCCACGAGCTGGCCGGGGCCGTGCCAGGTGACGTCGCCGCCCCGGTCCGTGGGCACGAGCTCGGCGCCGAGATCCTCCGCCGGCACCCGCAGGTGGTCGAGGGCGCCCCGCAGGCCGACGGTGTAGACGGGGTGGTGCTCCAGCAGGAGCAGGTAGGAGTCGGGGGTATTGCGGAACAGGGCCCGTTGCAACGCATGGGCGTCGGCGAAGCGCACCCGGCCGAGCCAGCGGGCCCGCAGCGTTGCCGCCCGGGCCGCGGGCCGCGCGGCCGTCGCGGCCCCCGTCACCCGTTGGGTAGCGGTCACAGCTCCTGGGACCAGTCCCGGGTTTCGATGATGTCGCGGCAGCGGGCGAGGAACGCCGAGGCGTAGGCCCCGTCGAGGGCGCGGTGGTCGAGGGTGAGGGCCAGGTTGCCGACGGGGTGGACGGCGATGGCGTCGGAGCCGTCGGGCAGCTCGACCACGACCGGCCGCTTCTTCACCCCGTCGGTGGAAAGGATCGCCACCTGGGGCTGGTTGATGACCGCCGCGGTGATGAGCGTGCCGAAGCCACCTGGATTGGTGATGGTGAAGGTGCCCCCGGAGATCTCATCCGCGTTCAGCTTCCTGCTGCGGGCCCGGCCGGCCAGGTCGGAGATCTCCCGGGCGATGGAGCGCAGCCGCTTGCCGTCGGCGTCGTGGACGACCGGGACGATGAGCCCCTCGAAGTTGATGTCGACGGCGATGCCCAGGTGGACGGCGCGGTGGACGATCAACTCGTTGTCGCCCACCGAGGCGTTGAGGTGGGGGAAGTCGCGCAGGGCGTCGATCACGGCGCGGGACACGAAGGGCAGGTAGGTGAGGGAGAAGCCCTCTTCGGCCTTGAACGCGTCCTTCCCCGCCAGGCGCACCCGGTCGACCCCGTCGTAGTCGACCTCGATGGCGATCAGGACGTGGGCGGAGGTGGCCTGGGAGCGCACCATGTGCTCGGCCGTGCGCTTGCGGATGTTGGAGAAGGCGATGACCTCGTCGGCGCCGCCGGCGCGGGGCGTGGGGGCCACCGGGGCGGGGGCGGCCGCGGGTGCCGCCGGGCGGCCGGCCGCCGGCTTGGGCGTGCCCGACCGGGCGCCGGCCTTGTCCAAGTGGGCCCTCACGTCGTTGCGGGTGATGCGGCCCTCGATGCCGGTCCCCTGGATGTCGACGGGGTCGAGTTCGTTCTCGGCCAGCAGGCGCCGGACGAGGGGGGACAGGACCCGCCGGCCGCCCGCGGCCGGCTCCGGCTCGGGCGTTGCGGCCGTGGCCATGGCCTCGGGCTCCTCCGGCTCCGGCGCCGCGTCCTGCTCGGGCGCCGGGTCCTGCGCCGCGTCCGGCTCCGGCGCCGCGTCCTGCTCGGGCGTCGGGTCCTGGGCCGCGTCCGGCTCCGGCGCCGGTCCCTGCGCCGCGTCCTGCTCGGGCGCGGGCGCTGCCCCGTTGCTCGCCGCCGGGGCGTCGTCGATGACGGCCAACCTGGCGCCGACCTCGACCGTCTCGCCCTCCTGGACCAGGATCTCCCGGAGGAAGCCGCCCCTGGCCGCCGGCACCTCGGAGTCCACCTTCTCGGTGGACACCTCGAAGAGCGGGTCGTCCTCGGCCACCTGGTCGCCGACCTTCTTGAACCACCTCGTGATCGTGCCCTCGGTGACCGTTTCGCCGAGCTGCGGCATCACGACGTTGAATGACTGAGTGTCGGCCATCAGCCGTGCAATCCCCTTCCAGTGAGCGACAGGACGGTCTCGCCGAACGTCTCGGACAGTGTGGGGTGCGGGTGCAGGAGCTGGCCCATGTCGTCGGGCGTGGCCTCCCAGTTCACCGACAGCCACCCCTCGCCGATCTGCTCGGTGACCCAGGGGCCCACCATGTGCACCCCGAGGATGGCACCCCCCTCGGCCGCGATGACCTTCACCAGCCCCTCGGTCTCGCCGATGATCATCGCCCGGCTGTTGGCGCCGAAGGAGTGCTTCGAGACGACGACGTCGTGGCCGGCGTCGCGCGCCGCCTGCTCGGTCATGCCCGCGAACGCGACCTCGGGATGGCAGTAGATGCACCAGGGGACCTTGCCGTAATCGACCGGCGCCAGATCCTCGCCCCGCATGTCGCGCACGGCGACGATGGCCTCGGCGAAGCCGACGTGGGCGAGCTGGGGGGTGGCGACCACGTCGCCCACCGCGTAGACGCCCTGCTCGGCCGTGCGCTGGTGGCTGTCGACGTTGATGAACCCCCGCTCGTCGACCGCCACCGCGGTGGCGTCGAGGCCCAGGCCGTCGGTGAGCGGGCGCCGGCCCACGGACACGACCACGGTGTCGACGGTGACCGACTCGCCGTCGGCGAGGCGCACCTTCACCTGGCCGTTCGACCGCTCGTGGCCCTCCACCGTCACCCCGGTGCGCACGGTCATGCCCCGCTTCTTGAACGAGCGGACCACGACCTCGACCACATCCGTGTCGCAGCCGGGCAGGAGCTTGGGCAGGGCTTCGAGGAGGGTGACCTCGCAGCCCAGGTCGCTCAGCATCGACGCGAACTCGCAGCCGATGGCCCCGCCGCCGATGACCGCCGCCGACGCCGGCAGCTTGTCGAGCTCGAGCACGTGGTCGGAGGTGAGGATGGTCTCCCCGTCAGGCTCGAAGCCGCCGATGGTGCGGGGTACCGACCCGGTGGCCAGGACCACGTGGGCGCCCCGCAGCTCGGTACCGTCGTCGACGGTGACCAGGTGGCCGGCGCCGTGCGCCCCGCCGCCCGGCGCCAGCGTCCCGGTGCCGGCGACGATCTTGATCTTGCGCTTGCGCATGAGGCCCTGGAGACCATTCCAGAGCTGGTCGACGACCTTCTGCTTCCGGTCGCGGGAGACCCCGAGGTCCAAGGTGGGCTGGTCGGCCTGCACGCCGAACTCCTTGGCGCCGGCCACGGTGCGGAACACCGATGCCGTCTCCAGGTAGTGCTTGGCCGGGATGCAGCCCCGGTGCAGGCAGGTGCCGCCCACCTTGTCCTTCTCGACCACCGCCACCGACATGCCGGCGCCGGCTGCGTACAGGGCGGCCGCGTACCCGCCCGGGCCCCCACCGATCACGACAAGGTCGAACTCCTCGGCCATGGCCCGAGCCTACCGGCGACGCGCCGGTTGGCCGTCAGGGCGCCGGCGGCGTCTACCTGGCTGCGAGGGTGACCTGGAGCGTGAACGCGATCAGGATGGCCATGCCGGCGACGGCCGCCAGGATGAGAAGGGTCCTGGTCTTCACTCGGGGTCCCTGGGCAGGGGCTTGCGGCCAGGGAAGCCCTCCGACGGGAGGTGCCAGAAACCGAGGTCGTCCTCGTCGAGCCGCCAGCACAGGAGGTACACGACCCCGTCGGCGCCCCTGGCGTGGAAGTCGAGAAGGCCGGTCATGGCATCGCGGAAGACGATATCGCCGGCCTGGAGCTCCTCCAGGGCCTCCTGGGCGTCGCGGATCGGCGCCCGGTTCCCGTTGGTCGACCCGGCCTCGCCCTTGCGCAGCCGTGCCGCGTGACGGATGCACTCGGCCAGCTCCCTCACGCGGGGGAGGTAGTCCCGAGCCTCGCTGACGGTCCAGTAGCGCATCCACGCAAAGGTTGGCACGTAAGGTAGGTCGGGATGCATGACCCCCTCGTGATCGCCGGCCGGGAGTTCGGGAGCCGCCTGTTCCTCGGCACCGGGAAGTTCCCCTCCAACGCCTCCCTCGAGGCCGCGATCGTGGCCTCGGCCACCGGCATGGTCACCGTCGCCCTGCGCCGGATCGACCGGACCGCGGAGGAGGACATCCTCGACGCGGTCGACCCCGAGCGCGTCCTGCTCCTCACCAACACGAGCGGGGCCGACGACGCCGAGGAGGCCGTGCGCCTGGCCCGCCTGGCCCGCAGCGGGGGCTACCCCACCTGGATCAAGCTCGAGATCACACCCGAGCCCCGGTACCTGCTGCCCGACGGGGTGGAGACGTTGAAGGCGGCCGAGATCCTCTGCGGCGAGGGATTCACCGTCCTTCCCTACGTGAACGCCGACCCCGTCCTGTGCAAGCGCCTGGAAGAGGTGGGCTGCGCCACCGTCATGCCGCTGGGCTCGTGGATCGGCTCCAACCAGGGCCTGCGGACCAAGGCGGCGCTGGAGATCATCATCGAGCAGAGCCTCGTGCCCGTGGTGGTCGACGCCGGCATCGGTGCGCCATCCCAGGCCGCGGAGGCCATGGAGATGGGGGCGGGGGCGGTGCTGGTCAACACCGCCATCGGCACGGCCGGCGACCCGGCGGCCATGGCCGACGCCTTCCGCATGGCCACGATCGCCGGCCGCCAGGCGTTCCTGGCCGGGCTGGCCGGCGTGGGCCGGGCGGCGGCGGCGTCATCGCCGCTCACCGGCTTCCTCACATGACGCTGACGCCCGTCAGCCTGGAGTCCCGGCCCGCCGGCGTCCCCGAGCACACCGCCGCCGCCGACTTCCTCGCCACCGACCTCTCGGCGGCCCGGGCGCTGGCCGTGCACGCCACCCCGGCCGACGTCGACCGTGCCCTCCGGGCGCGGCGCCGGTCGCTGGGCGACCTGGGCGCCCTGCTGTCGCCGGCGGCGGCCCCCCGGCTCGAGGAGATGGCCGCGCTCGCCCACCGGGCGTCGGTGCGCCGGTTCGGCCGGGTCGTGCGCCTGTTCGCCCCCCTCTACCTGTCGAACGAGTGCGTCTCCACCTGCACGTACTGCGGGTTCTCGGCCGGCAACGAGATCGCCCGCCGCACCCTGGCGCCGGCCGAGGTGGCCGCCGAGGCCCGCACGCTGACCGACCGCGGCTTCCGGCACCTCCTGCTCGTCGCCGGCGAGCACGCCCGCATCGTCTCCAAGGACTACCTCGTCGAGTGCGTGGCCGCCCTGGCCCCCAGCGTCCCCTCCCTCTCGCTGGAGACCCAGGTCTGGGACACCGCCACCTACCGCCGGCTGGTCGAGGCGGGCTGTGAGGGCCTCGTCGTCTACCAGGAGGTCTACGACCGCGACACCTACGCCGCGGTCCACCTGAAGGGCAAGAAGCGCAACTACGACTGGCGCCTGGCCGCCCCCGACCGCGCCGCGGAGGCCGGAATGCGGGCCCTGTCGCTGGGTGCCCTGCTCGGCCTCGAACCCGACTGGCGGTCCGACGTGATCGCCCTCGCCGCCCACGCCTCGGTCCTGCTGCGGCGGTGGTGGCGGTGCGAGGTGGCCGTCTCCCTCCCGAGGATGAGGCCGGCGGCCGGGGGCTTCCAGCCCGAGCGGCCCGTCACCGATCGCGAGTACGTCCAGGTCCTCTGCGCCCTCCGCCTGTCGCTGCCCGATGTCGGCATCACGCTGTCGACCAGGGAGTCGCCGGCGTTCCGCGACGCCGCGTTCAAGCTCGGTGTGACCCAGATGTCGGCTGGCTCCCACACCGAGCCCGGCGGCTACGCCGATCCCGGCGCGGCCGAGCCGCAGTTCGAGGTCAGCGACATCCGGTCGCCGGCCGAGGTCGCCGCCGCCCTCCGGGCCGCCGGCTACGACCCGGTGTGGAAGGACACCATCGGCGCCCGCTCCCTCCCCTGAACGCCGCCCTGCTCCTCGTCTTCGGCCTGTTCTTCCAGGCCACGCCCACCACCGAGCCGGTCCCGCCGAACTGGGAGCGCTGGGTGTCGCTGGCCGGCGTGGTCGACGTTGTCGGTCCCCGGCCCGACGGCACGCTGGTGGCCGCCGCCGCCGGCCGGCTCCACCTCGTCGACCCGGCGAACGGCTCGACGGTGCCGTTCGGCACCTACGCCACCGACCCCGGCCCGGAGTCCTACATCGCCATGGCGCCCGGCCTCGACGTGGCCGGCGCCGGCTGCCGATTCGAGGCCGGCGAGATCTACGCGCTGGAGCTGGGCACGCCGCCGCAGGCCATCGTGCGGGTGACGTTCGACGGCGCCGCGTCTCGCTTCGTGGAGACCCCGCCCGTCGACCTGCTCACGGGGATCGCCTTCGATACCACCGGCCGTTTTGGCAACCAGCTTCTCGTCGCCGGCAGGCGGGGCGACCGCACCACGCTGTTCTCCATCGACTGCCGCGGCCGGCTCCGCACCCTGACCGAGAACGCCCCTCTGATCGAGGGCGGCATGGAGGTGGCGCCCCAACTGTTCGGTGAGCACGGCGGCGACCTCATCGCGGCCGACGAGAACACCGGCGACGTGATCTTCATCCGCTTCGACGGCACCAGTGGCGTGCTCATCCGCCCCGAGCTTCCCGCCGGCCCCGACATCGGCGCCGAGAGCGTGGGCTTCACGCCGCCCGGCTTCATCGGGCGGGGCGGCACCGCGTACGTCGCCGACCGTCGCTCGCCGGGCTCGCCCACCGAGGGCACCGACGCCATCTGGCGCGTCACTCCGGAGCTGTTCAGCCAGGTGCGCATCGACGAGAACGACCTGATCGTCGTCACCGAGACCGGCAGGACGGTGGTCGTCCGCTGCCGGGCGACGTGCCGCACGTTCCCCTTCGGCGACGCCGCCGGCGCCCACATCGAGGGCCACGTCACCGTCGTCCTGGGGCCGGCGCCACCGGAGATCCCGCGCGCCGGCGGCATGGGCGTCGCCGTGCTGGCCGTCGTCACCGCCCTGATAATCGGCGGCGGCCTCGTCCTGTTCATGGTGCACAACCGCAGAAAGGTGCGATTCCCGGAACTGGAAGGCCCGTAGCCGTCGTCCCATTTCCACCTGATCCTCGGAGGTGGACGAATGCGCAAGGCCCTGCTGGCGATCGTTATCGGACTGATGGCCACTGTCGTCGGCGCCGGCCCGGCCCTTGCGTGCGGCGGGCTGATCGGGCGGAACGGCTCGGTCAACCTGGTCAGGACCACCACGCTCGCGGCGTGGCACGACGGGGTCGAGCACTATGTGACCGCGTTCAAGTTCGCCGGCGCCGGCGGCGAGTTCGGCTCGATCATCCCCCTGCCCGACATCCCGACGAGCGTCGAGCGGGGTGGCGACTGGACCCTGCAGCGCCTCGTACGCGAAGTGACGCCGCAGCTCGAGTTCGCCCGGTCGGCGGCCAACGCCGGCGCCGCGTCGCTCGCGGCCGATGCCGAGGTCCTGCTCGAGACGCGCATCGACGCCCTCGACATCACCGTGCTCAAGGGCGGCGGCCAGGCGGTAGGGGAGTGGGCGACCAAGAACGGCTTCCTGCTCACCCCCGATACGCCGGAGGTGCTCGACTTCTACGCCCGGCGGAGCCCGATCTTCCTCGCCGCCCGGTTCGACGGCGACACGGCCAAGGCCAAGGGAGTCGCCGTCGGCGACGGCACGCCGGTGCACATCACCATCCCCACGCCCCAGCCGTGGGTGCCGCTGCGGATCCTCGGCGTGGGCCTGAAGGCGGCGGAGCGCATCAACGCCGACGTGTTCCTGCTCACCGACCGCCGGCCCACGCTGCTGCCCGGCGACACCGCGCCCGGCCTGGTGCTCGACCGGTCGGGGCCGGCGAGTAACCGTCTGCTCGCCGACCTGCGCACCGACAAGGGCATGGACTGGCTGCCGGCGTCGATGTGGTTGAGCTACCTCAAGGTCGACGCGCTGCCGGCGCAGCTCACCTACGACCTCGCCGTCGACGCCACCGGCGCCGGCCAGCCGTCGCCGGTGGCCGCCGGGTTCGAGGTCGGCCAGCCGGCGCCGGCGCCGCTCGCCTTGACACGTGGTGGCGGCTCGTCGTTGGTCCCGTGGACGGTGGCCGGCGCCGTCGTGCTGGCCGCGGCGGTCGCCGGGGTGCTGTCGACCGCCCGCCGGCGGTGAGGCCGGTGGCGGCGGCGCTCGGCGTGGCCGCCGCCCTGGCCCTCACGGGCTGCGCCGGCGGTCAGGGCGCCGAGCGGACCGTCGAGGTGACCGTGCACCACTCGACGTTCTCCCTCGACGAGCTGCACGTCCGCCCCGGCGAAACCGTCCGCTTCGTGCTCCGCAACACCGACCCGATCCCCCACGAGCTCATCGTGGGCGACCAGTCGGTCCAGGACCTCCACGAGGCGGGCACCGAAGCGCATCACGGCGACCGGCCCGGCGAGGTGTCGGTGGCGCCCGGCGCCACCGCGGTCACCACCTACCGCTTCGGGCCGGCCGGCGGCCGCCTGCTCTTCGGCTGCCACCTGCCCGGCCACTGGGCCTACGGCATGAAGGGCACGATCACGGTCGGGTGACGCCGTACGCTGGACGGGTGGTCGACTTCGCCTGCCTGTACGAGCGGTTCGACCCTGCCGTCCCACTGGAGGCCGACAGCCCGGCATACGTCGACTGGCAGGCCGAGCTTGGCCTCGCGACGTCAAGCGCCAGCTCGTCAACAGCGTCACGCTCATGCGGGGACGGCCCATCCACCGCCTCTTCACCGGCCACGGCGGCGGCGGCAAGACCACTGAGCTCAAGCGGGTCAAGCAGTTGCTCGAGAGCGGTCGGGAAGGCGCGCGCTGGTTCGTGAGCTTCCTCGACGCCGACGACGTGATGGACCTCGACGACGTCGACCCCACCGACCTCATCCTGGCCGTCGTCCGCCAGCTCATAACCGACGCCCGCGAGCGCGAGGGCATCGACCTCAAGCCGGGTGGGCGGTTCAAGGCCTTTCGGGATTCGACCACGGAGGCGCTGGGCGGCGTCGTCGACGCCGGCGTGGAGGTGAAGATCGGCGACCCGTTCGGCGTCGCCGAGCTGTCGACCACGTTGAAGCGCCAGCCTTCCGTCCGCCGGCAGGTGCGGCGGCTCCTCGAAGGGCGGCTGCCGGCGCTGTTCGACGCGGTGAACGAGGAGCTGCTCCCTGCGCTGCTCGGGAAGCTAGCCGGCCGCGGGTATGCGGGGCTGCTGGTGATCGTCGACCAGCTCGACCGGGTGTCCTCCGATGCGGACCAGCACACCCGGCTCTTCTGGGACGGCCGGGGCACGCTGAAGGCGCTGGACTGCCCGGTCGTCTACACCGCTCCCATCGAGTACGCATCCAGCCGGGCGCTGCCCCGGCTGGAGAATGAGTACGGCGAGCTGCTCGGGCTGCCGCTCCTCCCGCTGACCTCGACCGACCCCAACGTGCGCGACCGGGCGCGTGCGTGCATGCGCGATGTCGTGAAGGCCCGCATGGCCGGCTGCGGCACCAGCGCCGGCCAGGTGTTCGCCCCGGCCGGCGCGCTCGACGATCTCCTGCACCTGTCGGGCGGCCACTTCCGCAGCCTGTTCAGCCTCATGCGCACCGCCATCGAGACCAGCGGCCTGGTGGCGCCGCTGCCCGCCGACCACGTCGGGCGGATGGCCGGCAAACTGGCCGCCAAGTACCTCGACCCGCTCAAGTCCGAAGAGCGCGAGGTGGTGAAGCTGGTCCACGCCACAGGGAGACGCCCGGACGACGACGCCCAGCTCGACTGCTTCTTCGACCTTCTTCGCGACCAGTACGTGTTCGCCTACGTGGTGGGTGACCAGCGTTGGTACGACTGGAACCCCATCCTCGAGCGCTCAGTGCTCGCCCTGCCGTGACCGCCGTCACCGACGTCGGCCGGGAAAACGAGCTCGAGCTTCGGTCACTGACCACCATGGCCAAGCTGGCCACGGGCTTCACCCTCGGGTTCGTGGTGACCAACCAACCCCGCCTGGCCGACAGCGCCCGTCATGCGTTGGCCGCGGCGGTCGGCGAGGAGGGTGTGGGGGTCCTACGCCTCACGGCCGGCGACGACGACCTGCTGGTCGCCATCCGGGGTGCGGCCGGGGCACGCTCCCTGCTCGTCACCGGGGTGGAGGAACTGCTCGATCCCAAGGGTGAGAAGCGCAGCTTGGCCCTTGGCCAGCTGAACCTGGACCGGGTTGCGCTCCCCGCCGCCTGCCCGGTCCCGCTGGTCTTCGTGTGCGCCCGGTGGGCCCTGCGCGAGCTGATCCGCTCGGCGTCCGACGTGTGGTCGTGGCGGTCGGGCCTCTACCGGCTTCGGGGCGACGCCGAGGCCATCGACGAGGCCGTGTCCGGGCTGGTCTTCGATGGGTCGAGCGACGAGCGGCCGCGGCGGGTGACCCAACGGGTCCTGCACCACCTGCTCGACGAGGTACCGGCCGGCGACGCCGGCTTGCGCCTGCAGATCCTGCTGCGCCTCGGGGGGATCGAGACGGGCTTCGGAAGCTACGACGAGGCCGACGACGCCTACCGCCGGGCGCTGGCCATTTCCACCGACCTGGGCGACCGCATGGGCGAGGCCAACAGCCTCCGCGGCCTGGCCGACACGAGCATGCTGCGGGACCGCTACGACGAGGCCGACGACGCCTACCGCCAGGCCCTGGCCATCGCCACCGACCTGGGCGACCGCTTGGGCGAGGCATATGCCAGCCGTGGGGTCGGCCAGGTTTCCCTGGCCCAGGGCCGCCCAGCCGAAGCCGGCGATGCATTCCGCCGGGCCGAGACCCTGTTCCGGCAGTTGGGGATGACGGAGGACGCGGCCGACGTGGCCGAGCGCCTCACCAGCCTCGAAGCAAAGGGACTAGCTCCGCCAGCCGGCTGATGGAGGCGTCGGGCTCGATGCCGGCGATCGGCGGCGCCACCGGGTTCGGCCGGAGCACGGTGCGCATGCCGGCGGACCGGGCGCCGGAGATGTCGTCCCACGGGCGGTCGCCGACGAACACCGTCCGAGCCGGCTCGACCCCGAGGGCCTTGGCCGCGGTCAGGAATGCGGAGGGGTGCGGCTTCTGGAACGGCATCTCACTGGTGTAGAGCCGGGCGTCGATCAGCTCCACTAGCCCGTCACGCTCGAGGAAGTGCTCGTGGAACGCCCGGGGCCAGTGAGTGTTCGACAGCATGCCGATGCGCAACACCGGGGGAAGGACGAGGTTGGGGGGGGGGGGGGGGGGGGGGGGGGGGGGGGGATGGGGAGGGGTCGTCTGGAGAGGGGAGGGG
>JBPCLE010000075.1:0-14289 GCA_051003575.1 Acidimicrobiales bacterium | reverse complement strand
GCATGATGCGCTGCGGCCTGTGCGGGCGGCGGATGAGGGGGCAGTGGAACCACGGGCGCCCGTACTACCGCTGCAAGTTCGCTGACGACTATGGGATCGATCCCAACCAGCACCCGAAGTCCGTGTATGTCAAGGAGGACGCCGTGGTCCCCGGCCTCGACGGCTGGCTGGCCGGGCTGTTCGACGCCGGGCACCTCGACCATACCTGCGAGGTCCTGGCTGGTGCCGCTGAGCCCGACCCGGACTACGAGGCCCGCCAAGCCGACCTCGAAACCAAGATCCTCGAGTGCGACCCGGCGGCTGGCCCGCTTCCGAGAGGCACTCGAACACGTCGAGGGTGAGGTCGTCCCGATCGCCGGGTGGATCGCCGAGGTCCAACGGGAGCGGAAGAGCCTCGAAGCCCTCCTCGGCCGCAACGTCCCGGGCGGCACACTGACGAAGCCCCAGGTGAAGGCCCTGGTCGCCGCCCTGAGGGACATCGTCGGCGTCCTGGCCGATGCCGACCCGGCCGACAAGGCGGACCTGTACGGAGAACTCGGCGTGAGCCTCACCTACCACCCCGACGGGCGGGTTGCCGTCGAGGCGCTACCCCGTGGGGTTGAAGTACGTGTCGGAGAGGGGACTTGAACCCCTACGCCCTATTCGGGCACCAGGCCCTCAACCTGGCGCGTCTACCTATTCCGCCACTCCGACGTGACCGGAGTCCCACTGTACGACATCCTGGCGACGGCTAACCGCCGGCGCCCACCCAGAACTTGGTGGCGTCGAAGGTCCCGAGGCCGGACACGACCAGACCGCTCACACGGGCCGAGGAGACCGACTGGAACTGGAACTGGGCGAGGGGCACGATCGGCATCTGGTCGAGCACAAGGCTCTCGGCGGACTGGTAGGCGCCGATGCGCTTGACCTCGTCGGCTTCGGCCCGGCCGTTCTTCAGGGTGTTGTCGACAGGAGTGTTGGTGAAGCCGGTGATGTTGTCCCGCGAGCCGGTCAGGAAGAGCGGCGTCAGGAAGGCGTCCGCCCTCGGGTAGGCGCCGATCCAGCCCAGCCGGAACAGCTCCTGCTGACCGCTGACGGCGAAGCGCAGGTAGTCGGCATAGGTGTGCGGGCGCAGGGCCGCCGGGATGCCCACTTCCTGGAGGTTGGCCTGGATGGCCTGGGCCACGGCCCGCTGGGTACCGTCGTCGTCGAAGTCGATCTGGACCTCGGGCACCGGCTTGCCGGCGAACGCCGCCGCCAGCAGGGCCCGGGCCCGCTCGGGGTTCCGGGTGCAGCGATCGCCGCAGGCGTCGGCCTGGGCCCCGGGCACGCCCTCGGGGATCAGCCCGTTGAGGACCCTGGCCGACGGGCCGTAGACCACCCGGACGATCGCCTCACGGTCGATGGCGGCCACGATGGCCTGGCGGAAGCGCACGTCGGCGAACTTGGGGTTCTTGAGGTTGAAGCCGTAGAAGAGCTCGCCGAGGTACGGCCTCGACCCCGACCCGCCCTGGCGCTCGGCCGCCTGCTCCACCCGGTCCGGTGGCACCGAGGTCCAGTCGAGGCGCCCGGCCAGGAAATCCTCGTAGGAGGCGCCGGCGTCGGACTCGAGGTGGATGTCGACGGCCCGGAGCGCCAGGTTGGCGGTACCGGGGGCCGGGACGAGGTGGAGGAGGTCGTCGTTGCGGCTCTGGATCGTGAACGGCCCGCTCCCGACGGGCTGGACGGCAAAACCGGGCGTTGCCGACTCCACCGACTCCCGGGGCACAATGGCGAAGGTGGGGTGGCCGAGCACGGCGGGCAGGGACGACAGCGGCTGGTCGAGCTCGATGCGGACCACGTCGGGGGCGGGCGTGGTCACCCCGGACAACGTCTCACCCTTGCCCTCGATGTTCAGGGCCCGGAAGCCGACGACCGTGTCGAGCTGGGATGCGGCCGGAGACGACGAGCCCTTCTTGGCGATGCGCTCCAGGCTGTACTTCACATCCGCCGAGGTGATGGCCCGGAAGTTGGCGAACGTGGCGCCCGGGCGGAGGGTGAAGTCCCACTTGCGCTGGTCGGCGGTGGCCGTCCAGCGGATGGCGAGTGAGGGGACGACGGCGAGGGTCTCGGGGTCATAGGCGGTCAGCGCGTCGAAGAGCTGGTCCGCCACCAGCAGCTCACCGGGTGTGCGGGCCTGGGCAGGGTCGAGTGACTGCGGTCGCTCGATCCCCACCCGCAGCACGCCCGGCAGCGGCTCGTCGGGGCCCCGCATGACCGCGGTCGGCTCGCGGCCCGTGCAGGCGGCGAGGAGCGACAGAAGTGCCGCGCCTGCCACTCCCAGCCGCGACCGCATGGGTTGAGTCGCTAGCTGGCCTGGAGGCGGATGGCGAGGATGATCGTGGTGAACGCGAACACCACCGCGATGGAGACCGTGATGCGGTCGAGGTTCTTCTCGACGACCGTGGAACCCGACGACGCCGAACCCATGCCGCCGCCGAACATGTCGGAGAGGCCGCCGCCCCGCCCGCTGTGCAGGAGCACGAGCAGGACGAGCGAGAGGGAGACCAGGACGTGGATGATCGTGATGATCGCCGTCAACATAAGGGAGGGAGCCTACCCGCCCAGCCGGTACCGCACGATTCGGGCGAACTCATCGGGGTCGAGGCTGGCCCCGCCGACCAGGGCGCCGTCGATGTCGGGCTGGGCCATCAGCTCGGCGATGTTCGTCGGTTTGACCGACCCGCCGTACTGGATCCGCACCCGGGCCGCCGTCTCCTCCCCGCACACGCCGGCGGCCACCCGGCGGATGGTGCCGATCATGGCCTGGGCGTCGTCGGGCGTGGCCGTGCGGCCGGTACCGATGGCCCAGATGGGCTCGTAGGCGATGACCAGGCCCGCCACCTGCTCCTCGGGCAGCCCGGCGAGGGCCGCCTGGACCTGGCCGGTGACCTTGGCGTCGGCCCCGCCGGCCTCCCGCTCCTCGAGCGTCTCGCCCACGCACACGATGGGCGTCATGCCGCCGGCGATCACCGCGTCGAGCTTGCGCCGCACCACGGCGTCGGTCTCACCGAAGATCTCCCGGCGCTCCGAGTGGCCGACGATCACATAGACCACGTCGAGCTTGGCCAGCATGGGCACGCTGACCTCGCCGGTAAAGGCCCCCTTCTCCTCCCAGTAGCAGTTCTGGGCGCCGAGGGCGACGGGAATGCGCTGGTCGTCGATCAGGAGCTGGATGGAGCGCAGGGCGGTGAAGGCGGGGTGGACGGAGACATCGACGGCCTCGTAGTCGTCCGACCTCAGCCGGTAGGACAGCTTCTGCACCACCTGGATGGCCTCCAGGTGGTTGTGGTGCAACTTCCAGTTGCCGCTGATGAGCGGCCGCCTCCCAGTCGGCGGAGAGCCGCCATCAAACTCAGTTCCGGGCATCATGGCCTCCTCGGCCGGGCGGCCGGTAGTCACCTCGGAGCGCCGCCAGACCGGGAAGGTCGCCCTGCTCGATCAGCTCCAGCGACGCCCCTCCCCCGGTGGAGACGTGGTCGATACGGAGGTCGAGGCCGAACTTGGCAACTGCCGCCGCGCTGTCGCCCCCGCCCACGACGGTGAAGCCGTGGGAGTCGGCCACCGCCTCGGCCACGTCGACCGTGCCCTCCTGGAAGCGGGGATCCTCGAACATCCCCATGGGCCCGTTCCACAGGATGGTGCCGGCGTGCTCAAGGGGGGCGATGAACTTCAGCGTGCTGGCGGGCCCGATGTCGAGGCCCTTCCAGCCCGGGGGGATGTCGCCGACAAAGACCTTGACCTTCTCGCCCGGGCCCATGGCGACGATGTCGGTGGGGATGAGCAGCTTGTGCTTGTTCGGCCCGTCCAGGAAACGCTTGCACGCATCGACCCAGTCCGGCTCCACCAGGGAATCGCCCACCGAGAAGCCCTGGGCCAGCATGAACGTGAAGCACATCGCCCCGCCGATGGCCAGGTGGTCGACCTTGTCCACCAGCGCGTCGATCACCCCCATCTTCGAGCTGACCTTGGACCCGCCCAGGATGGCGATGAAGGGGTGGCGTGGCCGCCGGAGGAGGCCGCCGAGCACCTCGACCTCCTTGGCCAGCAGGCGGCCGGCGGCGCTGGGCAGCCGGGAGGGTGGACCGACAACCGAGGCGTGCGCCCGGTGGCAGGCACCGAACGCGTCGTTGACGTAGAGATCGAAACCGTCGACCAGGCGGTCGACGAACGCCTCGTCGTTGGCCTCCTCGCCCGGGTCGAAGCGGAGATTGTCCATGAGCTCGACGCCCGGTGCGAGAGCGGCGAGCCGCTCCCGCACCGGGGCCATCGAGTACTGAGGATCAGGTGTGCCCTTGGGCCGGCCCAGGTGGCTACAGGCGGTGATGCTCGCCCCGCGGCCCTGGAGCCACTCGATGGTGGGCAGCGCGGCGGTGATGCGCAGGTCGTCATCGATCCGTCCGTTGGTGATCGGGACGTTGAAGTCGGCGCGCAGCAGGACACGCTTGCCCGACGGGTCGGGCAAGTCCTCGAGAACAGGGAGAGACACCGCCTACTGGTTCGCCGCGCCGACGATCTGGGCCAGGTCGACGAGGCGGTTGGAGTAGCCCCACTCGTTGTCGTACCAGCCCATGACCTTGACCAGGCTGCCCATGGCCATGGTGGAGCCGGGGCTGAAGGTGCACGACGCCGGCGAGCCGACGATGTCGGACGACACGATCGGGTCCTCGGTGTAGACGAGCACCTTGGAGAGCGGACCGCTGGCCGCCGCCGCCTTGTATGCCTCGTTGACCTCTTCGACGGTGACGTCGCGGCCAAGGATGGCGGTGAAGTCGGTGATCGAACCGTCCTGGACCGGCACCCGGAGGGCGGTCCCGTCGAGCTTGCCCTTCATCGCCTCGAGCACCAGCGAGGTGGCCCGGGCCGCCCCGGTGGAGTTGGGAACGATGTTCTGCGCCGAGGCGCGCATGCGCCGGAGGTCGCCGCTCTTGTTGACCACGTCGAGCAGGGCCTGGTCGTTGGTGTAGGCGTGGACCGTGGTCATCAGGCCCTTCTCGACCCCGAAGGCCTCGTCGAGCACCTTCACCATGGGCACGAAACAGTTCGTGGTGCACGAGGCGTTGGACATGACCTTGTGCTTGGCCGGGTCGAAGGTGTCGTCGTTCACGCCGACCACGAAGGTGGCGTCGACGTTGGTAGCCGGGGCGGAGATGATCACCCGGGGGGCGCCGGCCTCGATGTGGGCGGCCGCCTTCTGGCCATCGGTGAAGAACCCGGTGGACTCGACCACAACGTCGACGCCCACGTCGCCCCACGGCAGCGACTTGGGGTCGGCCTCGCTGAACACCTTGACCAGCCGGTTGCCGACCTGGAACCCGTCGTCGGTGACCTCGACCGACTCACCGAAGCGGCCGTGCGTCGAGTCGTACTTGAGCAGGTGCGCGTTGATCGACGGCGACGTCAGGTCGTTGATGGCCACGACCTCCACGTCACCTCGCTGGTGCGCAGCCCGGAAGAAAATCCGACCGATACGACCGAAGCCGTTGATGCCGACACGCACTGCCATACGGGTCCCCCTTGAGGTGGTTCTTTCCCTGACCGGTCTGTACTGATGGATTCTTAGGCGAGCAACTTCTCGAGCGCGGCCGCTAGGAGCGCAGGGTCGTGACCCGTCCCATCGGGGCGGGCCACCGGCCGCTGCACGCACTCTACGTCGAGGAGGCCCAGGGGAAGCGAGTCGGGGTGGCACAGGACCACGTCGATGTCCAATCCGTGGGCCCGGAGCGCGTGCAGGTGGGCGGCCACGTCGTACCCCGCGGTCTCCGGGAGCTGGGGTCGGAGGTTGCACACGTAGACCTTCCGGCCCGGAGTGGTGGCGAGGGCGTCGCGGACGGCCGGCACGGCCACCACGGCCAGCACGCTGGTGAACAGCGACCCCGGCCCGATCACCACCTGATCGGCCGACGCCAGGGCCTCGATGGCGGCCGCCGGGGCGTCCGCGTCGGCCGGGACGAGCGACACGCCGGTGATGCCCTCCGAGCTGGCGACGGCGACCTGGCCGGTGATGGAGTCTCCCTCTTGGCCGCCGGCGCCCCGCACC
Organism: Acidimicrobiales bacterium; assembly: GCA_051003575.1. Classification (GTDB taxonomy): domain Bacteria; phylum Actinomycetota; class Acidimicrobiia; order Acidimicrobiales; family AC-14; genus CADCTB01. The sequence continues at coordinate 8,231 of JBPCLE010000075.1, read as the reverse complement.
ACCGCCTTGAGCACGACCGGCTCGACCGTGGCCGGCACCACCCGGCCCACCGCCCCCAGCGTGCGACCGGCCTCGGCCAGGGCGACCTCGAAGTTCCCGGTGGACGCGGCCAGGCCGGCGATCACCAGGTTCCCGAACGCGTGGCCCTCCAGGTCGCCGGCGTCGAAGCGGTGCTCGAAGGCGGCGGTCCACACCGACGCCGGGTCGGCCAGGGCCACGAGGCACTTGCGCAGGTCGCCCGGGGGCGGGATGCCGAGCGCCCGGAGCCGCCCGCTGGAACCGCCGTCGTCGGCCACAGACACGATGGCGCAGATGTCGTCCGCGTACCGCCGCACCGCGGCCAGGCTGGCCGCCAACCCGTGCCCGCCTCCCAGGGCGACAACCCGTGTCACCCGCTATTTCCCGAGGTCGCGATGCTTGACGGTAGGGCTGAAGCCGCGGTTGCGCAGGATGACGCCCAGCTCCTCGGCCAGGTACACCGAGCGGTGGGTGCCCCCGGTGCAGCCGACGCCGATGGACAGGTAGGACTTCCCCTCCTTCACGAATGCCGGCAGCATCAGCTCGAGCAGGTTGTCGAGGCGGCGGAGGAACTCACCGGTGGCCGGCTGGGACGCCACGTAGCGCTGGACCGGCTCGTCGAGGCCGGTCAGGGGCCGGAGATCGTCGACCCAGTGGGGGTTCGGAAGGAAGCGGCAGTCGAAGACCAGGTCCACGTCGAGCGGCAGGCCGTGCTTGTACCCGAAGGAGATGACATTGGTCTGCAGGGGCGCCTCGGTCTCCCGTGCGAACAGTTCGAGCAGCCGGTCGCGGAGCTGGTGGACGTTGAGGTCGCTGGTGTCGACGACCACGTCGGCCTCGGACTTGACCCCCTCTAGCAGGGCCCGCTCCCGCTCGATGGCCTCCGACACCCGGTCGGCTCCCGACATCGGGTGACGCCGGCGGGTGTTCTCGTACCGGCGGACGAGCACCTCGTCGGACGCCTCGAGGAAGAGGACCCGCACCCGGGCCTGGCCCTCGCGCAGCTGGTGGAGGGCGGTGGCCAGCTCCTCCAGGTAGTGCTCGGTGCGCACGACCAGCGCCACCCGCTGGGTGGTGGAGCCCGGCTGCTGGACGAGGTCGACGACCTTGCCGATCAGCGCCGGCGGCAGGTTGTCGATCACGAACCAGCCCAGATCCTCGAAGGTGTCGCCGGCGGTGGATCCGCCGGCGCCCGACACCCCGGTGATGATGAGGAACTCGCTCATCGGGCCACCGCCTTCGGCAGCCGCCCCGCCGAGCGGGGCCCTGTGCTCATTGATTCGCTCGCCTTCGCTCGCTCATGTGAGCTTCGCTGCGGCCAGAACAAGCCCGGCCACGCTGGCCACAATTGGCACGTTCGCCCATATGTACCGGGGAATCTGGCCGTCGATCCTTGCGCTGAGCTTGGCGATTTCGCCCCGGATCTCGCCCATCTCGCCCCGGATCTCGCCCATCTCGCCCCGAATCTGGGCCATCTCGCCGCGAAGGGCGGCAAGATCCGACTGCCGAGCAAGGTCGGCCCACCCGACAGGGGGCAGGAGTTCCATCATCGTGGTGGCTGGGCCCTGGCCCAACCGCCCTTCGAGCGCGTCGTACAGCTCCCGGCGCTCGTGGTCGGATACCATCGAGTGTTCCCTTCGGTCACCTTCATGATGTGGGGGAAGCACATGAGAACAGGATATCTGCACGGTACGACATCTTCGTACCTCCATCAGATGACGCTCGAGCAGCGCGTCGCCCGGCTCGAGAGGGAGCTGGAGACGCGTGATAGCCAGGCTGCCGATCGGCGTATGTGGCGCTGGTACTACCTCTCCTCGGCGTATATCGCCATCGCCATCACCATCATCGTCTACCTCGCGGCATCGCTGGACTAGCCGTCGGGCGAGCCAGTCTTCTCCGCTCGCAGGAGCAGCAGGCGCGGGATCGTGGTGGCCGCGCTGTACTCCTCGGCCCGGGCCAGGAACCCGGGCGGCGGCGCCGGCTCCTCCATGCGGGTCACCAGCAGGCCGGCGGAGGCCATGGCGTTGACGTACCGTGAGAGGGGCCGGTGGACGAAGGGCAGGAACACGTCCTTGTCGACCTCCTCCAGCGAGATGTCCTCGACCAGATAGGGCCCGATCCGCCAGTACTGCTCCTCCAGGATGTGGTCGTCGATCCAGCCCGACCCGGGCACCTGTAGCAGCGGGTGGTTCAGGAAGAACAGGAACCGCCCGCCCGGGCGCAGCACCCGGCCCACCTCGGCGATCGCCGCGTCCACGCCCTCGATGTGCTCGAAGACCAGGCAGGCCAGCGCGGCGTCGAACGCCCCAGCGGGGAAGGGCAGCGCAACGGCCTCGCCCTTCACGTACGCCGGCCCCCCCGCCCGCCGGCGGGCCTCGACCCGTTGGCCCCACGACGGGTCCACCCCCACCACCCGGGCGCCGGCGTCGGCGGCCACCCGGGCCAGCTGGCCCTCGCCGGTGCCCACGTCGAGCACCGACGTCGCGCCGGCCAGGTGCTCGGCGGCCAGGGGGATGATCTGCTCGGTGTACTCGGCGTCGGCGCCCTCGGTGAACGCGGCCTGCCACCAGCCGGCGTGGGTCTCCCACAGGTCGCGGTCTGCACCCGGTTTGGTCAATCGGGGCTCATATGTCGCCGCCGATTGACCAAACAGCCGGGGATCGTCAGGTGTCATGAGGCGGAGTGCAGCCTCTCGTATGCCGCGACCGCCACCCTTTCGGGCAGCCACGGAAGGGCCACCAGGTCGTCCAGCGATGCCGCCTTCACCGCCGCCACCCCGCCCAGCTCCTTGACGAGGCGCTTCTTGCGGGTCGGGCCGAGGCCCGGGATGCCGTCGAGCACGCTGACGGTCATCCGCTTGCCCCGGAGCTGGCGGTGGTAGTCGATGGCGAATCGGTGGGCCTCGTCGCGCAGCCGTTGGAGGAGGTACAGGGCCTCGGACTGGCGGGGGATCCGGATCGGGTCGACCTGGCCCGGGACGAACACCTCCTCGAACCGCTTGGCCAGCGAGGCCACCGAGATCTCGCCGTCGAGCCCCAGCTCGCCGACCACCTTGGACGCCACCGAGAGCTGGCCCTTCCCGCCGTCGACCAGCAACAGGTTGGGCGGGTAGCTGAACTTCCGGGACCGCTCGCCGACGGGTTGGCCCCGCTCGGCGAGGAGCGCGGTCAGCCGGCGGGTGGGAACCTCCTCCATGGCCGCGAAGTCGTCGTTGCCCGGCACCTCGCGGATCTTGAACCGGCGGTACTCGCTCTTCTTGGCCAGCCCGTCCTCCATCACCACCATCGAACCCACGTAGTCGCTCCCCTGGATGTGGCTCATGTCGTAGCACTCGATCCGCAGCGGCGGTTCGGGCAGGTCCAGGGCCTCCTGGAGCGCGTTCAGGGCCCGGGCCCGGGCATTGTGGTCCGACGCCCGCTTCAGCCGGTGGCGGACGAACTCCTCCTTGGCGTTCTGGGTCACGGTGGCCTGGAGGGCCCGCTTGTCGCCCCGTTGGGGCACCCGGATGCCGACGGTGGACCCCCGCTGGCCCGACAGCCACTCGCCGTAGAGATCGAGGTCGTCGGGCAGGTCGGGGACCAGTACCTCCTTGGGCACCGCGGCGGCGTCGGCGTCGTAGTAAAGCCCCTCCAGCACGTGGCCGATGAGCTGGCCCGGCGTCACGTCCTCCACCTTGTCGACCACGAAGCCCTTGCGGCCCATGACGCGGCCCCGGCGCACATAGAAGACCTGGACCGCGGCTTCGAGGTCGTCGCCGTGGATGCCGATCACGTCGAGGTCCTCGGGGCGCTCGGTGACGACGGCCTGCTTCTCAATGGCCTTGCGGACGGCGGTCAGCCGGTCCCGGTAGCGGGCCGCCCGCTCGAACTCCAGGGAGTCGGCCGCCTCCGCCATCTGTTGCTCCAGCCGGCGGACGACCGGCTGGGTCTCGCCGCTGAGGAAGTCGAGCAGGTCGCCGACCAGGCCGTCGTACTCGGAGCGGCCCACCTCGCCCACGCACGGGCCGGTGCACTTCTCGATGTGGAAGAGCAGGCACGGGCGGCCGAGGCGGTGGTGATTGTCGAACTTGTTGTCGCTGCACGTGCGGATCGGAAAGGTGCGCAGGAGCAGGTCGAGGGTCTCGCGGATGGCGTAGGCGTGGCCGTACGGGCCGAAGTACGTCACGCCCTTGCGCTTCTGGCCCCGCATGACCATGGCGCGGGGCCAGTCGTCGCCGGTCGTGACGGCCAGGAACGGGTAGCTCTTGTCGTCGCGCAGGCGGATGTTGAACCGGGGCCGGTGCTGCTTGATGAGGCTGTACTCGAGCATGAGGGCCTCGACGTCGTTGCGGACCTGGATCCACTCCACCGTCTCGGCCGCGGCCACCATCTGGGCCGTGCGGGGCGCCATGGTGGCCGGCGACCCGAAGTAGTTCGACAGCCTTGACCGCAGGCTGCGAGCCTTGCCCACGTAAATGACCCGCCCGTCGGCGTCCTTGAACTGGTACGAGCCGGGGGCGTCGGGGATCGTGCCGGCGGGGGGACGTTGGACCATCGGGTCAATTGTACCGACACCGAATTCGATATCATCGGTGATGATGAACGCCGCGACGTACGTGAATCAGGCGAGGCGCGCCGCCGGCTTCTCCCAGCGCGAGTTGTCTCGCCGGACCGGGGTTCCGCAATCGGCCATCACGCGCATCGAGAGAGGCCTACAGAATCCCCGCGCCGACACGCTGGAACGGCTCATCACGGCCTGTGGCTTCGAACTCCGGCTCGGGCCGGTACGAGGCGGCGGCGTCGACCGAAGCCAATTGCAGGAGTGGCTCGACCTCTCACCCGCCGAGCGCCTCGAACGGGCGACGGGCTACGGCAGGCTCATCGGCCGGATCAGGTCGGCTGTTCCGGTCGGGAAGCCGGCATGACTGGGGACTTCGATCCGTCGCGTGCCTTCCGGGTCCTGAACCAACACGAGGTGGGGTACGTGGTCATCGGCGGACTGGCCAGTGAGTTCCTGGGGGCGGCGATCGGGACCAACGACATCGACATCTGTTACGAGCGCACGCCTGAGAACATGAACCGCCTCGCCGCCGCGCTTTCGGATCTCCACGCCAGACTCCGGGTGGTCGGCGTCGACGAGGAACTGCCATTCATCCTCGACGGCCGCACGCTGGCCGCCGGCGACTCGTTCACCTTCGTATCCGACGCCGGCGACCTCGACATCCTGGGCACGCCGTCGGGCACCGCTGGCTTCCGCGACCTCGACGCCGACGCCACCTCGTACGACCTGGGCGAGGGCCTGATCGTGCGGGTGGTCAGCCTTGACGACCTCATCCGCATGAAGGAGGCGGCCAGTCGTCCGAAGGATCAAACGCATCTGCACATCCTGAGCGCGCTCAAAGATATGACCGCCGGAGCACAAGACCCCCCGAACGAATAGACTGGCGTTCACGCCGGCCTGGTATCCGGCGACACATACAAGCTCCGAGGCCGACAACCCCGCGTGAGGCGACCAGGCTGCCTCCGCCGGCCAATCGGGGCTCCCACACAAGGGGACATCGATGCCGGCTTCAAAGTCAGAGGTGCGGATTCAAGGGGCACTCCCGGATCGGTACACCGCGGCCACGCAGAGTGAGCTGGCGGCGTGGATCGCCGCCGCCAAGGCCGCCCTCGGCGACCGGCTGCTCATCCTCGGCCACCACTACCAGCGCGACGAGGTCATGCGCTGGGCCGACGCACGGGGCGACTCCTTCGGCCTGTCCCGCCTGGCCGCCGGGTCGACGGCCGAGTACATCGTGTTCTGTGGCGTCCACTTCATGGCCGAGTCGGCCGACATCCTTACCAACGGCGAGCGCCACGTCGTCCTCCCCGACCTCAACGCCGGCTGCTCTATGGCCGACATGGCCGACCTCGACTCGGTGGAGGAGGCATGGGACGCCCTGGCCGCCGTCACCGACATCGAGCGCGTTGTCCCGATCACCTACATGAACTCCTCGGCCGCCCTGAAGGCGTTCGTCGGCCGCAAGGGTGGGGCGGTCTGCACGTCGTCCAACGCCCGGGCCGTTGTCACCTGGGCGTTGTCCCGGGGGGACAAGCTCCTGTTCTTCCCCGACCAGCACCTCGGCCGGAACACGGGGTACCAGTTGGGCCTCGGCGCTGCCGACATGCGGGTGTGGGACCCCAAGCGCGAGCTGGGTGGGCTGGAGGAGGTCGACGTCAAGGAGGCCACCCTGCTGCTGTGGAAGGGCCATTGCTCGGTCCACCAGCGGTTCAAGGTGGCCCACGTGGAGGCGTTCCGGCTTGGGCATCCGGACGGGCTCGTCGTCGTGCACCCCGAGTGCGCCCACGAGGTCATCGAGGTCGCCGATCAGGTCGGCTCCACCGACTTCATCATCAAGGCGGTGGAGGCGGCGCCGGCGGGGTCGGTCATCGGCGTCGGGACCGAGATCCATCTGGTCCAGCGGCTGGCCGGCGAGCACCCCGACCGCACCGTCGTGTCGCTCGACCCCCTGGTCTGCCCGTGCTCGACCATGTTCCGCATCGACGCCGCCCACCTGGCGTGGGTCCTTGAGAACCTGGTCGAGGGCACCGTCGTGAACCAGATCAAGGTCGACGGCGAGACCGCCGATAACGCACGGGTGGCCCTCGAGCGCATGCTCGAGATCACCTGATCAAAGCACCCTGACAGATCGGCGGACACCCCGTCTGGTCTCACCGGGGGGCGGGAAGGCGCTCCTCGGTGGAAACGGCGGTACGGCAATCCGGCAAACGAGCAGACCCGGACCCTGCGTCGGCTCCAGCCCGGCGCCGGACGAGGCGCGGTCGCGAGGCGGCTGCGGTCGTGGTGGTGCTCTTCCTCGCCATCGCCGTCCGGATCCCCACGCTCGACGAGCCCCTCGTCGAGGAGCACGCCTTCCGGCAGACCCAGACGGCCTACACGGCCCTTCTGTTCCACGAGCAGGGTGTGGACCTTCTCCATCCCAAGCTGCCGGTCCTCGGCGCGCCGTTCGAGGTGCCATTCGAGTTCCCCCTCTTCCAGGCGCTGGCCGCCGCCCCCATGTCATGGGGCCTCTCCCCCGACGTGGCCGTGCGGACGACGGCACTCGCCTGTTTCCTGCTCGCTGCGTTGCTGCTGTGGGGGCTCGTCCGCCACCTCGGCGGCCGGACCGCGGCGCTGGTCGCCCTCGGCGCCTTCCTCTTCAGCCCCTTCTCGCTGCTGTGGTCGCGTGCGTCGCTGATCGAGTACCTCGCCGTGGCCGGAGCCCTGGGCTGGCTCTGGGCCGGGCTGCTCTGGCGGGACCGGCGGCGGGCCGTCTACGCCGTGGCCTCGCTGGTCGCCGGCCTCACCGCCATGCTGGTAAAGCCGACGACCGCGGCGTTGTGGGTCCTGCCCCTCCTGGCCTACCGGGCCGTCGCCGAGCGCGACGGCTGGAAGTCCTGGTTCCGTGCCCGGTTTGACCTGGTCCTGGCCGTCGTTGTCGTTGTGCCGTTCGTGGCCGCTCTGGCCTGGACCGCCCACGCCGACGCCATCAAGGCGGCCAACCCGGCGACCAAGTGGCTGACCAGCGCCTGGTTGGCGACCTGGAACTTCGGCACCCTCGACCAGCGCCTGTCCTGGGGCAGCTGCACGACGATCGGCAACCGGGTCACCGCCCTGCTGACCGGATACCCGGCCCTGCTCCTTCCCCTCACCGCCCTCGTCGGCTTCCGCACGAGGAACGCCCGGTTCTGGGTCGCCCTCGTCGCCATCCCGGGCCTCACCATCCTGTGCTTCTGGAACCTGTACGTCGTCCACGACTACTACCTCGCCGCCATCACGCCCGTGCCCGCCGCCGTGGCCGGCTTCGGGTTCGCCCGCGCCTGGCACGCCGTAGATCGGACGCGGATCCGTGCGCTCCTGCTCGCACTGCTCGGAATGTGCACGGCCGGCCTGGCTCTCCTGCACCCGTCGTACGCGATGCTCGCCTACCGGCACGCGAGCGTCGACCGGCTCTATCCGGAAGCCCGGGAGCTGGCCCGGGTGAGCACGCCGGAGGACCTCGTGGTGTTCGAAGGGCTCGACTGGGAGCCGGTGATCCCGTATTACGCCCGGCGCACGGGTCTCATGCTCGTGGAGGAGACGTGGCCGGCGACCGCGGAAGGGCTAGCGGCGGACGGGTACCGGTTGCTGCTGTCGAAGCGGCTGACGGGCACCCTGGCCATCGACCTCATCCGGTCCGGCCGCTGGACGGGCGT
>JBPCLE010000074.1:0-7002 GCA_051003575.1 Acidimicrobiales bacterium | reverse complement strand
GCCCAGCACCACCCCCGCCCGGGCCAAGCGCTGGATGGCCTGGAAGTGCACGTTGGTGGCGTCGACGTCACAGTTGAAGGCGTTCGACCCGTCGGCGGCGGGCAGCAGGCCCGCATCGATGTCGTCGATCATGCGGACGATTAACGACGCCATCTTGTCGCGGCGCACGTCGAGGGCAGGGCCGTACTGGTCATCGGGGAGGCCGGCGGGCCCGCCCTCGGTGATCCCGTGGGCGGCGATGCAGTCGATGGCCCGTTGGTGAACGTTGCCCTCGATGTCGACGAAGCCGGAATCCGTGATCTCATCGGGCGGGCAGGCGAACGCCAGGTCCACCCTGGTGGGGATCGTCGGCGTGGTCACCGAGACGATGTTCGACAAAGGAGCGGTCCGCCCGTCGCTGACGGCCCGGACGGCGTAGTAGTAGGTGGTGCCCGGGATGAGGTCGGTGACCGACAGGGTGATAGTGGCGCCCACCTCGGCGGGCCCGAAGTTGCACACCCCGCCGCACAGTGCCGGCGCCGCGTCGAAGCTGGCCTGGTCGGTGATGGGGGTGGTCGACTGCTTGATCACGTAGTCGGTAGCGGGCGCGGGGTCGGTCCCGTTGGCGGCCGGGGCCGAGAAGCTCAGGTTGACCTGGGTCGGCGACGCGGCGACACCAGCCAGGTCGGTGATGGCGCCGGGAAGCCCGAGGTACACGAACACCGCTGTCGACGACGGGATCGACGGCCCGCCGGCGGTGACCACGCTGATGGGCACGCTGCCGCCCTGGGAGCGCGCCGGGACCACGACGGTGATCTGGGTGGGCGAGTCTACGGTGAAGCTGGTGGCGGGCACGTCCCCGAAAAGCACAGCGGTGGCGCCGAAGAACCCCGAGCCGGTGAGGGTGACCTCGCCGGCGCCGCCGGGCGGACCGCTGGCCGGGGTGATGGCGGTGATTTCCGGCGTGGGGTTGTAGAGCTCGGCGGTGTTCAGGGCGTCAGCGGGACCGCCCGTCGGAGGACCGGCACCGGCGGCCACAAGGACCCTCCCGTCAAGTAGCAGAGTGGCGGTGTGGACCCGGGTGTGGGGATCGTTGAGAAGCCCGGCGAAGGCGATGTCGTTGGTGGCGGGGTCGTACAGCTCGGCCGAGACGATCCCCCCGCGGGCGTCGACGTTCTGTCCTCCGGCCAGGAGGACCTTGCCGCTGCCCAACACCGTGGCCGTGTGATAGAAGCGCGGCACGGACAAGACCGAGACCAGTGCCCACGTCTCGGCCACCGGGTCAAAAAGCTCGATCGAGGTCAGCGAGTTGAAGTTGCTCCCGCCCGCAACCATCACCTTGCCGCAGTTGTCGCCGCAATTGGGCCCTTCGAGGAGCACGGCGCTATGGAAGACGCGGATGGCGCCCATCGATTCGGTGGCCGTGAAGGTGTCGGTGACCGGATCGTAAAGCACCGCCGCCGCGGTGTTGCCGATGGAGATGCCCGTCGAGGTCTCGCCGGCGGCCACTATCACCTTGCCGCAGTTGTCGCCGCAGTTGGGCCCGGATATCAGGGTGGCGGTGTGGTTGGCCCATGGGAACGGGAGGTCGCCGGAGGTCGCCGCCCAGGTGCCGGTGGCGGGGTCGTAGAGCTGGCCCGAGGTGGTGTACGGGCTCCGCCCGCCCACCACCAGCACCTTGCCGCAATTCGCCCCGCAGTTGGGACCGTCGAGCAGGGTGGCCGTGTGCGACTCCCGAGTGGGCAGCACCGTCATCGCTCCGGTCGGCTCCCACTCCCCGGTGGCGGGATCGTAGAGTTCCGAACTGCCCCGAGGACCGGTGTCGCCTTCTGGGAGGGTCTCCCGGCCGCCGGCCACGAGCACCTTGCCGCAGTTCTCGCCGCAGCTGGGTCCGGACAGCAGGGTGGCGGTGTGCTGGCTGCGGCCCCGGGACATTGAACCGGTCGGCGCCCAGTTCCCGGTGGCCGGATCGTATAACTCGGCCGTGTCGATGTTGGGGAAGGGGGCTTCGCCGCCGGCCACCAGGACTTTGCCGCAGTTCTCGCCGCAGCTGGGCCCGGACAGCAGGGTGGCGCTGTGCTGGGTCCGTGCCGCGGCCAGGTCGTCGGTGCGAGTCCAAACCCCGAAGCCAACGGTGAACTGTGTGAACGGGTTGGCGTAGGAGGTGCCCCGCGGACCGGTCACGGTGACGTCGACGATGCCCTCGGGCTGGGCCGGGGTGACGACGGTGATCTGGGTGGGCGAGTCGACGGTGAAGCTGGCCGCCGGCACGTCGCCGAAACTCACTCCGGTCGTGCCCGTGAAGTCGCTCCCCGTGATCACCACCGGCGTGCCTCCCGAGGGCAGTCCGCTGGAGGGTGCGACGGCGTTGACCAGCGCCGGCGAGTCCCCCGGCAAGATCCTGGCCACGAACCCATCCCTGCATCGCGTACCGGGAGGCGCGCACGCTGCCCGTAGCGGCTGCTCGGTGGGGAAGTCGCTCGACTGGGCGTTGCCGACCACCACGGCGCTGCCCGTGGCGTCGACGGCCACGGCGTTGGCCAGATCTAAGCCGGTGCCCCCGATGTGGGTGGAGAACAGCAGTGAGGCCGTTCCCGAAGCGGTGGTGTCGAGCTGGGCGACGAAGCCGTCGAAGCTGCCGCCGTAGGGAAGGAGGGCCTCCTTCACCGGCAGATCGGCCGAGTTGGTCTGGCCCACTACATAGGCTCGGCCCGAGGCATCGGCGGCGACGTCGTTGGCCCTGGCGAAACCGGTGGCGGCATCTCCGCCGAGGTAGCTGGAGTAGTCGATTGCCGAGCCGTCGGCCGCCAGCTTGACCACCACGGCGTGGTTGCAGCGGTCGCCCGGGGCCACCACGCAGGTCGGCTGGAAGGCGCCGGCCGTGGTGGGGAAGTCCGTCGAGGAGCTGCCGCCGGCGATGTACGCAGCGCCTGAGGCGTCGACGTCGATCCCGTTTCCGGTGTCGGAGCCCGTGCCTCCCAGGTAGGTGGAGTACTCGAGGGCCGAGCCGTCGACGGTGATCTTGGCCACGAACACGTCTTGGCCGCCGCCGGGGATGGCCTGGAGGGCGCTACTCGTGGGGAAATTCGTCGAGGAGGTCGAACCGACCACAAAGGAGGACCCCGCGTCGTCGGTTGCCACGCCCTGACTGGCTCCCGCCCCGTCGTTGGCGTCGCCCCCCAGGTAGGTGGAGTACACCAGCGAAGCCGGCCCTGAGGCGTCGGGATCGAACTTGGCCACGAAGGCGTCCTGGCCACCGCCGGGTGTCGCCTGGAGGGCCTTGCTGACAGGGAAGTCTGTCGACCTGGTTGAGCCGGCGACATGGATGCGACCGGCCGGGTCGATGGCCACGCCCGCCGCGGCGTCTGTCCCACTGCCGCCCAGGTAGCTGGCGTAGGTGACGGCCGACCCGCCGGGTGACAGCTTGGCAACGAAGGCGTCGGGAACCGGGCTGCGCTCGAGGATGGTGTAGGTGAGGTCCGTCCCGGTGCCGGTGGCGTTGTTGGAGAGAGTGATGGTGCTGAAGTTGACCACGTCGATGATGGTCGTGCCGGCGGGGACGTTGGTACCGGTGATCGTCCGCCCGACGTCGACGTTCGGGTTGAAGAAGGGCTGGCCGGGACCCCTCGTGTAGGTCGGCGAGCCCTCGGTGCTGGCGCCGTTGGTGAAGGTCGCATCACCATCGCACCTGCCGTTGTCTCCGCAGGCCGGCTGGAAGGCGCCGGCGGTTACGGGGAAGTCGGTCGAGCTGGTGGAGCCGCTCAGCGCCACCGCCCCGGAAGAGTCGACAGCAATGGCCCGGGCGTCGTCGCCCCGGCTGCCCCCGAGGTAGGTGGAGTACACCAGCGCCGAGCCGTCGGGGGTCAGCTTGGTCACGAAAGCGTCTCCCTCGCCAGCAAGCTCCGGCTGGAGCGGGTCCCGGGTGGGGAAGTCGAAGGCCTGGGTCGTCCCGGTAACGTAAGCGTGGCCGGTGCTGTCGATGGCGACGCCGTTGCCTACCCCGCCCAGGAACGTGGAGTAGTCCAGGACCGGGTCGATGACCAGCGGGCGGGTGGTGTCGTAGCCCCCGACCCAAAAGCCGACGCGGTCGCCGTCTACCACGAAACCGCCGGGCACCTCTCGCCGGTCCTCACCGAAGTCCTGGTAGAGCACCGGCTCGGACTGGCGCAGCTCGCCGGAGGCGGGATGCAGGACGAGCGAACCGTCGGGATCGAGCGTGGGCGCTCCGGCGCCGTCGAAGGTCAGACCGATGGCGCCGGGGTCGGCGCCGGGGGCCACCTCGAAGTCGTACTCCAGGCCTTGCGGAGCCTCGTGGAAAACCGCGTCGATGCCGGGGTACACGCCGTCGTAGCGGACGCCGGCGTAGCCGGGGACGTCGGTCTGCCACCCGGCGGGGTTGTCGCCACGCAGGTAGTTGCTCACTCCGGGCAGGCGCTCGGTGCCCTCCACGGTGAGGTCGGGGTTGGCGCTGGCAAAGCTCATCCGCACCACGTCGGGCGCGCCTGGCTCGGCCGACGCGTTGGCGGGCCCTTCCGCCTCCGACTTCGACAGGCTGAGCACGGCCCCGGTCGATGTGAAGTACACCGTCGACCCACCACCACGGAGGACGAACCGAGCCTCGGGGTCGACCTGGCCGTGGTTGGCCTCGAACCGCATCGGGAGGCTGCCGTAAGCCGCCTCGACCTGCTCTGCGCCGAGCGGACCGGTGACGCCCGCCGGCGGTGCCGCCGGCGACGTCAGCGACGCCACGGCGTCGACGGCGCGGGGCGCGGCGCTGACAGCTCCACCGGACACCACCAATAGGAGGGCGAGGACGGCGATGGCCGGTTGGCGCACCGCGCCGGCAGGAGCGCGACGGGCAGCAGTAGGCATGAACAACACAGTGAAGCTCTCCTTGGGAAGTTGGGTACCGAGATGCCGGGCGGTCGCCAGCAGTTCTCCGGTCGGGTCGACAAGCCGCTACACCAGCCGGTGGGCGGCCGACGCCTTCCTCCTGCTCAGGCCGGCCACGGTTCCGAGACCGACCAGGGCGAGGACGCCGAGGGCCAGCAGGCCAGTACCCGCCGTACGGCCGGGACGGGTCGCCGGCTCGAGCTCGCCGCCGGGTAGGCTCTGCGTTGCAACCGACGTCTCGAACCCGCTCCAGAGGTCACCGGCAGCGGTCGCCGGTGATGGCATGACGACAGCGGGAAGCTCCTCGCCGGGCACGGAAGGGTCGGTCCCCACCGCCTCCCCCGCAGCCTCGTCGACGGTCGCCGAGCCCACGGCCGGCGCAGTACCGGCCTCGCTGGCAGCGGAGTGGCCCGATGTGTCGCCCGCAGAGCGATGGATGGGACCCGCAGTGGGCTGGTCAGTGGAGTCGGCGCCGACTCCGGGGGCGCCTCCGGCCCCACCGGCGGTCGGTGCTGGCGCAAGCTCCGGCGTGGGGGTCGAGGACCCGGTCGGCGAGCCCCCTTCACCAGGGGACGCCGGGGCAGGCGCATCGCCAAGGTTCGGAACGGGGGCCCCGGTGCCAGGCCGAGCAGGCTCGCCAATGTCGGGGGTCCCGCCGCCGTTGTCGGGCGACCGGCCACTGTCGGGGGCTCCGCCGGCGATGGCTCCCGAAGTGGAGCCGCTGGTGTTGCCCGACGTGGGCCCACCATCGCCGACCGTACCGCCGTCGGTGCTTGCGGGCCCGGTGACCTGGAACGGGGCGGCGGTCCGTTGCCGGACCTCGCCGTTGGACCAGCGCTGGACGCCCACGATGTAGTAGACGCCGGGCGAGGCGTTGGCCGGGGTGTCCACCCACACCGAGAACGAGGGACCACTTGTGGTGGCCAGCAGGGGGCCGTCAGGGCTGCCCCAGTGGACGGTCAAGGGGCCGTCGCGGAACAGCTCACCGGTTACCGCCACCGCCGTGGCCGGGCCCCCGGAGGCGGGCCCAGCCCGCAGGTTCGACTCCGGCGTGCAGGCCCATGCGGCGGCGGCCATCGAGACGACCACGAGGGCGCCGAGCCCCAATCCGGACAGCCATGTCTTCATTTCCGTTTCCCCTCGTCAGCTCCTCAGAGCCTCTCGTACCGCGAGTCTGTCGATCGCGCCCGCTACATCAGCGGTGTTCACTCATTCTCCCAGCCGCCCTTGCCAAAACCTTTCCGGCGGGTCGGGATCGTCGTAGATTTACGATCACGATGGAGTTCCGGATCTTGGGTTCGCTCGAGGTGGTCCACCACGGACGCGCTCTCGACCTCGGCACCCCGCAGCGGCGGGCCCTCCTCGCCATGCTGCTGTTGCAGGCCAACCAGGTCGTAGCGGTCGACGTTCTGGCCGAGGGGCTCTGGGCGAACGATCCTCCGGCCGACCCCAACGCCGCGCTGCAGGTCCAGGTGTCCCGCCTGCGCAAGGTGCTGGCCGGCGCCAGCGAGGACGAACCGTCCCTCATCACTCGCCACAAGCCGGGCTATGCGATGTGCATCGGTGCCGACGATCTCGATGCCTGGAGGTTCGAGCGGCTGATGGGCGATGTGACGGGCGCGCTTTCCGGCGGTCGGCCGGCCGTGGCCAGCCAGATGCTGGCCGCCGCCCTGGGCCTGTGGCGGGGGCCGGCGCTGGCCGACTTCGCCTACGCCGGGTTCGCACAGGCCGAGATCGCCCGCCTGAGCGAACTGCGCCTGGGCGCCATCGAGGCACTGATGGAGGCGAGGTTGGAGCTGGGCGCCCACCGGGACCTGGTCGCCGAGCTCGAAGGCCTGGTCGCCGCCCATCCTCTGCGGGAGCGGTTCTGGGAGCAGCGCATGCTGGCGCTGTACCGGTGCGGGCGCCAGGCCGAGGCGTTGCGCGCCTACCAGGAGGTGCGGCGCCTGCTGGGCGACGAGCTCGGCATCGAGCCCAGCCCCGAGCTCACACAGCTGGAGAAGGCCATTCTGTTGCACCAACCCGAGCTGGACTGGTCGCCGGCGCCGCTGGCCGTGGGCCACAACCACCTCCGGTCCGCCCGGTCACCGGCGCAACCTGCGCCGCTCCGGCACCGTGACAACCTTCCCC
>JBPCLE010000073.1:0-3405 GCA_051003575.1 Acidimicrobiales bacterium | reverse complement strand
ACCTCGGCCTTCTGCTTCAGGACCAGTACCACCGCCCGCCGGACCGGGACAACGCACGGGGGCTCGGCGGTAGCGTTGAGGACGAGCGCCTTGGACGTCGCCGAGCCTCAGTTCCGTCCGGGCCGGTCGCCGGCCCCTGCTGGTGGCAGGTGCATGAGCGACGAGGGTAGCTCAGCCGCAGCGGTCCATCAGGCGCACCGCCACCGCCACCGCCGCCGGCCCCACCCATCCCTTCTGGGGACGATTCACATCGCCCTGGCGATGCGAATCGTCCCCAGAGCCGCCGGTCACAACCGCCCGACCCCCCGCCAGCCCACCGCCGCCGCCCCCCCCGCCGGGGGGTCTGTGCCGCCGAGCCCGGCGGGCTCGATCCGTGCGCCGGCCGAGAACGACAGCCGGGCCCCGGCGTCCAGCTCGGCCTGGGCCGCGGCGAAGAACGGCGGGCCGAACCCGAGTGCCACCGAGCCGGCGACCACCGCCAGGCGGAGGTCGAGGAGGTTGGCCACCGACGCCACCGCCCGGCCGACCAGCCGCCCCGTCCGGACCACGACGTCGGGGCCGGCCTCCACCGCCGGCCGCCCGGTGGCCGCGGCGATCGCCGTCCCCGACGCCTCGGCCTCCAGGCAGCCCAGGGCGCCGCAGGCGCAGCGCCGCCCCTCGGGCTCGACGCAGACGTGGCCGATGTGGCCGGCGTTGCCCGACGCCCCGTTGAGCAGGCGCCCGCCGAGGACGATCCCCCCGCCGACGCCGGTGGAGACCACCATGGCGAGGTAGTCGGCGACGCCGGCAGCGGCGCCCCGCCACCCCTCCCCCAGGGCCAGCGCCTTGGCGTCGTTGTCGACGAACGTGGCCAGCCCGGTGGCCTCGGCCACACGCGACCGGAGAGGAAATCCCCGCCATGCGGCGATGTTCAGGGGTGACACTGTCTCGCCGCCGGGGGACATCGGCCCGCCGCACCCCACGCCGCACACCGCGATCGTCACCGACCCCCGCACCTCTTCGACCAGCCCCATGAGCACGCCGAAGAGCCCCTCGCTGGATGTCGACCGCGAGGACGCCGTCGCCGAGGCCAGCACATCGCCCTCCCCGGTGACCAGGCCGGCGGCCAGCTTGGTGCCGCCGATGTCGACGGCGAGGGCGAGATCCATCCAGGGCGAAGGTAGTACCTGCCTAGCAGCGGGTACCGTGGGCCACTTCATGACGTCGACACCAGGGGTGGCGGCCCGCACCGTCCAGTCGTTCGCCGAGGCGTTCGACGCCATCGTCGACAACGTGGCCCTGGTGGTCCAGGGCAAGGACGAAGCCATCCGCCTGGCCCTGATGTGCCTGGTCGCCGAGGGCCACCTTCTCATCGAGGACGTGCCCGGCGTGGGAAAGACCAGCCTGGCCAAGGCGGTGGCGGCCAGCCTCGACTGCACCTGGGGGCGGATCCAGTTCACGCCCGACCTGCTCCCGTCCGACGTCACGGGCGTCCGCATCTACAACCGGGCCACCGGCGCCTTCGAGTTCCGCTCGGGCGGCATCTTCGCCAACCTCGTCCTGGCCGACGAGATCAATCGGGCCTCCCCCAAGACCCAGTCCGCCCTCCTGGAGGCCATGGAAGAGCACCAGGTCACCGTCGACGGCACGACCTACGGCCTGGCCTCGCCGTTCATGGTCATCGCCACCCAGAACCCCGTCGAGCACGAGGGCACCTACCCCCTGCCCGAGAGCCAGCTCGACCGGTTCCTGATGCGCATCGGCATGGGCTACCCGGCCCGTGCCGCCGAGATCGCCATCCTCGACACCCACGGCCGCGCCGCCCCACCGATGGACCAGCTCTCGCCGGTGGCCAGCGCCGGCGACGTCGCCGCCATGGTGTCCCTGGCCCACGCCGTGCACGTCAACCCCGCCCTCAAGGGCTACATCGTCGACCTGGCCGCCGCCAGCCGGCGCCACCCGAGCCTGGCCCTCGGCGTGTCCCCCCGGGCCGCGCTCGGCCTCCTGCGGGCGGCCCGGGCACGCGCCGCGTCCCTGGGCCGGGAGTACGTCGTGCCCGACGACCTGAAGCTGCTCGCCGGCCCCGTCCTGGAGCACCGCCTGGCGCTCACCCCCGACGCCCAGCTTCGAGGCACCACCCGGGCCGGCGTCCTCCGTGAGGTCCTGACCAGCGTCGCCGTCCCCTCCGTCCGATGAGGCCCGCCCCGCCGGCACGCGACGGGCGTGGTCCGACGGACCCGGGTGCCCGTCGCCAAGAACAATGACCAGGAGGGGTTGGGCGCTGACGATCGGCGGGCTCGTCCTCGCCGTCGCCGGCCGGTTGCTCGGACTGCTCGAGCTCTACGTGCTGGCCGCCGGCTGCTGGGCCCTGGCGGGTATGGCCATCGCCTTCCTGAGCCTGCGCCCGGCCGACATCGGCGCCCGACGCACGCTCACACCCCACTGCGTCCGGGCCGGCGAGGAGACCCGGGTCGAGCTGGCGGTCGAGAACCGGGGCCGGCGGGCCACTCCGGTGGTCGAGCTGCGCGACCCGGTCGACAGCGGGCCCCGGCGGGCACGCATCGTCATCGCCCCCCTGGCCAGCGGGGCCAGCGACCGGGCCCACTACCGCGTCCCCACTGAACGCCGCGGCGTGATCTCCATCGGCCCCTTGGAAGCCAGGCGCTTCGACCCTCTGAGCCTGGCCACCCGGTCTGCCACCATCGCCCCCGTCTCGGAGTTGGTCGTCCTCCCCATCATCGAGCGGCTGCTCCCGATGCCCCACGCTCCCGGCGACGATCGCCGCGGCGGGTCCCGCCGGGCCTCCGCGGTGGGGGCCAGCGGCGAGGACTTCTACGCCCTCCGCCCGTGGGTGGTCGGCGACGACCTGCGCCAGGTCCACTGGCCGTCCACCGCCCGCCGCGACGAGCTGACCGTGCGCCAGCACGACGTCCCGTGGCAGGGGCGGGCCACGGTGGTCCTCGACGGGCGTGCCCGTCACCACGACGACGTCTCGCTGGAGCAGGCCGTATCGGCGGCCGCCAGCATCCTCGCCGCGTGCGGCCAGGGCGGCTCCCTCGTGCGCCTGGTGACCACCGACGGCACCGACAGTGGCTTCGGTGGCGGTGCCGGCCACCTCGAGGCCCTCATGGAGCGCCTGGCCCGGCTGGAAGCCGGCGACGGCGACCTGCCCGCCCTCCCCCACACCAGCGGCGCCGTGGCCGTCGTGGTCACCGCCGACGTCCCCGTCGCTGACCTGTCCCACCTGGCCCGCCTGGGCGACCGCCCGGGCTCGCTCACCGTCGTCGTCGTCGACCGTGACGGTGGCCCTCCCCGTGCGCCGGCGCCGGGCACCACCGTGGTCGTGGGCGCCGGCCAGCCCCTGGCGCCGGCCTGGAACCGGGCCACAGCCGCCGGCGGCGCCCGGAGCGGAGCGCTCCGTTGAGG
>JBPCLE010000072.1:0-19649 GCA_051003575.1 Acidimicrobiales bacterium | reverse complement strand
GACATCTTCGACGTGCCCCGCTCGCGGTCGACGAACTCGATGGGCAGCTCGACGATCTCGCCGCCGGCGGTGGCCACCCGGTAGGCCATCTCGATCTGGAAGCCGTAGCCGTCGGCCCGGACCGACGAGAGGTCGATCCGGCGCAGGGCGTCGGTCCGGTAGGCCCGGAACCCCGACGTGGCGTCGCGCACGGCCAGGTCGAGCACGAAGGCGGCGTAGCGGTTGCCGGCGCGGGACAGGAACCGGCGGTGGAAGGGCCAGTTCGGGATCAGCCCGCCGGGGACGTAGCGGGACCCGACCGCCAGGTCGGCGCCGGCCTCGACCGCCCGCAGGAGCGCCGGCAGCCGGGCCGGGTCGTGGGAGAGGTCGCTGTCCATCTCGACGAGGGTGTCGTACCCACGGGCCATCCCCTCGGCGAAACCGGCCCGGTAGGCGCTGCCCAGGCCGGACTTGGCCGGCCGGACGAGCACGTCGATCTGGCCGAGCTCGACCCCGATGGCTCGGGCCATGGCCGCGGTGCCGTCGGGGCTGGAGTCGTCGACCACCAGCACGTCGGCGGCGGGCGCGGCCGCCCGGAGGCGGCGGAGGACCTCCGCGATGTTCTCGGCTTCCTGGTACGTGGGGAGCACGACGAGAGCGCGCACGGCGGCAGCCTACGATCTCCGGGTGCCAGACCCGGGGGACTCGTTGCGGTTGCCCGAGCGCGGACCGACGGCATTGCCGCCGGTGAAGGCCCGGGTGGTGGCGTTCGTCGCCATCGTGGTCGGCGGGATCTGCGGGCTGCTCATCGGGGCTGCCCTGGTCCGGATCCAGTGCTCCGGAGATTGCTCCACACCGATCGGGCTCGGGGCGCTCGTCGGGGCGGTGTCGGGCGCCGCCGGGGTGGCCGTGGTGGCTGTGCTGGCACTTCGAGCCATGGGTGAGTGGCGAGCTGGCCCTGGGGTCCATCGGCGCTGACGGACTGCAGGGCCAGCACGAACCGTGTCGCCGGCTCCAGTGCCGTGGGCGAGACCGCCCGCAGCTCGAGATGCTGCATACGGCGGAGGCGGTTAGGGCTCATGCCCTCGAGCTGCTGCTCTCTCATGAGGTAGATATCGGCGCCCCGCCGGGAAGCTGTAATCAGGAATGGCCGGCGGTGGGCAGGAACCGGGCCACCTGGCGGGCGGCCGAGGCCGCGACCGCCCGCTCCATGGCGTGGGCCAGGGCGGCGTCCATCGCCGCGGTGGCGGTGGGCCGGGCCCGCTGGATCGCCTCGGTCACCGCGGCAAGGCGCTCGGCCGGCATCCCGGCGACCACGAACGGTTCCCATACGTTCGACTCGAACAGCTCGACGAAGCGGCCGGCGATCCGGTCGGCATCGGCCACCAGGCGCTCGTACTCGTCGAGGACCGCGGCCAGGGGCACGCCGGCGGCCACCAGCTCGGCCCCGATGCGCAGCAGGCGGGGGCTGGGCGCTTCGAACTCCCCGTCGACGAGGGCCAGCAGGCCGAGATCCACCGAGCGCTGCACCAGCCCCGGGTCCTCGAGGCCTTCGGGGAACCGCTCCAGCAGCCCCTCCAGGGACACCCGCTCGGGTGTCTCGTCGCTCCACGGCGCGGTCAACGCCTCCTCGAAGCCGAGGACGTCGTTCAGGCCCCGGCCCTCCTCCCAGGCGTCGAGCAGGGCCTGGATGGCGGCCAGCGAGAAGCCCCGCTCCTGGAGGCCGGCGATGTAGCGCAGGCGGGCCAGGTGGCCGTCGTCGTAGTAGCCGACCCGGCCCTCCATGCGGGGCGAGGGCAGGAGGCCGCGGGTCTGGTACGCCCGGATGTTGCGGCTGGTGACGCCGGCCTCCCGTGACAGCTCGTCGATGGTCATGGTGGCCGCCACCGCGTCATCCTAGCGCGAACATTGCAGTTGCTTCCGTGACATCGATCGATGTAAGGTTCGTCCCATGTTCGCTGCCGAGTGGGGATGGAGTGCCTGGGCCTGGTTGGTCATCCCGCTGTCCATCTACGGGTTGACCAGCCTCACGCTGTTCGCCTTCGGGCGGACCGACGAGACGAACCCGGTGAAGTTCTTCTTCGGCCAGATCGGCGACACGCTCCAACGCATCACCGGCTTCCCCGGCTGGTCGATGGCCGGCGTCCTCAGCGGGCTGATCATGCTGCTCATCGCCTTCATCGGCTTCTACTGGGACGTCGCCTGGCACATCGACAACGGGCGCGACAACGAGCTGTTCACCCCGTCGCACGTGATGATCCTCACCGGGCTCGGCGGCCTGATCTACGCCGCCGGCATCGCCGTGCTCTTCGCCAGCATCGAGAAGGCCGACACCGCCATCAAGTGGGCCTTCCTGCGCATCCCGTGGTCCGCGGTGCTGCTCACCGCCCTGGGCATCGGCGGCGTGGTCGCCTTCCCCCTCGACGCCATCTGGCACAACGCCTACGGGGTCGACGTCACCCTGTGGAGCCCGCCCCACATCCAGCTCGTCGCCGCCGGCTCCCTAGCCACCATCGCCCTGTGGCTCATGGCGGCCGAGGGCCGGGCCTCGGCCCACGGGCCCACCCTGCTCGGCCGGGGCATCTACGTGCTCACCGCCGGCACCGTGCTCGTCGGCATGAGCACCCTCCAGGGCGAGTTCGACTACGGCGTCCCCCAGTTCCAGGTCCTCTACCTGCCGATCCTGATCATGATCGCCGCCGCCTTCACCCTGACCGCGGTCCGCCTCGACCTCGGGCCGTGGGGCGCGGTCAAGGTGGTGGCGGTGTACCTCGTCCTGCGGGGCCTGCTGGCCCTGGCCATCGGCGGGGTCCTCCACCACACCGTCCCCCACTTCCCGCTGTACCTGGGCTCGGCCCTGGTCGTCGAGGGCGCCGTCGCCTGGCTGGGCCGGGACCGGCTGCTGCGCCTGGCCGTGGTCACCGGCGCCCTGGTCGGCTCCGTGGGCCTCGTCAGCGAGCTGGGCTGGGTGACCCTGTGGGGCTTCTCCACCTCGGCCCGCCTGCCGCTCTCGCTGGCGGTCAAGATCGCCATCCTCGGCCCGGTCGCCGCCATCGCCGCCGCCGTGCTCGGCACCGCCCTGGGCGATACCGTCTCCAAGGCCCGCGGCGTCATGCCGATCGCCGCGCTGGCCGCCGCCGGCGTCGCCCTCCTCGGGGTCCTGGCCTTCCCCCTGCCTCGGGACGTCGGCCCGGTCACCGCCACCATCCGGCTCGAGAGGGTCGGCAGCATGGCCACCGTCGACGTCACCCTCGACCCGCCCGACGCCGCCCGGTACGCCACCGCCTTCGCGGTCTCGTCGTGGCAGGGCGGCTCGGAGACCGTCGGCGCCGACCTGAACCAGGTCTCCGTCGGCCGCTACGTGTCCTCCCGCCCGATGCCCGTCACGGGCAGCTGGAAGACCATGGTCAGCCTCCAGCGGGGCAGTGAGGTCATGGCCGTGCCCGTCTACCTGCCCGCCGACCCCGAGATCGGCGCCCCGGAGGTGCCGGCGGTGGCCGAGCGCACCGAGCCCTTCGTCCGCAACACCACCATCCTGCTGCGGGAGGTCAAGTCGGGCCCCGGCGGGCCGGCGTGGGTGGCCTACATCGGCCTGGCCGTGCTCACCTCCCTCTGGGTCGCCCTCCTCGCCTTCGCCGCCCGCCGGGCCCCGCCGCCCTGCGGGCCGGCGGGCCCGTTCGCCCCCTCCCCTCCGGCGCCGGCGTGGTCGGCGCCGGTCCGGGCCTGACCCCGAGCGGCGAGAGTGAGGAAAGCAGCCAGAGCATGCCTTCTGCACACTCGTCAGCCCGAGAGGGTGAGCCGGCGGAAGCTCTCGGCGTAGCGAACGCCGGCCGCCGCCCCCTCGGCCTCGGCCCGGGCCCGCAGGACGTCGCGGAACAGCTCCTCGGATCCGTCGAGCTGGCTGGCGTGGCACAGGAGGGCGTCGACCTTGGCGTCGAGGCTGGCGCTCACGTCGACCCAGACGTTGGGCTCCAGCGTGCCCGACAGCAGGACGGAACCGACGGGGTGCGCCCGCCCCGCAGCCGGGAAGTAGTGGGGGTTGCCGGCCGCCGGCGACACGGCGTCGAGGGTGGCCCAACCGGCGACGCGGTGGTCGGAGTGGTTGAAGTAGCTGTCCCCGAAGATCACCGCCGTGGGGTCCGGGCACACGACCACCTCGGGCCTCGTCCGCCGGATGGCAGCCACGATCTCGCTCCGCACGCCGGCGTCGTTCACGAGCTCACCGTCGTCGATCGAGAGCTGCGCCCGGCCCGCCAGCCCCAGCACCGCCCCGGCGGCCTCCATCTCCGCCCGCCGGCGCCCGGCCAGGGCGGCCAGGTCGGCCGACGGGTCGTGCGAGCCCTTCTCCCCCCGGGTCAGGACCAGCACGTGGACCGCGGCGCCGGCCGCGGCCCACCGGGCCAGGGTGGCCCCGCAGGAGATCTCGGGGTCGTCGGGGTGGGCGTAGACGGCCAGGGCGCGGGCCGGCGCCTCGCCGAACAGGGCGGCGGCCATCAGGCCGGCGTCGGTTTCTTCGGCGTGCCCGGGCGCAGGTCGACCATCCCCGTACCATGGCAGACTTGCCTGACAACTCCGAGCTCCTCGCCCTCGCCGAACGCGTCGCCACCGACGCCGGCACCCTCCTCCTCGCCGGCCTCGACGACCTGCGGCTCGATGTCTCCACCAAGTCCAGCGGCACCGACATGGTCAGCGAGATGGACCGGGCGGCGGAGAACCTGATCGTCAAGGCCATCCTGGCCGCCCGTCCCGACGACGCCGTCCTCGGCGAGGAGACCGGCGCCCGGGACGGCCGCAGCGGCGTGCGCTGGGTGATCGACCCCCTCGACGGCACCACGAACTACCTCTACCGCCACCCCACGTGGGCCGTGTCGGTGGGCGTCGAGGTCGACGGCGTGGTCGAGGTGGGCGTGGTCGCCGTCCCCGGCCACGGCGAGGTGTTCGCCGCGGCGCGCCGGGCCGGCGCCACCCGCAACGGCGCCCCCATCGCCGTGACCACCGAGACCGACCTCGCCCGCGCCCTGGTCGGCACCGGGTTCGGCTACGCCGCCTCCCGCCGGGCCCGCCAGGCCGAGGTCCTCCCCCACCTCCTCCCCGCCGTGCGCGACATCCGGCGCAACGGGGTGGCGTCGCTCGACCTGTGCTGGGTCGCCTGCGGCCGCCTCGACGGGTACTTCGAGGCCGGCGGCCAGCCCTGGGACGTCGCCGCCGGCCTGCTCGTCGCCACCGAGGCCGGAGCGACGGTCAGCGGCCTCGACGGCGGCCCGGTCAGGCACGACTCGGTCATGGCCGCGGCGCCGGGTGTGGCGCCGGCCCTGTTCGAGCTGCTGATCGGCGCCGGCGCCGTTGAGGCGCTGTTATTCCGCGACTAACCGGCGCGCCCATGCCACCATGGTCGGGTGGCGAGGATCGTGTCGGTGCTGCGCTTCATGGCCCACCAGTCGGTGCGGCTCTCGGTGGCCGCGGTCGGGTTCACCGTGCTCGCGGTGGGCATCGTGATGCTGGTCACCCCCGGGCCCGGCCTCCTCGTCATCATCGCCGGCCTGGCAATCCTGGCCCACCAGTTCGCCTGGGCCGCCACCGCCCTCGACAAGGCCAAGGCCCGCGCCGCCCAGGCCAGGGCGGCGGCCCGACGCCGGGCCGCCGGCCGGGCCGGTCGCAATCCGGCGGGCACCACCGACTACTCCGCCGACTGACCCTCCCACCACAGCGTCACGACCTCGCCCACCGCGCCGGCGTCGTCGCCGAGCTGGGCCTCGATCTCCGGGTCACGTTCGGCCGGCAGGCACAGGTACTTCCGCAACGACGCCACCCGGGCCTCCCGGTCGATGCGGCGGCCGGCGCGGGGCGCCCGCTCCACCACGGGGTCGATGCCCACCTCTCGCAGCACGGCCACGGCGTCGTCGGCCGTCGGACCCTCCGGGCGCTCGACGTCCCAGAAGTGGCGCCACAGGTGGTTGGCACCGTGGCGGGGATGGCGGGCGCTCAGCTCCATGACGACCCGCCGGCGGGCGTGCGCCGTCAGCCCGGACGCGAAACCACCCAGGTCGGCCACGTTGTAGGCCACGTGGTTGGTCACCACCACATCGGCCGGCCCCACGCCGGCGGCGTCGTCGGGCCAGGTCCCCTCGACCACCTCGAAGGCCACGCCCATCTCGGCAGCCCGCGCCTCGAACATGTCGAGAAGTTCCCGGCTCTGGTCGAACCCGGTGACCCGCCCCGCCGGCGGCACCAGGGCCAGGCCGGCGGCGCCGCCCCCGCAGCCCACGTCGAGCACCGACCCGCCCGGCGGCAGTGCCTCCCGCGCCCTCGCCCGTGACACCGTGTCCGGCGCCGGCCCCGCCGGCGGCGGGCGGAACAGTGCGGGCGAGAACTCCCAGGGTGACTCGGGGGCCTGGGCCATGATGTGGGGCGGGATGGCCCACGCCGCCAGCTCGGAAACCCAGTGCTCAGCAGCGGTGGTCATCGGCGAAATCTAGCCGTGCCGGCGCCCGGCTCAGCCGAAGAACACCTCGGCCACGCCGTGGTAGAGGCCGGGGTCGACGGTCTTCGACTTGCCCACGGCCTCCGCAAGCGGCACCCGCACGATCTGGCCGGCCTGGAGCGCCACCATCTGTCCGGACGCCCCGTCGTGGACCGCGTCGATGGCGGCGATGCCGAACCGGGTGGCCAGGATGCGGTCGGACGCGGTCGGCGTGCCACCCCGCTGGACGTGGCCGAGGATGGTGACCCGGGTCTCGAACCCGGTCTTCTCCCCGATGCTGTCGGCCACCCGGTTGCCGATGCCGCCCAGGCGCACGTGCCCGAAAGCGTCGACCTCGCCCGACTGCACCTCCATCGTGCCCTCCTTGGGCGCCGCCCCCTCGGCCACCACCACGAGCGAGGCGTACCGGCCCCGTGCCGACCGGCCCCGGAGCCGGGCGCACACCTCGTCGATGTCGAAGGGTTCCTCGGGGATCAGGATCTCCGCCGCCCCGCCGGCGATCCCCGCCTCGGTGGCGATCCAGCCGGCGTCGCGGCCCATGACCTCCACCACCATCACCCGGTCGTGCGACTCCGCCGTGGTGTGCAGGCGGTCGATGGCGTCGGTGGCGATCTGCACCGCGGTGTCGAAGCCGAAGGTGACCTCGGTGCCCGACAGGTCGTTGTCGATCGTCTTGGGCACACCGACGCACAGCAGGCCCTCCCGAGACAGCTTCTCGGCCACTCCGAGGGTGTCGTCGCCGCCGATGGCGATGAGGGCGTCGACCCGCTCGGCCCGCAGGTTGTCGAGCGCGGTCTGGGGGCCGCCCTCGACGTTGTAGGGGTTGGTGCGCGAGGTGCCCAGGATGGTCCCGCCCTTGGGCAGGAGGCCCCGGCACCGCTCGATGTCGAGGGGCATCGTCTTGCGCTCCAGCACGCCCTTCCACCCGTCCTCGAACCCGACGAACTCGTCGTGGTAATGCATCTCGCCCTTGCGTACGACGGCCCGGATGACGGCGTTGAGCCCCGGGCAGTCCCCTCCCCCGGTCAGCAGTCCCACGCGCATGCGTGCCACGCTACCGGTCGTGTCCGTCACCATCGCCATCGACGCCGGCACCACCGGGGTGCGGGCCATGGCGGTCGACGCCGCCGGCCGGATAGCGGGCTGGTCGTACCGGGAGCTGACCCAGCACTTCCCCCGGCCGGGCTGGGTGGAACACGACCCCGAGGAGATCTGGGGCGCGGTGGAGGCCACCCTTGCCGAGCTGCGGTCCACCCTTACCGAGCCGGTCGCCGCCATCGGCATCGCCAACCAGCGCGAGACCGTGGTGGCCTGGGACCGGCGCACCGGCCAGCCGTTCCACAACGCCATCGTGTGGCAGGACCGGCGCACCGCGGCCCGCTGCCGGCGCCTGGAGGACGAGGGCCACCTGCCGCTGGTGCGCGAGGTCACCGGGCTGGTGCTCGACCCCTACTTCTCCGCCACCAAGATGGCGTGGCTGCTGGCCGAGGGCGGCGTGGCGCCCGGGCCCCGCCTGGCGCTCGGCACCGTCGATTCGTGGATCCTCTGGAAGCTGACCGCCGGCGACGCCTTCGCCACCGACCCGTCCAACGCCAGCCGCACCCTGCTCTACGACATCCGTCACGGCGCCTGGTCGCGGGAGCTGTGCGACCTCTTCGGCGTGCCCATCGCCGCCCTGCCCGAGGTGGGCCGTACGAGCGGCCGGTTCGCCACCACTGCCGACGGCATCCCGGTCAGCGCGGTGGCCGGCGACCAGCAGGCGGCACTGTTCGGCCAGGCCTGCCTGGAGCCCGGGATGGCCAAGAACACCTACGGCACGGGGTCGTTCGTGCTCATGAACGTCGGCACAAAGTGCCCGGCGCCGGTCGACGGCCTGCTGACCACCGTGGCGTGGGCATTGCCCGGGGAGGCGCCGGTCTACGCCCTGGAGGGCTCGATATTCGCCACCGGTTCGGCCATCACCTGGCTGCGAGACGGCCTGGGCATCATCGACTCCCCGGCCGACATCGGCCCGCTGGCGGCGTCGGTGCGCGACGCCCAGGGGGTGGTGTTCGTCCCCGCCTTCTCCGGACTGGGGAGCCCGTGGTGGGACCCGCACGCCCGGGGCACGATCGTCGGCCTCACCCGGGGCAGCGGGCGGGCCCAGCTGGCCCGGGCCGCGGTGGAGGCGATGGCCTACCAGACCCGCGACGTCGTCGATGCAATCTCTACCGCCACCGGCCAG
Organism: Acidimicrobiales bacterium; assembly: GCA_051003575.1. GTDB lineage: Bacteria > Actinomycetota > Acidimicrobiia > Acidimicrobiales > AC-14 > CADCTB01. The sequence goes on along the minus strand of JBPCLE010000072.1, from coordinate 10,965 downwards.
CCCCTGACCGGGCTGCGGGTCGACGGCGGGGCGTCGGTGCTCGACCTCCTCCTTCAGATCCAGGCCGACCAGCTCCGGGTGCCCGTGTCGCGCCCCGTCGTGCGGGAGACCACGGCATTGGGCGCGGCCTTCCTCGCCGGCCTGGCCGAGGGGGTCTGGTCGTCCACCGCGGAGGTGGCCGCGCTCTGGCAGGAAGAGGCGGTGTTCCACCCCCGGGCGCCCCAGTCGGTGGTCGACGACCGCCACGCCACCTGGCGGCGCGCCGTCGAACGGAGCCGGCGCTGGGCTAGTTCGTAGGAACGGCGACGGCCGCGGCGGCGCCCAGGTTGGCCATCACGTACCGGGAAATCTGGCACAGGGCGGCGAGCTGGTGGCGCTCGCGGGAGCGGAAGGGCCGGCACTGGCGGCCGAGCAGCAGCGCCAGCCGGGTGTCTCCCAGCTCGGCCCAGGCCACTTCGTCGGGGCCGCACTCCCCCGAGCTGACCGCGGCCGACGTGGCGCTGCCGGCGACGAACGCCACCAGCCACGCCGGCGGCGGCGGTGACCCGTGCGAGGCCAGCAGGGCCCGGTCGTCGAGGTCGATGACCACCGCCCACTCGGCCCCGAAGTCCCGCCGGGCATGGGCCACGAGCGCACCGAGGAGGGCCTCGTGGGACTCCGCCCCCACCAGGAGGGCCGCGGTCTGGAGGGCGTCGAGGCGGGGGTCGGCCATCTCCGCCGGCGCCTGCCGCACGTCCTCCACGTCTACCCCGTCGACCTGGTCGATCTCGGCCAGCAGGAGCGATACCAGGCTGGCGTCGGGAAGCTCCACGACCAGCTCGTCGATGGCCCGGCCGGCGCCCCGCTCGAGTATGTCGATGCCCACCACGTCGCCGCGCACGGCGCCGATGCGGCTGGCCACCTGGCCGAGCGCCCCCGGGCGGTCGGGCACCCAGACGCGGACGACGAAGGTTTCCATCCCTGCAAGGTAGGCGTCAGACGTGAACGCACGGTTTCGGTGCCGTCACGTTCTATGGACAGCCGTACCCGATCCCACGTAGAGAGGGGGCGATGACGGAGCCCGGCCCGTTCCTGCCCCGGGTGCAGGAGGAGTACTGGGTCGACGGCACCATCCTGCCCGGTGCCGGTGCCGGTGCCGGCGACCGGGCCGCGGTCGTGGTACTCGACGTGCCGGCCACGACCAGGGGCACGATCGGGGTCGCCGTCCGGGGCCGCGCCGGCCGCATCCCGGTCCAAGGCATGCTCTGGACGCCGGCCAGCGTGGCGCCGGCGCCGGCCTCGTGAACGCCATCGCCGAGCTCCAGGCCGGCGCCGCCGGCGAGGAGTTCGTCGCCCTGCTGCGCCGCACCGTGCGAGCCGTGGGCGTCTCCCGCAACTTCCCCCCGCCCGACGGGCACGCGTCCTGGGACGCCGACGCCGTCCACTTCCTCACCGAGGACCTCCGCCGCGACGCCGAGGGCCCCAACCTCCGCACCCACCTGTGCCGGGCCTACTCCCTCGACGACCTCCAGCGGGCCATCGCCGAGATAGAGCCCGTGCTGGCTCAGGTCTCCAAGGAGCTCCGGGTCGCCCGGGCCGAGCTCTCGGGCACCCGGGAGCAGCTGCGGGAGGCAGCCGGGGATCTGGAGGCCCTCGCCGCCGGCGTCGTCGCCGCCCGCGACGCCGTCGAGGTGGCCCGCACCGCCCACGCCGAGACCCGGGCCGTCCTCGACCAGGCCCGGGCCTCAGCGGCCGTGCAGGCCGCGGCCGCCGCCTGGCAGGAGCGCCACGACCAGCTCCTCGCCCTGGCCGCGCCCCTCCTCGGCGGGGCGCCGGCCGAGACGCCGGTGGCCGAGGCGCTCCTGGCCCTGGAGGACCGGCTGGCCGCCACGGTCGAGGCCACCCGGGCCCGGCAGGCCGAGCTGCGGTCCCGCCTGGCCGCGGCCGAGGCGTCGCTGGCCACCCTGCACGACGCCGAGGCCGCCTGCCCGGTGTGCCTCCGCACCCTCGACGACGACAGTCGCGGCCACGCCGAGGATCTCCATCGGGCCACGCTGGATGCCGTGCGGGCCGACCTGTCTGGTCTCGACGACCCCGCCCCCGCGTCCACCCTCGAGGCGGTGCGGGGGCTGGCCCGCGAGGCCGCCACCCTCGGGCCGGCGCCCGTGGCGCCGCCGGCTACGGACCTCGACGCCCACGTCGAGGCCGAGTCCATGGCCCAGGCCGCCCTCGAATCCGCCGTCGCCGGCCAGCGGGAGGCGGAGATGAAGGCCCAGGCCGCGCTCGGCCGGGTGGAGTCCATCCGGGCCGATATCGAGGCGGCCGACGCCCTCACCGAGCGCTACCGGGCCGAGGCGCTGCTCGAGGCGGGCAAGGCCGCCCTGCACCAGACGGTCACCACCGTGCTGGGCCGCCAGCTCGAACCCTTGGCCGCTGAGGTCAACCGCCGATGGGAGGCCGTGTTCCCCGACCGGCCCAACCTGGCCCTCACCCCCGACGGCGAGCTGTCGCGCCACATCGACGGAACTCCTTTGGAGTTCGCCGCCTTCAGCGCCGGCGAGCAGACCGTGGCCAAGCTCATGATGCGCCTCACCACCCTGCTGGCCACCACCACCGTGCCGTTCTGCTGGATCGACGAGCCCCTGGAGCACCTCGACCCGGTGTCTCGCCAGCTCGTGGGCGCCACGCTGGCCCACCTGAGCGCGGCCGGCGGGTTGGAGCAGATCTTCGTCACCACCTACGAGGAGCCCCTCGCCCGCCGGCTGGCCGACCTCCAGCCCGGCCGGGTGCGGGTGCAGTACCTGCGCACCGCCACCTGACGCGCCGATGAGAAAGACAGCGTCCGTACGTCCGACGTATGTGAGACCGTGAACGCGGGAGCAATTGGAGGAAGCGTGTCACCGAACAACAACGCCGTAGAAGCACGCGGCCTGGTCAAGCGGTACGGGGAGACCACCGCCCTGGCCGGCGTCGACCTGGAGGTCCCCACCGGCACCGTCACCGCCGTGCTGGGGCCCAATGGCGCCGGCAAGACCACGGCCGTGCGCATCCTGACCACCCTGTCCGAGCCCGACGAGGGCACCGCCACTGTCGCCGGCTTCGACGTCGGTACCCAGGCCACCGAGGTGCGCCGGCGCATCGGCCTGGCCGCCCAGGACGCCACCGTCGACCCCCTGCTCACCGGCCGGGAGAACCTGGTCATGCTGGGCGAGCTGCACCAGTACGGCCGGCGCCAGGCCCGCGCCCGGGCCAGGGAGTTGCTGGAAGCGTTCTCGCTGGCCGACGCCGCCGACCGCCGGACCTCCGGCTACTCGGGCGGCATGCGCCGGCGCCTCGACCTGGCCGCCACCCTGGTGGGCCGCCCGGAGGTGCTGTTCCTCGACGAGCCCACCACCGGCCTCGATCCCCGGGGCCGCAGCGAGCTGTGGACGGTGATCGACTCCCTGGTCGGCACCGGTACCACGGTCGTGCTGACCACCCAATACCTGGAGGAGGCCGAGCGCCTGGCCGACGACATCATCGTCATCGACCACGGCCGGATCATCGCCCGGGGCGACGCCCGCAAGCTCAAGCGTGAGGTCGGCGGCGACCAGATCCAGGTGGTGGTGGTCGAGCCCGACCACCTGCCCGAGGCAGCCCGCATCGTCGAGGCGGTCACCGGCGTGGCGCCCACCGTCGACACCGGCGCCCGGTCCGTCACCGCTCCTACCGGCCTGGGGGTCGAGACGCTGGTCCTGGTGGCCAAGGAGCTCACCGCGGCCCAGATCGCGGTCGACGACATGGCCCTGCGCCAGCCCACCCTCGACGAGGTGTTCCTGACCCTGACCGGCACCATCGCCGACGATGCCCCTGAGGAGGCGTGATGACCGCACTGACCGTCCCCGAACGCACGGTGGCCCACGAGGGGCCGGCGCCGGCCCGCGGCATGCTGCATGACACGTGGGTCATCGCCCGCCGCGGCCTGGTCCATATGAAGCGCCAGCCGGAGGCCCTCTCCGACGCCACCATCCAGCCCATCATGTTCGTGCTGCTGTTCGCCTACGTGTTCGGCGGCGCCATCTCGGTGCCCGCCGGCGGCAACTACCGCGAGTTCCTGATGGGCGGCATCTTCGCCCAGACGATCGTGTTCACCGCCTTCGGCGTGGCCATGTCGCTGGCGCATGACCGCAAGAACCAGGCCGTCGACCGGTTCCGGGCCCTGCCGATCGCCCGCGGTGCGGTGCTGGGCGGCCACGCCGTCGCCAACCTGATCAAGGCCGTGCTGCCCATCACGCTGATGTCGCTGTGCGGCCTGGCCATCGGCTGGCGCATCCGCGACGGGCTGGTCAGTGCCCTGCTGGGCTACCTGCTCCTGTTCGCCTTCGCCTTCGCCATGATCTGGGTCGGCATCCTGCTCGGCAGCGTGGTGGCCACGCCCGAGGGCGTGCAGGGCATCGGCTTCGCGGTGATCTTCCCGATCACGTTCGTGGCCAGCACGTTCGTGCCCACCGAGACCATGCCCGGCTTCCTCCAGACCGTGGCCGAGTGGAACCCGGTGACCACCCTGTCAAACGCTGCCCGGGAGCTGTTCGGCAACCCCAGCACCGCAGCAGCGCCTGGCGACCCGTGGTCGATCAACCACCCGGTCGAGTACTCGATCATCTGGGCCATCGGGATCATCGCGGTGTGCGCCCCGCTGGCGGTGCGGGCCTACCAGCGCTCGGTCGCCACGTAGTCCTCGTCGCGGCCCAGACCTGCTGCACCCCGGTCTGGGCCGCGGCATGCACCTCGACGTCGACGGCGACGGCGAGCTGGAAACCCAGCTTGGCCGCCACCGCCGCGCTGGCGGCGTTGGCCTCGTCGCAACGGATCTCCACCCGGAAAGCTGCCCGAAAGGCATCGAGGCCGGCGTCGGCCAGCGCGCCCGCCGCCGCGGTGGCGTACCCCCGCCCGGTCCGGTCGCTGCGGACCCAGTAGCCGATCTCGAGGATCCCCGGCCCCCGCCGGCCGTGCAGGCCGAACCCGCCCACCACCTCGCCGGCGGGGTCGAACAGGCCGAACCCGAACGTTGCCGGCGGCTCACATGAATGCGCGAGGTAGGCGCCGACCGTCTCCAGGCTGGGCTCCTCAATGGCCCAGGGCATGAACCGCCGCAGCTCGGGCAGGCTCCGCTCAAGGGCGGCGAGGAGCCCGGCTGCGTCGTCGGCTCGCCACCGCCGCAGCACCAGGCCGGCGGCCGGAACATCGATCACCTCGGGAACCCCGGCCATCCTCCCATCGTGACGGACCCGGCCCGCGGCCGGCGAGCGATATTCCTCCGCGTCGTTCGCTCGGCACCGGGTAAACCGGGGATGGCCGAGGCCTCCAAGCACGTGCTCATCTACGGTCCGCCGGCCAGCTCACCGTGGCCCGGTGCCTGGCCGAGACCCACGGCCTGAAGGTGCTCGACAACAACCTGAGCGTCGACGTGGCCCTTGTGTCGGTCGACAACAGCGCTCTGCCGCCGGACGAGGTCGCAGCGGTGATCGCCCGCCACGCCGGGCTTTCGCCTCGTGCTCCCTCCGTCAGGGACGGATCAGTTCGACGTGCCGGCCGGCAGCCATGAGGAGGTGCTCGAAGTCTTTTCGATCTGATGTGACGATGTCGTCGCCGTCTGAGGAGAGTACGACGACGGCCGCATCGATGACATCGGACAGGCCGGCGACCGCCAGCAACTCGCCCGCCGCCCGCCCGAGCGCGTCATCGAGCGGCCGAACGTCGACGCCGACGAGGGCTCGAGCCAACTGCGCTTGGCGCGGGCCACCCCGCCATACCTGACCAACGACGCCGGCATGGGTGAGAGGCAGCACACCCGCCGCCTGTGCGCCCTTGAGGCGTCTCCACATCGGCCGGTCATTGCCGTCGATTGCGATCAGAGCCGCGCTGTCGAGTACGAGGGTCATGCGGATTTCGTCTGGCCTCGAACGACCACTGCGTCGTTTCGATCGGCCCGCTGCTGCGCCGCGATTTCCTCCACGGTGATCTCGCCGAACTCGGCCTCGTACTCGGCAATGGCCGCACCGAGCTGCTCGAGCAACTGGTCGCGTCGTGCCTGCTCGACCAGGGCGGCGTTCACCCAACCGCTCAACGAGTCCGCCATGCCACTGGCGACGGCGCGGTTCCCGGCCTCGACCAGCCCCGGATCGACCGTGACCGTGAGGCGCTGCTTTCGCGGCGGTGTCATACCGCCATGGTAACTGCGATACGACTACTGGATCACGCCGCCGCCGACGGCCGGCGCAGCCTCACCGCTTCGGTAGGATCGGCCCGCCGCCGCACGGCCACGATCTCGGCGCTGCGGATGCTGGCCATCCGCATGCTCCAGCAGTCGACGACGGTCCGGCCTTCTTCCAGGGCGAAGAACGTCGTGAACTGGCCGTCGGGTTGGTAGGCGTCGGCGCCCTCGATGATCTCGACGGTGCCGTCCTTGAGCTTGACCTCGAAGCTGGCCATGCGGTCGACCCTACGACGGCCGCCCTGTGCGGAGGAAGACCGACTAGGTGTGGATCTCCTGTGGAGAACCTGACGAGCTGATCCCCCGCCACAGGACGTCGAGCACCCGCTCGGGCAGGCCGTCGTCGATCTCCATGCCGGTGATCAGGAACCGGTGCATGAGCAGGGCGACGACGGCGTCGGCCACCACCTCGGGGTCGACGCCGGCCCGCACCTCGCCCCGCTCGACCCCACGCCGCACGGCCTCCAGCACCTTGGCCCGCCGGGGCTGGACGAACCCCTCCCGGAAGGCGTCGGCCAGCTCCGGGCTGCGCGACAGCTCGGCCACCAGCGCCGGCATCACCCGGCCGGCGTCGGAGGTGCGGAGGTGGTCCATGAAGCCCCCCACGAAGGCCAGCAGGTCGTCACGGGCCGAGCCGGTCTCAGGCAGCTCGCAGCGCTGCTCCCGGCACGCGGTGACCGCGTCGACGACGAGGGCGGACTTGGACGGCCACCGCCGGTAGACGGTGGCCTTGCCCACGCCGGCCCGGGCGGCCACGCCCTCCATCGTCACTCCGCCGTAGCCCTCGTCGGCCAGGAGGTCGACGGCGGCCCGCAGGATGGCTCGATCGGCCTCCGCGCTCCGGGGCCGGCCCGGCGGCCGGGGTACCTCCACTGCGGCCTCCCGGGCTCTCATGCCGATGCGGCCTCCACATCAACGTCGCGCACATCAACGTCGCGCACATCAACGTCGCGCACATCGACGTCGCGCACCTCGATGTCGCGCCGGTCGAGATCGGTCCCGACCGTGGGCTCTGTCTCCATTCTGGCCTGAGACGGCAGGAAGACGAGCGCGATCAGCGATCCGAGCAGGGCCACGCCGGCGGCGACCAGCACGCCGACCCCCATGCCGTCGACGTATGCCGCCTTGGCCGAGGCCGCCAGCGCGGCGCCGTCGGCACCCCCGAGCCCCCGCGCCAGGTCGAGCGCGGCGCCCACCGAAGCCTTGGCCGCGGCCGGAACCCCGTCGCCCAACGACGCCGCGTAGCTCGACGCCAGCAGCGAGCCCAGGATGGCCACGCCCAGGGCGCCGCCGATCTGGCGGGTGGTGTCGTTGACCGCCGAGCCCACGCCGGCCTTGGCCCGCGGCAGCGAGCCCATGATCGACTCGGTGGCCGGCGCCATCGTCATGCCCATCCCGAGGCCCATGATCAACATGCACGCCAACACCGGCCCGTAGCCCGACGTCACGGTGGCGAACGACAGCACCACCAGGCCCACCGACACCGTGGCCAGCCCGCCGGCGACGATGACCTTGGTGCCGACCCGCTCCACCAGCCGGGCGCTCATGGGCGCCGTCACCATCAGCACCAGGGCGATCGGCGCCACCCGCAGGCCGGCCTCGAGGGCCGAGTAGTCGAGGACGAACTGCAGGTAATGCGTCTGGAGGAACGTGGCGCCGAACAGGGCGAAGAAGACCAGCGTCACCGCGGTGCTGGCGGCCGAGAACCGGGGGTTGGCGAAGAAGCGCACGTCGAGCATGGGGTGGTCGGAGCGGGCCTCCCAGACGACGAAGGCGGCGAGGAACCCGGCGCCGGCGGCGAAGGCGGCCAGCGTGGTGGGGTGGGCCCAACCCTGGGCCGGCGCCTCGATGATGGCCCAGACCAGGGTGACGAGCCCGATGATCGAGAGGACGGCGCCCACCGGGTCGAGCTGGCGGGGCTTGGGATCCTTGGACTCGGGGACGAAGAGCCGTCCGCCGATCAGGGCCATGGCGACGATGGGGATGTTGACCATGAACACCGACCCCCACCAGAAGTGCTCGAGCAGCCAGCCGCCACTGAGCGGCCCGATGGCGATGCCCATGGCCGAGAAACCGGCCCACACTGCGATGGCTCGGGCCCGCTCGGCGGGCACGGTGAACACGTTGCTGATGATCGACAGGGTCGCCGGCATGATGAGCGCCCCGCCCACCCCCATGAGGGCCCGGGTGCCGATCAGCTGGTTGGCCGACCCGGCCAGCGCGGAGGCCACCGACCCGACGCCGAAGATCAGCAGGCCGATGCTGAGGCCCCGCCGCCGGCCGAAGCGGTCGCCCAGGCTGCCGGCGGTCAGCAGCAGGCCGGCGAAGACGAGGGTGTAGGCGTCGACGATCCACTGCAGCTGCGACGTGGTCGCGCCCAGGTCGCGCACCAGGGTGGGGAGGGCGACGTTGAGGATCGTGTTGTCGACACCGATGACCATGAGGCTCAGGCACATCACCGCGAGCGTCCACCAGCGGCGGGCGTGGATTGCGACTGGGTCCAAAAAGGGTTCCACCTTCCGAGACGATCCCGTATCGTTTCGGAGGAAAGGTAGCCGACCGCAGCCCGCGCCGCATCGGAATCAGCCCAGGCGGGCCACGGTGAGGGGCCGTACCTCGGCGATCCGCTCGAAGTCGGAGTCAATGTGGGCGACGCCGAAGCCGTGATGGAGCGCGGTCTCGGTGATCAACAGGTCGGGGATGGCGATTCTGTGCCACATGCCATGGTGGTGGGCGAGGTCGTGCTGCAGGCGCAGCGCCCGCTCCAGAACGTCGGGGGGCGCCGCCAGCATGACGAATCCGAGGTGAAGGGTGGCTTTCATGTCGTCGTAGTCCGAGCCTGACCGGGCCGAGTAGAGCTGCTCGAGTTCGCCTACCGGGCAGACGAACAAGGGACGCCGAAGCTCGGCGAGCTGAGAGGCGATCCGAACGTCGTCGGCTCGGGCGGCCGCGCTCTTGTCGAGCACCCAACCCGCTACCGCCACATCTCGTCGCTTGCCAGCACGTCGAGGTCGGCCCACTCGCCCAGCCGCCGCAGATAGTCGAGTTGCCTCGCCCGTCGTCGGGCGAACTCCTCCTCGGCGGCGTCCGCCGCCCGCCGCAGCGCCTCTTCGACGGTTGCCCGGGTGGTCTTCTCGCCGAGAGCCAGCTTGGCCCGGGCCAGGAGCTCCTCGTCGATCTCGATCGTCGTCCGTCTGACCACGGAGTACATATTACCGGCGAACAGATGTGTACCGAAGCCGGCGACTACAACTTCGTCAACGCCTTTCTCATGTTTCGGACGGCCTGGGCGATGCGCTGCTCGTTCTCGATGAGAGCGAACCGGACGAAGCCGTCGCCGGTCGGCCCGAAGCCCACGCCGGGCGACGTCGCCACCTTGGCCTCCTCGACCAGGAACGACGAGAAGGCCAGCGACCCCATCTCCCGGTAGGGCTCGGGGATGGGCGCCCAGGCGAACATCGTCGCCTTGGGCTTCTCGAAGTGCCACCCGATGCGGTCGAGGCCGTCGCACAAGGCGTCGCGCCGGCCCCAGTAGATCTCGTTGACCTCCTTCGGGTAGTCGGAGGCCTCGTTCATGGCCACGATGGCCGCGATCTGCACCGGCTGGAACGTGCCGTAGTCGAGGTAGGACTTCAGCTTGCCCAGGGCGGCGACGATCTCGGGGTTGCCCACGCAGAACGCCACCCGCCAGCCGGCCATCGAGAACGACTTGGTCAGGGTGTAGAACTCGACGGCCACGTCCTTGGCCCCCGGCACCTGGAGGATGGAGGGCGGTTGGTAGCCGTCGAAGGCGGTGTCGGAGTACGCGAAGTCGTGGACGAGGATCACGTCGTGCTCCTTGGCGAAGGCCACCAGGCGCTCCAGCCAGGGCAGGTCCACGCACGTGGTCGTGGGGTTGTGGGGGAACGACAGCACGATCACCCGGGGCCGGGGCCAGGCGTTCTCCCAGTCGGCCAGGAGGTTGGCGAAGAAGTCCTCGTCGGGCCCCAGCGGGATGCGGCGCACATCCGCGCCGGCGAAGAGCGGGGCGTAGATGTGGATCGGGTACGACGGCGTCGGCACCATGGCGGTGTCGCCGGGGCCGAGCAGCACCCACATGAGGTGGGTGAGGCCCTCCTTGGCCCCGATCACGTTGATTACCTCGGTGTCGGGGTCGAGCTCGACCTCGAACTTGCGCTGGTACAGGGCGGCGGCCGCGGCCCGCAGCTTGGGGATGCCGCGACTCGCCGAGTACCGGTGGTTGCGGGGGTTGCGGGCCGCCTCGGCCAGCTTCTCGACCGCGATGTCGGGCGAGGGGATGTCGGGGTTGCCGAAACCCAGGTCGATCACGTCGTCGCCGGCCCGCCGCGCGGCCATCTTGAGCCCGTCGATCACGGTGAACACATAGGGCGGCAGATGATTGATCCGGCGGAACTCCATGGGTGGAGGCTACCGGTAGCCGGAGGCGACCTCCGAGAGCATTTCCACCGCCGCGGGGTCGGTCCCGACGTCGAGCGGGGCACACACCGCCCACGCCGCGCCGGCGGCGGCCAGGCCGTCGAAGTGGGCGGCGAGGTCATCCGCGGTGCCGGCGACCAGGCCCGGTCGTGGCCCGTGGGCCGCCAGCTTGGCGTCGGCCTCGGCCCTCGTCCGGCCCAACAGGATCTGGCCCCCCCAGGTGAGGACCACCCCCGGCGCGAACGGGGCCGCCTCGACGGAGAAGGTGGTAGCATCGGTGCCCCACCCGTTCCAGG
>JBPCLE010000071.1:0-14834 GCA_051003575.1 Acidimicrobiales bacterium | reverse complement strand
CTCACCGGGCCGGGCTACCGGGGCCATGTCTTTTGGGACACCGACGTCTTCGTCCTGCCGTTCTACGTCTGGACCCACCCGGAGACGGCCCGAGCCCTGCTGGCCTACCGCTACCGCACCCTGCCAGCGGCGCGGGCCAAGGCTGCCCGGCTGGGCTACGCCGGCGCCCTCTACGCCTGGGAGTCGGCCGACACGGGGGAGGAGACCACACCCGAGTCGGTGCTGCTGGCCGACGGCACCCGGCTCAGGGTGCTCACCGGCCTCCAGGAGCACCACATCGCCGCCGACGTGGCGTGGGCGGCCTGCCACTACGCCGATGTCACCGGCGACGACGCCTTCCTCGCCGACATGGGGATCGAGTTGGTGGTCGAGACGGCCAGGTTCTGGGCGTCGCGGACCATGGTCGACGCCGCCGGCGCCCACCACATCCGCGAGGTCATCGGCCCCGACGAGTACCACGAAGGCGTCGACGACAACGCCTTCACGAACGTGATGGCCCGTTGGAACCTGCGCGCCGCAAGCCGCCTCTGCGAGCGGTTCCCCGAAGTGGCAGTCCGCCTGGGCGTGGCCGCCGGCGAGCTGGAGCGGTGGGAGGAGGTGGCCGGCGGCCTGGTCGAGCCGTTCGACCCCGGGCGCGGGCTGCACGAGCAGTTCGCCGGGTTCTTCGAGCTCGAGGACCTGCGGGCCGTCGACCTCGCGCCCCGGCCCTTCGCCGGCGAGCTCGTGGTCGGCGTCGACCGGCTGCGGACCACCCAGGTGGTCAAGCAGGCCGACGCGCTGATGCTCAGCGTGCTGTTGCCCGGCGAGGTCGACGCCGGGATCCAGGGCGCCAACTACCGCTACTACGAGCCCCGCACCTCGCACGGCAGCTCGCTGTCGCCGGCCATGCACGCCCTCGTGGCGGCCCGGGTCGGCGACCTCGACGACGCGCTTGCGTACTTCCACCTGGCGGGCGGCGTCGACCTCGACAACCGGATGGAGAACACGGCCGACGGTGTCCACATCGCCACCATGGGCGGGCTCTGGCAGGCCGCCGTCTTTGGCTTCGGTGGGGTGCGGGCCGAGGGCAGGGCCGTGCGCATCGACCCCCGCCTGCCGGCGGCGTGGGAGAGCCTCAGCTTCCCCATCCGATGGAGGGGATCCCGTATCGTCGTGCACGTCGGCGCCGACCGGTTGGAGCTGGACCTCGACGGGCCGGCGGTGGTGGCTGTCGGCCTCGGAGCCCCGGTGGCCCTCGGCGCCGGCCGGCTCGTCGCCCGCAGGGAATGCGACGGTTGGTCATTGGCCGGTCCGGTGTGATCGGATAGCCCGCCCACTGCGAGAGAATGAGACGACCATGACGACCATCACCGCCGACTTTCTGGCTTCCCAACGGCGTGAGCTCGAGGCCCGCCGGGCGGCCTACCTCGATGACGCCGCCAGCTCCACGGCCGCGGCCCAGGAGCTGATCGAGGACGGGGGCAGCCAGGACATGGCCGACGAGGACGGCTTCGGCGAGGGCGACACCCTCAACGTCGAGCGCGACCGACTGCTCCGTGTGGCCAACGAGGCGAAGGCGAAGGTGGCGGAGATCGACGCGGCCATCCGGCGGGTCGACGCCGGCGCCTACGGGCTCTGCGCCGCCTGCGGCCAAACCATCCCGGCGCCCCGCCTGGAGGCCCTGCCCGAAGCCACCCTCTGCGTGCGCTGCAAGACCGGGGCGTCGCTCCGCCGGCGCTGAGCCCGCGGCTTCGGCCGGCGCCAAATGCGGGGCGCGGTCGCCGTGGCTCGCCTCGGCGAGGCAGAATCCTCCCGATGTTCCGCAGCCTCGCCGCGCTTGCCGTCGCCGCGCCTGCGTTCGCGGGACTGGCGCCGGCGCCGGCGGGCGCCGAGTCGAGGCCGGTGTTGGTCGTCGAGGGCCGGGGTTTCGGCCACGGCGTGGGCATGGCCCAGGACGGGGCGTACGCCATGGCGGCGAAGGGATCGTCGGCGGCGGCGATCCTGAGCCACTTCTACCCCGGGACGGCCATCGCCCGGCGGGCGGCGACGGTACAGGTGGGGATCCTCGACGGCCCCGGCACGGTGGTCGTCGTGCTCCCGTCGGGCGGCGAGGTGCGAGATGCGGCCTCGGGCCCCCAGTCCCCGGGCTTTCCGATCACCGTGAGCCCCGGCGGCAGCGTCTCCCTCGCCGTCGAGGGCGGGAAGCACAAGGCCACGCCCCTGGCCGGGGCGGCCCTTACCCGGGCTCCGGCGGCGCCGGCACCGACCGCCCCGCCGGCCACCGCGGCACCCACCACCGTGGGGCAGACCACGGTGACCACCAGCCTGTTGGACCCGTTGCTCCAAACCCTGGTGCCGACCACCTCACCGACCACGACCGTGCCGGCGGTCGCACCGTCAGCCACTGTTCCCCCCGACCAGAACTTCGCCGTCTCGGCCCGCAGGCTGTGGGCCGTCCCCCGCGGTGAGGGCACGGTGGCCCTGCCGGGGACCGGTCGCAGCTACCGGGGGGTGATCCAGGCCGCGGCTGCCGGGCGGGGCCTACAGCTCATCAACGAGGTCGATGTCGAGCAGTACCTCCGGGGCCTCGGCGAGATGCCCGCCAGCTGGCCGGCGGCGGCCCTCCAGGCCCAGGCCATCGCGGCTCGGACGTTCGCGGTGCGGGCCGCGGCCGCCGGCAAGACCCTGTGCGACACCCAGCAGTGCCAGGTCTACATCGGGGCGGGCAACGAGCACGCCTCCACCAGCGCGGCGGCGGTCGCCACGCGGGGCCAGGTGCTGACCCACAAGGGGGCGCTGGCCGAAACGGTCTACTCGGCGAGCGCCGGCGGCATCACCGGTACGGCCGAGGAGGGGTTCGGGCCGGGCGGCCCCGACCTTCCGTACCTCACGCCGGTGGCGTACGCGGTCGACGACCCCCAGGTGTGGGCCCTGTCGCTCCCGCTACAGCAGGCCGGCGCCCGCCTCGGCTACCGGGGCGAGGTCTTCGACGCCCGGGTGACGCGCACCGGCCCCTCGGGCCGGCCGCTGGAGGTCACCTTCGACGGAGCCAACGGGCCGATGGCCGTCGACGGCCACCGCTTCTGGGCCGAGTTCGCGCTCCGGTCGACGCTGTTCACCCTGCGGACCGAGGACGCCGGCGCCCTGCCCGTCGGCGAGGTGGCCGCCCGTGTCACCGACGCCGTTCCCGCCGGCGCCGGCGTGCCCGCCGCGGCCGTCCCGGGCCGGGGGGTGACCGCCGCGACCGTCGAGCCGCTGGGGCGGGCACCGTGGGTGGGCCTGGTCGCCCTGCTGCTGGCCGCCTGGGGCGCCGCCGCCCTCCGCCACACCCGCCGGCGGCCGGCGCCGGGTGGCGACGAAACCGCGGTGACGGAGCGAGCGGGCTAGATCCGACCCCGTCGCAGGCACGCTCGGGGGCGGCCGACAGGCGGCGGGTACGGCGCCGCCGGCGCTATCCCCTGAAGCCGGTCGGGAACGTGGGGAGGGTGTAGGGGGTCGCGGGGTCTTCCGTGCCGGTCGGGTCAGGCCAGGTGGGCCGCGAGATGGACGACGTCGTCCGCCTCGACGTCGGCGTCGTCGTCTCGATCGCGGGCGAGGTGACCGGCGGGGTGGTGGTGGCCGGCGCCACCGTCGTCGCCGGCGCGGTCGTGTTCGTCGGCTGGGTCGCCGGCTGGGTGGTGGCTGTGCCGCCGCCCGCCGGCGCGACCCGCGCCGGGGCGGTCGTCGCGGTCGACCCGCCCGACCCGCCCGAGCCCTGCGACCCCGATCCGGTGGACGAGTCGTCGGCGGCCGGGAGGAGACCGGCGATGTCGATGGTCGGCGACGGCCCCGCCAGGGTCGTCGGGATGCTGAGTGGCACGGTGTTGAGGGTGCCCTGCACCGCGATCTGGTCGCTCGTCGTGCGGGTCTCGGTGCTGGTCTCGGTGGGCAGGTTGTTGCGGGCCCGGACGGACATGAACATGCCGAGCAGGACCAGGCTGACCAATGAGATCAGGGCGATCACCGTTGCGTTGCCGTGGCGGAGGTCGAACCGCCTGCGCCCGCCGTGATCGCCGTGCTCGGTGCCGACGGAGGGCGCCGGCGACGACGCGGCGGCCCGGGCGGCTACGGCCGCGGGCGGGGTATCGGCCCAGATCGAGTCGGGAAGGCGCTTGGGGACAGAGCGCGCCGCGACGTTGCGGTCGCCAGCCCGCTCCGGTGCCAGCGCGGCGCCGCCCCCGAGGCCGGCGAGCGGGGTGGGGACCGCCATGGTCGGCAAGCCATCGTCGGTCCCCGACGCCGGCCCGGGGGCGGGGGCCGCCGGCGCCGCCGGCTCCTCGCAGGGGGAGACCGGAAAGATGATCGGCTCCGACAGGTCGGACGCGCCGAGGTCCGGGATGCCGGGGTACCTGTGCTCGTCATCGCCGCCGACATCGCCCCAGTCGATGGCCTCGGGCCACACCAGGGGCTCGTCGAGCGAGGTCGACGGCAGCTCAGAGTCGGCAAAGGCGTCGAACACCCACCAGGACGTTTCTTCCTCGGCCTGCGTTGTTTCGTCGGCCATCGGCCTCCTTTTCGCCGGGGCTCCGCACATGGTAGTGGCTGATCCCCCGACGCGCGAGTGCGGCGGTGGTCGCACGGCACCGCCGGCGTGGACGGGCCGGTGGCCGCACACCCCAGCTTCTAAGCTTTCGCCCCGTGCTCTCCGAGATGCTGCCGCCCGGCAAGGAGGGCGTTCTTCCCAGCCAGTTCCTTGCCGCCGCGGTCGACGACGGTGTGATCTCGGCCGGCGGGTTCACGGTGCCCCGGGCCAACATCCAGCCGGCCAGCATCGACCTGCGCCTGGGCGAGGTGGCCTACCGCATCCGGTGCAGCTTCCTCCCCGGCCGCCACTCCGTGGCTGAGCGCTTGAAGGACTTCGTTATCGACGAGCTCGACCTGCACCGCGAGGGCGCCGTGCTCGAGACCAACCGTCCCTACCTCATCCCACTGAAGGAGCGGCTGGCCCTACCGGCGGACCTGCGGGCCAAGGCGAACCCCAAGAGCTCCACCGGCCGGCTCGACGTGTTCACCCGGGTCATCACCGACGGCAGCGACCGCTTCGACGAGGTGGCCGAGGGCTACTGCGGCAACCTGTACCTGGAGGTCGTCCCCCTCTCCTTCGCCATCCGGGTGCGGGAGGACCTCAGCCTCAACCAGCTCCGGCTGGCGGTCGGCCGCCCCGAGCTGTCCGACGACGAGCTGCGCCGGTTCCACGCCACCCAGCCCCTGCTGTTCCGCCACGGCGAGCCGGTGGCCGGCGGCGAACTGGCGGTCGACAACGGCCTGTTCCTCAGCCTCGACCTCCGGGGCGACCAGTCGGGCCGGGTGGGCTACCGCGCTCGGGACAACGCCCCCCTGCTGGACATGACCCGGGCCGGCGGCCTCGACCCCGACGCCTACTGGGAGCACGTGAAGGGGGAGGAGGGCGACCGGGTGGTGCTGACGCCCCAGCGGTTCTACCTGCTCATGTCGGACGAGGCGGTGACCATCCCGCCCGATCTGGCCGCCGAGATGATGGCGTACGACCCCACGAGCGGGGAGTTGCGGACCCACTACGCCGGCTTCTTCGACCCCGGCTTCGGCTACGACGGCGCCGGCGGTTTCAAGGGGTCACGGGCCGCCCTGGAGGTGCGGGCCCACGACGTGCCGTTCATGATCGAGCACGGCCAGCGGGTGTGCAAGCTCACGTTCGAGCGCATGCTGGCCGAGCCGGCCACCCTGTACGGGCGGGGGATCGGCTCGTCCTACCAGCAGCAGCAGGAGACCCTGGGCAAGCACTTCCTGCCCGGGCGCAGCGATGTCGGCGAACCGGCGCCTGGCCGGTAGGCGGCCCGCTCAGACCAGGCAGGGCCCCGTGCCCACGGCGCCGCTGCGGGGCTGGGCCAGCACGGGAGCGATCTCCTCAGCGGCCACCGCGAAGGCAATACCGCGGCGCAGGTTGGACACGGCGAAGGCCACGCCGACCACCTGGCCGGCGCCGTTCACCACCGCGGCGCCGGAGTCGCCCGGCTCGAGCTCGGCGCCGAGCAGGAGGATCTGGCGGGGGACCGAGGGGCGGTCGTAGATGTCGCCGGCGTCGACGGTGAGCTTGCGGAGGACTCGGGCCGGCGACACCTCGAGTGCGACCCGCCCCCGCGGGTGGCCGTAGACGGCACCGCTCTCGCCCACCACGGCGGCGCCGATGGGCAGCGACGGCTGGCCCAGGCCGGGGACGGCGAGCACGGCCAGGTCGCGGGCGGGGTCGAAGGTCACCACCGTGGCCGGCAGTGTCCGCCCGTCGGGGCGCAGCACCTCGGTGGACCCCGTGCCGGCGACCACGTGGGCGTTGGTGACCACGAGGTCGGGCGCAGGGGAAAACCCGCTGCCGGACAGGCGCCGGCCACAGGCGACGCCGCTCACCCTGACCGTCGACGCGCTGACCCGGGCGACCGCCGGCGCAGGCGCCGGCGCCGGCATGGGCAGGAGTCGGGCGAGGAGGTCGCCGAGGAGGGCGAGGACATCCGATGCCGGCGCCGCCGCCGGCGTAGCCCGAGTGGGCGCCGCCTGGGCGGGGCCGGCGGCCACCACCACCGGGAGGCCCAGGGCAAAGGCCATGGCTACGGCGACGGTCCGGCGCCGCAGGTTCATTGACACGATCCGAC
Organism: Acidimicrobiales bacterium; assembly: GCA_051003575.1. Lineage (GTDB taxonomy): Bacteria > Actinomycetota > Acidimicrobiia > Acidimicrobiales > AC-14 > CADCTB01. The sequence continues at coordinate 8,193 of JBPCLE010000071.1, read as the reverse complement.
CTCCGTTCCCCACGATACCGACAAGGTAGCCAAGGTCACGCCCCTCGTGGCGTCGCCCGCCGCTGAGTACTGTCGGGGCGATGGCGCGCTTCAAGGTCGGCTACCACTTCTTCCAGCAGGGGGCCACCATGGCCGAGCTCCGCCGGATGTGGCAGGAGGCCGACCGGATGGGCGTGGACAGCATCTGGCCGTGGGACCACTTCTTCCCGATCTTCGGCGACCCGGCGGCGTCGTCGTTCGAGGGCTGGTCGCTGCTGGCCGCCATGGCCGTCGACACCGAGCAGGCCCAGCTCGGCCTGCTCGTCACCGGCAACCCCTACCGCAACCCCGACCTGCTGGCCGACATGGCCCGCACGGTCGACCATCTCAGCGGTGGTCGGGTCGTCCTCGGGATCGGCGCCGGTTGGTTCCAGCGTGACTTCGACGAGTACGGGTACGACTTCTCCACCCCGGCCGGCCGGCTCAAGGACCTTGAGGCCTCCCTGGTGCGGATCCGGGCCCGGCTCGACCGGCTCAGCCCGCCGCCGCTGGGGGAGCTGCCGATCCTGGTGGGGGGCGCGGGGGAGAAGGTCACCCTGCGCCTCGTGGCGCAGCACGCGCAGATGTGGAACACCTTCGGCCCTGCCGAGGCGTTCGCGGCCAAGAACAGGGTGCTCGACGACTGGTGCGCCCGGGTGGGGCGCGACCCCGGCGAGATCGAGCGCACGGTGATGATCATGGACCCCCGCGAGGTCCGCAACGTCGACGCCTACCTCGACGCCGGCGCCCAACACCTCATCCTCGGCGGCGGCCCGCCCTTCGACCTGGAGCCGATGCGGGCCCTGATCGCCGCGGCCCGGTAGGGCCCGCCCCGCCGTCCGGCTCAGGCCGCCGTGGGTTCCTCGGCCCGCGGCGAGTGGCTGCGCTGCTCCCGCACCGTGCCCGAACCCACCTGGACCAGGCGCAGCACGGTGACGAAGCCGAGCCCGCCGATCATGTTGCCCAGGGTGAGGAAGCCCAGCGCCTTCAGCACCTCGAGGTAGCCGAACGGCGCGCCCACATGGAGGGCGGTGAACATCTCGAGGGTGCTGATCACGGCGTGGAGGACGACGCCAGAGCCCAGGATGAACGCGGCGGAGATGGCGGCGACCAGCTTGGCCGGCACCGACGGCGTCCCCCGCTCCATCCAGGTCATCAGCGTGATCACCGTGCCGCCGAGGACGGCGGCGGCCAGCATCGACCACCCGAAGCCCCGCTCGGTGACGTGGATGCCCTGTTCCACCGCCGTCGCCCGCAGCCCGGGGGCGGCGGCCACGATCAGGCCGCCCATGATCCAGCCGAAGGCGAGGTTGGCGGCCAGGGTGCCGGCCCAGAGGCGCAGCAGCTGGCGCACGCGGGCCTGGCCGGCGACGACGGTGTTCACCGGCACCAGGAAGTTCTCGGTGAAGAGCTCGCTGCCGGCGAGGGTCAGGGCGATGAACCCGATGCCGAAGGCCAGGGCGGCCAGCAGCCGGCTGCCGGTGGCTTCCAGGACGGTCAGCAGGGCCAGGAAGCCGATGCTGACGTCGATCCCACCGACGGCTCCGGTGGCCAGCAGGCCCGGCCATGAGCGGTTGAGCCGCTCACGGCCCTTGTCCACCGAGGCATGGAACGTGCTCGTCAGTTGTTCGGACACCCCGCCGACCATACCCGGGGAGCCCTGGGCGGGAACCCTTCCCAGCGCGTGCGCCATGCCCGGGATCCCGGAGCGGCCGATGCTCCGTGGTAGCTTCCGCCAGCCGGCGACCCGCGGCCGGCGCCCCCGGATCGATGCCGTCCAACCGACCTGCACCTAGCCCCTGGCAGGCCGTGGCGGTGTTCCTCGCCACTGCGGTGGTGCTGTTCGTGGTCATGGGCGCGGTCGCCCCCCTGCTCCCGGAGGCGTCGGGCCTGCGGCTGACCCCGCCCTTCACCGGGCCGGAGTGGCTGGCGGGGTGGGCCCAGTGGGACTCGGGCTGGTACCACCGGATCGTCGCCCAGGGGTACTCCTCGGTGGCCGGCCAACAGTCCTCGGTGGCGTTCTTCCCGGCCTACCCCCTCGCCGTGCGGGCGGTGGGCGTCGTCGTCGACGACCCCTACCTGGCCGGGATCGCGGTCACCCTGGCGTCAGGCGTGGTGGTGGCCGCCCTGTTCGCGGCGTGGGTGCGGCCCCGGCTGGCGCCGGGCGCGGCCTGGACCGCCCTCCTGGGGTTCCTCCTGTTCCCGTACGCGTTCTTCCTCTACGGCGTGGTGTACGCCGACGCCCTGTTCGTGGCCGCGATACTCGGCGCTTTCCTGCTCGTCGACAGCGACCATCCGGTGCTGGCCGGCCTGGCCGGGGCGGTGGCGACCGCGGCCCGCCCCTTGGGGGTCGTCCTCGTCGTCGCCTTGGCCGTCCGGGTCCTGGAGCGCCGGGGCGCCTTCCAGGCGCCGGCCGGCGGCAGCCCGGACGGGAGGCGGCGTCTGGGCGTCGACTGGCGCCGGGCCGGCCACCCCGCTCAATGGGCCGCTCGGGCCCGCCCGGCCGATGCCGGCGTGCTCCTCGCGCTGCTTGGCCTGGCCGGCTGGTGCCTGTACCTGTGGGCCCGGTTCGACGACCCGTTCGCCTTCGTCACCGCTCAGGGCGCATGGGACCAGGGCGCGGGGCCGGCGACGTGGCTCAAGTTCCAGTTCTTCCGCGACATCACCGACCTGCGCAGCCCGGGGGCGTGGCTGCTCTACATGGCCCACCCCGTGCTCACCATCGCGTCCGCATGCCTCCTGCCCCGGGTGTTCCGCCGCTTCGGCGCCGGCTACGGGATCTTCTCCGCCCTGCTGATCGGGCTGTCGGCCGTTTCGACCAAGAACTTCTTCGGCATGGCCCGCTACCTGCTGGCCGCTTTCCCGTGCTTCGCCGTCCTCGGCGAAGTGCTGGACGAGCATCCGGGGCTGCGTCGGCTGTACATTCCCGCAAGCGGGGTCGGGCTGATGGTCCTGACCGCCATCTTCGGCACCGGGTACTACCTCTCATGACACTCGACCTCTCATGACACTCGACCAGGAGACGCCTTGACCCGGTTGTTGATCGTCAACGCCGACGACTACGGGCTCACCGAGGGAATCTCGCGCGGCATCCTCCACGCCCACAGTGAGGGCATCGTCACCAGCACCTCGGCGATCGCCCTGGGCCCGGCGTACCCCAAGGTGGCGAAGTGGCTGGCCGAGGCGGACGGGCTTGGCCTGGGCGTCCACCTCGCGGCAGTGGGGGAGGACCCGCCGCTGCTCAGCGCCCGGGAGATCCCGTCGCTCGTGGGCCGGCGCGGGCACCTCTGTGAGACCTACGGCGAGTTCCTGAAGCGGGCCCTCACCGGCCGGGTCAACCCCGAGGAGCTGCGGCAGGAGTTCACCGCCCAGCTCGAGATGGTGGCGGACCTGGGCGTGCCGATCACCCACCTCGACGCCCACCAGCACCTTCAGCTCTGGCCGTCGGTGTGCTCGGTGGTGATCGACCTGGCCACCCGGTACCGGATCCCCGCCGTGCGGGTCCCCCGGTTCCGGGCCCGCACCCCCGTCGCCCTGGGGGTCACCGTGCTCGGGTCCTGGCTGGCGAGGCGGGCCACGCGGGCCGGCCTGGCCTTCCCGCTTGACGCGGTCGGCATCGAGTGCGCCGGCCACCTCGACGAGCGCCGCCTTCCGAAGGTCCTCGCCCGCCTGGCCGCCCACGACCACGCCAGCGCCGAGCTCGCCGTGCACCCCGGCGAGGGCGACGACCTCGACCGTGCCCGCTACCAGTGGGGGTACCGATGGGAGGACGAGCTGGCCGCCCTCGTCGGTCCCGTGGCGCGGCGGGCGGTCGCCGACGCCGGCTTCACCCTGGCCACCTACGCCGACCTGCCCCGCGCGGCCCCCGCCGGGTGACGTACGGGCGTCTGGCGCCCGGTTCGCCCCGCCGGCGGGTTCTCGCCCTGTACCGGGGCGCGGCGCTGCCCGTCCGGGCCCATACGGCCCTCCGGTGGGCCACCTGCCCGTTCCCTGCCGTGGCCGCCCCCCTCCCCACCGCCGGCCGGATCCTCGAGGTGGGCTGCGGGCACGGCCTGCTGGCGCTCTACCTGGCACTCTGCTCGCCGGCGCGGACGGTGGTGGGGATCGACGTGGACGTGGACAAGCTCTCGGCCGCCACGGCCGCGGCGGCCGGCGCCGGCCTCGACGCCACGTTCGAGGTGGCCGCCGGCGCCGAGCTGCCCGCCGGCCCGTGGGCGGGCATCGCCATCGTCGACGTGCTCTACCTGCTGCCCGCCGCCGACCAGGTCGCCCTGCTGCGGCGCTGCGCCGAGCTGGTCGACCCGGGCGGCACGCTGGTGGTGAAGGAGATGGCCCTGGCGCCGCGCTGGAAGGCGACCTGGAACCGGGCCCAGGAGACGGCCTCGGTCAAGCTGCTCGGCATCACCGAGGGGGAGGAGCTGACCTTCCTGGCGCCGGCCGAGATGGCCGCGGCCATGGCCGCCGGCGGGGTCGCCGTGCGCGACCGCCCGATCCACCGGGGCTATCCGCACCCGCACCACCTGCTGGTGGGTACCAGGCCGGGATGACGCCGGCAGAACTGGGCCGCGGCGTGGTGGTCACCCCTGGCGCCGAGGCGCCGGCGGCCTGGGCCGGCGCGGCGCGCATCCGCGTCGACGACGGGACCGCGGCCGACGCCCTCCACGAGGCGTGGTCGAGCCGGCGACCGGTGGTCGTGGAGCTCGGCGTCGAGGCCGGCGACCTGAAGCGCCCGGAGGCCGAGACCCGCCCGCCCTATGAGGCGGGCCCCGGCTTCGAGCTCGTTCGTGAGCGGCTGCACTTCCTCGTGTGGGCCAACACCTACGACGCCAGGGCGGGGGAGCCGGTGTGGTGGCACGGCGTGCGCGCCGGGCGCCTCGGCGCCGAGGTCGGTGGCCCGGCCGACGTCGTATTGCCCGGTGGCACGCCGGCCTGGTGCGACGGGGGGCCCCGCCAGCCCCTGGCCGGTCTGGCCGAGGCCGTCGTGCACCGCGACTCGATCGACGCCGGCCGTCTCACGGTGGCCACCTACCGGCCCACCGCCGCCGTCCTCGCACCCGATCAGCTGGCGGCAGTCGAGCACGCCGGCGGCCCGGCCCGCATCATCGCCCCCGCCGGCTCGGGCAAGACCCGGGTGCTCACCGAGCGCCTGCGCCACCTTCTGGCCGACCGCAACCACGAGCCCGACCTGCTGACCGCGGTGGCCTACAACGTCAAGGCGGCCGAGGAGATGCGGGCGCGTACCAGCGGGCTGCGCCCCACGATCCGCACGCTCAACTCCCTCGGGCTGGCCATCTGCCAGATGGCGGGCCCGGTGAGGGTGCTCGAGGAGCGGGAGTGCCGCTCCATCGTCCAGTCACTGGTCAAGATCCCCCGCCGGGCCAACGCGGATCCGGTCGCCCCGTACCTGGAGGCCCTGTCCGCCATTCGGCTCGGCCTGCTCGACCCCGACGCGGCGGAGACCCGCGTCCCCGACGCCGCCGGCGTGGCCGTGGCCTTCGACGATTACCGGGCCGCGCTGGCGTCGCGGGGCGCGGTGGACTTTGACGAGCAGATCTACCGGGCCGTCGAGCTCCTGCTGGCCGACCCCGACATCCGGGCGCGCGCCCGGGCAAGCTGTCGCACCCTGCTGGTCGACGAGTTCCAGGACCTCACGCCGGCTCACGTGCTGCTGATCCGCCTGCTCGCCGGGCCGGCGGCGTCGGTGTTCGGCGTGGGCGACGACGATCAGGTCATCTACGGCTATGCCGGCGCCGACCCCGGCTTCCTGATCGACTTCGCCCGCTGGTTCCCCGGCGCCGCCACCTACGACCTCCAGGTGAACTACCGCTGCCCGCCGGCCGTGGTCGCCGGCGCCCGGGCCCTGCTCGGCTACAACCACCGGCGCATCCCCAAGACCGTGACGCCGGCGCCGGGGCGAGCGGAGGAGGCCGGCGCCCTCGTGGTGCAGCCGGTGGCGGCCGACGACCTCACCCGGGCGGCCCGCGACCGGGTGGTGGCCTTGCTGGACCACGACGTCGAGCCCACCGACATCGCCGTACTGGCGAGGGTGAACTCGGTGCTCCTGCCCATCCAGGTCCTCCTGGTCCAGTCGGGCATCCCCTGCAACCGGGCGGTGGGGGCCGAGCTGCTGGGCCGCACGGGGATTGCCGCCGCCCTGGCCTACCTGCGCATCGGCACGGCGCCCGCCGACATCGCCCGGGAGGACGTGACTGCGACGGTGCGGCGGCCGTCGCGGCGCATCGCCCGCAACGTGCTGGAGATCATGGGCCGCCGGCCGCAGACGTCCATCGCTGATCTGCGCAGTCTCGGCGACTGGCTCTCGGGCGACGACGCCGGGCGCGTGCACGCCTATGCCGACGACCTGGAGCTGATCGCCGGCGCCGTGAACCGCCCGGGCGCCACGACCGCCGGCGTCTTCGACGTCATCCGCCGGCGGGTGGGCCTCGACCGGGCCATGTCCACCCTCGACGCGTCCCGCGGGACGGCCGACCGCTCGGCCCACGGCGACGACCTGTGGGCGTTGGAGCAGCTCGCCGCCCTCCACCCCGACCCCGCCGGCTTCGAGCCGTGGCTACGGGGAGCGCTGGCCGCGGCGCCCGACGAGGGCGGCCGGCCCTGCGTCCACCTGTCCACCGTCCACAAGGTCAAGGGCAGAGAGTGGCCGAACGTGATCGTCTTCGGGGCCTCGGCCGACCTGTTCCCGCACCGGCTGGCCGACGACGTGGAGGAGGAGCGCCGGGTGTTCCACGTCGCCCTGACCCGAGCGTCGCGCGTCGCCGTGGTCCTGGGCGACTCCGATGCCCGTTCGCCGTTCCTCGCCGAGCTGGCCGGCACCGCGCCGGCGCCGGCAGTGCGGGAGGCGCCGGCGCCTACGGCCCGGGCCCGCCCCGAGATGCCGGCGGCAGGGGAGTCGCCGCTCTGGGACGCGCTGAAGGAGTGGCGAACCGCCATCGCCCGCCGCGACAAGGTCCCGCCGTACGTGGTCATGAACGACGCCCACCTCAAGGGCATCGCCGACCGCCGGCCGACGACGCTCGGCGAGCTGGCGGCGTGCGCCGGCATCGGCCCGCTCAAGCTGGAGCGCTACGGGGAGGACATCCTCGGCGTGCTCGAGGCAACTGGTGACGGTTGAACACGCCCTGGCGTGTAAAAGTGTCACCAGTTGGGGCGGGTCAGGGCGATAAGCGCTCGCAAACCCAGCCGCCGCCGGCCCGCCGGCGGTAGCGCAAGCGGTCGTGTAGGCGGTCGTGGCGGTGGTGCCAGAACTCGACGGTGGCGGGGACGATCCGGAACCCGCCCCAGAACGTGGGCCGAGGCACCTCGCCGCCGGCGAAGCGTTCGGTGACCGCCGCCAGCCGGCTCTCGAGTACCGGCCGGTCGGCGATCACCTCGCTCTGGCGCGAGGCCCAGGCGCCGAGCTGGCTGCCCCGGGGCCGGCTGCGCCAGTAGACGTCGGACTCGTCCGGACCGACGGGGTGGGCAGGGCCGGTGACCCGCACCTGGCGGTCGGGGGCCCAGAAGAACAACAGCGCGGCTCGGGGGTTGGCGGCCAGGTCGTGGGCTTTGGCGCTGCCGGCGTTGGTGAAGAACACGAAACCCCGATCGTCGACCGACTTCAGTAGCACCATTCGCACCGCCGGCACGCCGTCGGCCGACGCCGTGGCCACCGCTACCTCCGCCGGCGTGCCCGCCTCGGCGTGCCAAGCGTGGAACTGCCGGACGGGATCCGGGTCGACGTCACCCTCGGAGAGCCCTGTCACCCGCCGGACCGGCCACCCGTGCAGGTCACGATCATGCCTGGGCGTCGTGCACGACGATGGCGATGTGTACCCGGTTGGCCACCTCAAGCTTGGTCAGCAGGCGTGACACATGGGCCTTGACCGTTGCCTCGCTCATGAAAAGTGACGACGCCACGTCCGCGTTCGACGCGCCCGACCCGACCGCCACCGCCACCTCCCGCTCGCGCTCGGTGAGCGTGTCGAGGCGCGCCATAGCGGCGCACCGCCGCTCCGATATCCCGGTGTCGCCGAGGTGGGACGGCAGCGTGCGGGTGACCGCCAGCGAGAGCATGGCCTCGCCGGCCGCGACCAGGCGTACGGCGTTGACGATCTCCGCCGGCGGGGTGTCCTTGAGCAGGAACCCGTCGGCGCCGGCCCGGAGTGCGCTCATCACCTG
>JBPCLE010000070.1:0-4099 GCA_051003575.1 Acidimicrobiales bacterium | reverse complement strand
TGTTTTCCGGTGGCCTTAGCGGCGGAGTCACACCCGTTCCCATTCCGAACACGGAAGTTAAGCCTGCCAGCGCCGATGGTACTTGGGGGGCATCCCCCTGGGAGAGTAGGTCGCCGCCGGATTCTTTGTGCGAAGGCCCCCACCTCGGTGGGGGCCTTCTGCTTTTCCGTTACTGTCGGACCGTGGCCCCTCCGAGAAGACAGCCGTCCGACCCCAGGCCTCGCCCCACCCGGGCGGGCGATGCCGGCCGGGGTGGCCCGAAAGCCCGCGCCCGGCGCACCGGTCCTGCCGAGGCGCCCATGCCGGCGAAGTGGGGCAAGGTGGCCCGTGCCGGCGCCCGCGTTGTGCGCCCGGCGCCGGACCGGGAGGACACAAAGCCGGAGACCCGTGACCGGGGCCGCCCGCCGGCCTGGGAGCCGGAGCGGTGGACGAAGGAGCCGGCACCGAGCCGGCGCCCGCCGGCACGAACTGGCGAACAGTCGGCCCCGTCGGGCCGGCGCCCGCCGTTCCGGACGGCTGCCCCGTCGGCCCCGTCTGCGCCGGCTGGCCGGCCACGGGCTCCGAAGGTGCCGAAGGTGATCGCCCAGGAGGTCGCCGGCGCGGTCGAGCCGGCGCTGGCCCCCCGGATCGAACGCAGGCTGGGTCAGGCCGCGGACGCGTTCGAGCGCGACCACCTGACCGATGCCGTGCGCATCCTCCGGCCCCTGGCCAAGGAAGCCCCCAACGTGGCCGCCGTGCGGGAGCTCGCCGGGCTGGCGTTCTACGGCACCGGGCAATGGGTGCTCGCGGCCAAGGAGCTAGAGGCGTTCCGGGCGTTGGGCGGCTCGGTGGAGCAGCACCCGGTGCTGGCCGACTGCTACCGGGCGCTGAAGCGCTACCGGTCGGTGGCCGAGCTGTGGGAGGAGCTGCGGGAGGCGTCGCCCGGTGCCGCGCTGGTGACCGAGGGAAGGATCGTCGCTGCCGGGGCGCTGGCCGACCAGGGCGACGTCAGCGGCGCCATTGCCCTCCTCGAGAAGGGCCCGGTCCGGCCGCACCGGCGCGCCGCCCTCCACCCAGCCCGCCTCTGGTACGCCCTCGCCGACCTCTACGAGCGGGCCGGCGACGCCCCGAGGGCCCGGGAGCTGTTCGGCCGGGTGGTGGCGGCGGAGCCGGGCCTGGCCGACGCCGCCGAGCGCCTGGCCGGCCTGGGGTGACTGTCACAGGTCCCCGATAGGGTTCTCCTCGGCGCTTCCCCCTCGCCTGTCACCGGAGAAGGGGAATGTGATGACCAACGTAGTGGTGCTGAAGGGCCGGCTGGCCCGGCCACCGGAGACCAGGGAGCTGCCTTCGGGCGACCGGCTGGTGGCCTACGAAGTCACCGTGGAGCGGCCGAGCGAACGGGCGGAGACCGTGCCCGTGGTGTGGTTCGCGGCGCCGGCCAGCGCCGGCGACCACGATGTCGACGAGGTGATGCTGGTCGTGGGCCGGGTCCGGCGCCGGTTCTTCCGCACCAGCGCCGGTACCCAGAGCCGCACCGAGGTGGTGGCCGAGGCGGTGGTCAGCGCCCGCCACGCCAAGCGGGCGGCGGCCGCCCTGGAGCGGGCCACGGCCCGCCTGGGCGAGGTGCTCCCGTGAGGTGGGGGCGTCAGTTCTCCCGCCGGCGAAAGATCATCCCGGTCCGGGGCTTGGGGTGGAAGAACGTGGTCTTGGTCGGCATCCGCCGGCCCGCCACTGCGGAGCGGGCGATCTCGCGCACGTCCACCGGCCGCAACAGCACCCCGGCCGACACTTCCCCGTCCGCGGCCAGGGCCAGCACCGAGTCCAACGAGTGGTCAAAGCCCAGGGTGTGGGCCGGCAGGGTGGCCAGGGCGGCGTCGAGCAAGGCGGCGTCGGGCGCCGTGCTGACGGCGTCCCTCTCGCCGGCGTCGGTGCGGGGGAGGAGCAGCCGTGCCGGGCTTCCAGCCACCACCAACCCCAGGCCGCCGGCCTCGGCCATGCGGTCGGGAAGCGTGGCGGAGGGCGGCCCGGCGGGCACCACCTCGAAGAAGGGCTCGAGGGCGGCGCCGACGTCGAAGGTGGCAGGAAGGCCGCCGATCAGCCGGTGGATGGGGCGTACGCCGGCCTGGCTGTCGCCGAGCTCGCACACCAGTGCCAGGAGCAGGTCCTCGTCGCCGCCGACCGTACCTCGTTCGGCGCGCACCTCGTCTCGGCGGGCCAGCGCCACCGAGTACCGGTGGTGGCCGTCGGCGATCACGACCGGCGCCGACCCGACGGTGGCGGTCACCGCGTCCACCACCCCCGGCTGGTCGAGGCGCCAGAGCCGGTGGTGTACGCCCTCGTCGTCGGTGCAGCGGGCCACCGGGGCGCCCGGTGCGGCACTGCACAGGTCGGTGAGCCCCTCGGCCATCGACAGTCCCCACACGGGCGACAGGTCGGCCCGGCAGGCCCGGAGGAGGCGCAGCCGGTCGTCGCGGATCTTCGACTGGGTCTCCTCGTGAGGGAGGACGTCGCCCTCGCCAGGGGTGACCACCTCGAGGGCGCCCAGCACCCCGGCGATCTGGCGGCTGTTGCCGTCGGTGTCGTGGTAGCCCATCCGGTAGGCGTAGAAGCCGGGCTCGGGGTCGGTGTGGAGGATGCCGCCGGCCAGCCACTCCTCCAGGAGGGCGCCGGCGGTCGCATAGCTGTCGGCGCCGGCGCCGGAGTCCCGGGGAAGGTCGACCCGCACGACGTTGTAGGGGCTGCGCGACTCGAGGCCCGCCAGCTCCTCGGAGCCGACCACGTCGTAGGGCGGGGCGACGACCGCATCGAGGTCGACGCGGTCGAGGTCGTAGCGGACACCGGCGAAGGGCTCGAATCGGGGCACCGCCCCTGCCTAGCAGAGCAGCGTCACCACGTCGGGCCCGGCGCCGGCTCGAAGCGGGGAACCCGTGGTGGCCGTAGCCGGTTCCGCAGGAAGAGCGCCACCAGGGCGCCGAAGGCGAACCCGCCGACGTGGGCGACCCATGCGACACCGGCGTCGGCGCTGGTGAAGAACTGCAGCACGAACCAGGCCCCCAGCAGCCACTTGGCCGAAATGTCGCGGATGATGAAGAAGATCAGCGAAAGGATCTGGACGTTGGGGAACAGGACCAGGTACGCGCCCATCACGCCCGCGATGGCGCCCGAGGCGCCCACGACGGGGATGGTGCTGTCGGGCTGGACACCGATGTGGGCGGCCGAGGCGGCCAGGCCGGCGAGGAGGTAAAAGCCGAGATAGCCGCCGATGCCCATGCGGTCCTCGATGTTGTTGCCGAAGATCCACAGGAACAGCATGTTGCCGGCGAGATGCCACAGGTCGCCATGGAGGAACATCGAGTAGACGAGTGCCAGCCATACCGATTTCTGGGCGAAGACCTCGTCGGTGGTCGGCGTGCCCCGCTCGCAGGCCGTGGTGTCGCCGAGGCGGAGCGTGCGGACGACCTCCTCCTGGGTGAGCGGCCGGCCCTCGACGACCTCGCAGGGGATGGCGGCCACCTCGTAGGAGAACCTGGCCTGGTCGGTGGTCGCGTCGAAGGGTCGCTGCACGAAGAAGAAGACGCCGACGTTGACGGCGATGAGCACCAGGGTGATCAGCGGGAAGCGACGGGTCGGGTTGTAGTCCTTGAGGGGGATCACCGGTCGGAGCTTAGGGCCGCCCTTCGTCGGCGGAGGGACCGACGGGTAGTCTCGGGGCCATGGCCGGCGACGACCTCTTCACCCGCTATCTGGAGATAGGTGCGTCGATCCTGGGCATGACGCGGGAGCGAGCAGAGAGCATCGTGCGCGACCTGGTGGCCTCCGGCGAGGTGGCCCGGGGCCAGGCCACCAAGGTGGCCGACCGGCTGGTGGAACGGGCCAAGGCAGGTTCGGAGGAGCTGGCCGAGCTCATCCGCCGGGAGATCCGAGGGCAGGTCACCGCGCTGGGCCTGGCGGACCGGGACGACATCGCCCGCCTCCAGGCCCAGATCGACGAGCTGAAGGCCGCCACGCCGGCGCCGGCCCCCCGGGCCCGGGCCACGAAGAAAGCGGCGGCGGCAGGCGCCACCCGGTCGGCCGGCATCCCCAGGTCGGCCTCAGCGCCCACGGGTGCCGCCCCACCCGC
>JBPCLE010000069.1:0-9184 GCA_051003575.1 Acidimicrobiales bacterium | reverse complement strand
CGCACAGCCCGAAGACGCCAAAAAGCGGACCTTTCGGCTAGAAGCAAAAAACGGGAAGGACACGCCCCCCGCCTCCCCCCCCCCCGGGCCGGCGGGGGGCTCGGTCTCCATCCAGGACCGCAGGGCCCGGAAGCCGTCGGTGTCGCGGATGGCGTCGAAGTTGTTGTCGTGGTCGAGCAGGGCGGTGTCGCGGAAGCCGCTCTCCACCGCCCGGTCGAGCCAGGCCAGGGCGTGCTCGGTCTCCGTCGCCAGGGCCCAGCTGCAGGCCACGTTGTAGGCGACGAGCGGCCCGGGCTCGGCCTTGAACAGCGCGTCGCCCACCCGGGCCGCGTCCCGGTACCGGCCGGCGTGGTGGAGCCCGAGCTGCAGGGCCCGATAGCCGTTGGTACGGGGGACGCCGCCGGCCACGACGGGGACGGCGGCCAGCTCGTCGATCACCCGGTCGAGGAGGCCGGCGATGCTCACCATCCGGGCGCCGATCGTGGCCGCCACCACGTCGTCGCACTGTATGAAGGCCGGCGCCAGGTGCTCGCCCTGCTGGCCCTCGGCCAGGGCGACCATGCGCTGCACCAGCGGGCTGGTCTTGGACACGCCACCCCGCAGGCCGTCGAGGGCAGCACGGGCATCCTCGGGCCGGTTCTCAGCCAGGCGGGCCCAGGCCAGCAGCTCGGCTGCGGTCACCTCCACGCCGAACGACGCCGGCTCTGTGCCGGCGGCCTCCGCCAGCTCGGCCGCCTCGGCGTTGCGACCCTGGAGCAGCGCAGCCCGGGCCGCATCGAGCTTCTCGAGCTGGGGTTGGTCGCGCTCGGACCGCAGGGCGCCCAGGCTCTGGCTGGCGAACATGAAGGCGATGATGGCCATAAAAGGCGCGCCGATGTAGAACGCCAGCGCCCCCAGGGCGGCGGCGCCGGCCAGCGAGAGGTACTGGGCGTTGCGCATGCCGAAGATGTCGGCTGCCACGTGCCCGCCGTCGAGCGGCAGGATCGGCAGCAGGTTGAACACGCCCCAGAGGATGTTGACGTAGATCAGGATCTCGATTGCGGTGTCGACCAACGCCGGGCCGGTCACCACCTGGGCCAGCAGGACGCCGACGATCGCGGCCAGGAAGCCGGCGGCGGGGCCGGCCAGGGTGACAACCAGCGACCTGCCCTTGGGCTGCACCGGGCCGAGCGTGTAGCCCCCGAAGCCGGTGAGGGTGACCGTGGGGCTGGCGCCGAAGGAGCGCTGGGCCGTGGCGTGGCCCAGCTCGTGGAGGAGGATCGACGACCCGCCGACCACCATGAAGACGGCGATCTCGACACCCTTGTACCCGTAGGCCCACCCCAGGAGGCCCATCACACCGATGAAGATGAGCTCCACCCGCACCGGGACACCGCTGACGCGGAACTGGAGGCTCTTCATCGTCGGAAGGCTAAACGCGACTGGGACCGGCCTGCTGGCCGGTCCCCGCAATGTGTCGCCGGCATCTGCCGGACTACCGGGTGGTCGGCGGGGACAGCAGCTCGCGCTCGACGTCGTCCCAGAGCAGCACGCCGTCGCGCCCCCGCTGCTCCAGGCGCTCCTCCTGCTGGTACCAGCGGAAGAAGATGATGGCGATGATCACCCACAGGTAGAGACCGCCCACGATCTTCATGATCAGCCCCGCGGTCTGCTGGTCGGTGAGGGCGGAGATGCCCCAGAGGCGAGGGAAGGTGGCGTAGATCTTGTACAGGGGCTGGTCGTTGAAGGTGAGGAACGACGCCGGTACCGTGGGCACGATGGTCTGCAGGAAGAGGTAGAGCATCTGCGCCGGCGGCGCGATCCGGCGGATCTCTGGCAGGGGGCTGGCGATCGGCATCCACATGAGCACGGCGGAGGCGAGCAGCACGGCGTGGGCCACGAAGTGCAGCGGGTGGATGCGGACGGTGGCGTCGACCACCAGCGGCCAGTGGCTGAGGACCAGGACGATGTTGAACTGGATCAGTCCGAACACCGGACGGCTCATCGACCGGATTACCCGGAGGAACCGTCCATTGCCCAGCAGGTTCCGGGCCATCCACGCCGGCATCCCCACCACCAGCAACAGGGCGGTTACCAGGGTCAACATCAGGTGCTGCACCATGTGGGCGCTGTAGAGGTAGCCCTCGGCCACGTCGTGCAGCGGCCAGTCCGAGGCCAGCCACATGACCCCCACGCCGGCGGCGAAACAGGTGAGCTTGGCCCGGCTGACCACGGTCTCGCCCGGCCGGCGGGCCCGCTCCCGGCGCACCGAGAGGGCATAGCAGGTGACGATGGCCCCGATCACCAGCCAGACGTCGAGGTGGAAGTGCCACTGCGGGAAGGAGACAGCGGCGGTCATGGCCACTGCCGCCGGCGGCCGCCGGCGTCGCCAGATGCGGCCTCGAAACGGCTGCCGGCCAGGAGGTTCAGGGCGGAGGCCAGCCGGCTCCGCCGCCTGGTTGGAGCGCCGTCAGCTCCCCGAGCAAGCTCCGCTTGCGACGGCGACATTCACCTCGTCCAGACGTGGAAGGTGGTCAGCACCACGCCGAAGCAGAAGACGGCCAGGGCGAGGCCGGCGACGAAGAGCCGGCGGAAGAGGCGGCTGTCGAACTTCAGGTGCATGAAGTAGCCGACAACGATGACGAACTTCACGATCGACATGGCGATCAGGCTCGGGGCCAGGATGGCATCGACCGCGTCCCAGTAGGAGAACGCCACCTCGACGGCGGTAATAGCGGCCAGGAGCAGGGCGATCCTGATGTATTTGGCCTCGCTGGGGTGGTCGTGGTGGGCGCCGCCCTCCTCGGGCAGGACCTCCACGACCGGGCCGGCGGCCTCGTCTCGCTCGGTGTGGGTGCTCATGGGATGAGGTACACCAGGGTGAAGATCACGATCCAGACCACGTCGACGAAGTGCCAGTAGAGGCCGACCAGCTCAACCGTCTCGGCCTTCGACGCCGGCAGCTTGCCCTGCATCGACAGGCTGTAGAGCGACAAGAGCATGAGCACGCCGATGGTGACGTGAGCGCCGTGGAAGCCGGTGAGCACGAAGAAGCTGGAGCTGAACAGGTTGACCCGGAGGTTCATGCCCTCCCGGACGAACACGGTGAACTCATACGCCTGGCCGGCCACGAAGCTGGCCCCGAGCAGGGCGGTGGCCAGCAGCCAGATCCGGGTGAGCCGGTGGTCGCCCTTCTGGATGGCGGCCAAGGCCAGCACCATGGTGAGCGAGCTCATGAGCAGGACGAAGGAGCTCACCGAGGTGTAGGGGATGTCGAAGACGTCGACCGGGGCGATGGTGCCCGGCAGGCCCTGGCCTTTGAACAGCAGGTAGGTGGAGATGAGCGCCCCGAAGAGCATGCACTCCGAGCCGAGGAACGCCCACATCGCCACCTTCTCGTTGGAGAGACCGGTGGAGGTGGGCGGGTGGCCGGCGTCGACCTCGGTGTGCGACCCCGACGACGCGGTGACGGTGCTCACACCGACACCTCTTCCTTCTCGTCGCCGGAGGCGCCGGGGCCGTGCTCGGGGGTGTTCTCGGGGGCGGTGGCCGGCTCCAAGGCCCAGGCGTAGAAGCCGCCGAAGAGCCAGAGGCCACCGAGAATGGCCACGGCCCAGGTCTTGTAGATCATGCCGTAGCAGAGGATGGGCAGGCCGATGGTGGTGACGAGCGGCCAGTAGGAGGGCGAGGGCATGTGGATGTGCTCCTCGTGTTGGTCGCCGTGCTCCTCATGCGGCTCGTCGGCCTCGTCGGCGTCGACCTGGTCGGGCCCCTCGTGGCCCTCGGCGCCCGACGGCTCCACCTCCGAACCCGCCATGGTGGGCTGGCCGAGCGGCACGTCGCGCCGCACGCTGCGGCCGTTCTCGTCCTCGGTGTACTTGCGGTGCCACAGCTCGTCACGGCTGGTGACCAGCGGGACCTCCTTGAAGTTGTACTCCGGCGGCGGCGAGGGGATCGCCCACTCCAGGGTGCGGGCGTCCCAGGGGTCGTCGCCCACCTCCTGGGGCTTGCGGTTCTTCCACATGTTGAGGATGAATACGGCGATCGAGAGGGCGATGACGAACGAGCCGATGGTCGAGACCAGGTTCCACACGTCCCACCCCCGGCCCTCCGGGTAGGTGTAGACCCGCCGGGGCATGCCCTGGAGGCCCAGGATGTGGAACGGGCCGAAGGTCATGTTGAAGCCGAGGAACATCAGCCAGAAGTGGAGCTTGCCCAGCCGCTCGTTGAGCATCCGGCCGGCGAACTTCGGGTACCAGTAGTACGCACCGGCGAAGAGGCCGAACATGCTCCCGCCGAAGAGCACGTAGTGGAAGTGGGCGACGATGTAGTAGGTGTCGGTCTGCTGAGTGTCGGCCGGGACGACACCGTGGGTCACGCCCGAGAGGCCGCCGATGGTGAACATGGCCACGAACCCGATGGCGAAGAGCATCGGGGTCGGGAAGCTGATCTTCCCCTTCCACATGGTGCTGATCCAGTTGAAGATCTTCACGCCGGTCGGCACGGCGATGAACATCGTCGATGCGCTGAACGCCGAGACCGCCACGGGGCCGAGGCCGGTGGAGAACATGTGGTGGGCCCACACGCCCCAGCCCATGAACCCGATGGCGATCCCCGAGAACACCATGACCTGGTAGCCGAAAAGGGGCTTCCGGGAGAACACCGGTAACACCTCGGACACGATGCCCATGGCCGGGAGGATCAGGATGTAGACCTCCGGATGGCCGAACATCCAGAACAGGTGTTGCCAGAGCAGCGGATCCGACCCCGCGGCCACGTTGAAGAAGTTGGTGGAGAACAGCCGGTCGAAGCCGAGCAGGAACAGGGCCACGGTGATGACCGGGATGGCGAAGAGCAGCAGGAACTGGGCCACCAGGCTCATCCATACGAAGATCGGCATGCGCATCAGGCTCATGCCCGGCGCCCGCATGTTGATGACCGTGACGATCAGGTTGACGGCGCCGGAGAGCGATGCGATGCCCAGGATCTGGAGGCCGAAGATCCAGTAGTCGATGTTGTGGCCAGGCAGGTTCCGGGTGAGGGGCACGTAGCCGAACCAGCCGCCGTTGGGCGCCCCGCCCAGGAAGAAGCTGGAGTACATGAACAGCCCGCCGGCCAGGAAGACCCAGTACCCGAGGGCGTTGATGCGGGGGAAGGCGACGTCGCGCGCGCCGATCATGATGGGGAGCAGATAGTTCGCCAGGCCGGCCGACAGCGGCATGATGACGAGGAAGATCATCGTGGTGCCGTGCATGGTGAACACCTGGTTGTAGGTGTCGGCCCGCAGGAAGGTCTGGTCGGGGGCGCCGAGCTGGATCCGCAGGAGCAGCGCCTCGATCCCCCCGATGAGGAAGAAGACGAACGCCGTCAGCGAGTACATGATGCCGATCTTCTTGTGATCGACGGTGGTCATCCATCCCCAAGCGCCCTTGGTGTAGCCCGTGGGACGGCGGAGGAAGCGGGCCGGAGCGTTCAGGGGCTGTTGGAGGGCCAGCGAGCCTGGCCTCTCCGGCGTGACAATTGCCATCTACACAGCCTCCTGCACTACGTACTCCCGGCCCATCATTGCAGCGTGTTCAGGTAGACGATGAGCTCGGTGATCTCGTCGGGGGTCAACGGGGCGCCAGGGATGATCATCTTGTTGCCCGGCTTCTCCCCCAGGGGGTCGCGCAGCCAGCGACGGAGGTTGGCGTCGTTGTTGTCGAAGATGCTGCCGGCGAAGGTGGTGCGGGTGGCGAAGTGGGTCAGGTTCGGGCCGACGATGCCCTCGGACACGCCCTCGACGGTGTGGCAGCCGCCACAGCCCTTCTGGGCGAAGAGCAGGGCGCCGGCTTCGCCCCTGGTGCCGGCGGAGGCCTTCACCGACGGCGCCCGCTGGCTGGCCACCCAGGCATCGAAGTCCTGCGGTGCCATGGCAATGGCCTTGGCCCGCATGTTGGCGTGGGAGTCGCCGCAGAACTCCGTGCACTGGCCCAGGTACTCGCCGGGGGTGTCGGCCTCGAGGTGCATGCGGTTCTGGCGACCCGGCACGACGTCGGTCTTGCCGGCCAGGGCCGGGATCCAGTAGCTGTGGATCACGTCGTCGCTCAACAGGGTGAGCGAGACGGGCTGGCCCACCGGCATGCGCAGCTCGTTGGCGGTGACCACGCCCAGGTCGTCGTAGCGGTACTCCCACCAGAACTGGTGGCCGATCACGGTGACATTGACCGGGTTGTCGGGCTTCTTGGACAGGTCGAAGACCGTGGCGATGGTGGGGATGGCCACCAGGAGGAGGATCAGGGCCGGGACGAGGGTCCAGCCCACCTCCAGGCGGGTGTTGCCGTGGATCTGCTGCGGCTCGGGCGAACCCGGCTTGGCCCGGAACTTGAGCACGGCGATGACGACGAGCCCCTCGACCAGGAGGAAGACGACCCCGGCCACGATGAAGACCGGGTCGATGAGCCTGTCGATCTGGCGGGCGACCGGTCCCTGCGGCTCCAGGGTGTCC
Source organism: Acidimicrobiales bacterium (assembly GCA_051003575.1). Classification (GTDB taxonomy): domain Bacteria; phylum Actinomycetota; class Acidimicrobiia; order Acidimicrobiales; family AC-14; genus CADCTB01. The sequence continues at coordinate 2,718 of JBPCLE010000069.1, read as the reverse complement.
TGGGGCGCGTTTTCAGCACAGGCAGCGAGGAACACGAAGAGGCTGGCGCTGAGAGCGGCCAAACGGCGGTTGCGTCGCACGGCACTTCCTACACTGTCCGGTGCGGCGATGCGCGTCCAATCGGCGCCCGTGGCGTCCGGTCGTGCGGGCGCGGAGCCCGTCGTCGCCGGCGACCCGCCCCCGGATGCGCAGCGACCGGAGGGTGCGGAGGCCACCCGGAGCGGTGCGCTCGTTCGGCTGGACCGCCCGCCCCCAGCGACAAGGCTCGATGATCACCGTGGGGTCGCGAGCGTCACTGTCGGGAAGTAGGTCCGATATCGAGATGGGTCGCGAGTCAGCAGTCGCAACCGGGCCACGGCGGCATGGGCGCCGATGAAGAAGTCGGGAAGGGCGGATGTTCTCGTCCCCCGGCTGCGCCGATAGTTGAGGAACGCCTTCCCCGCAAGGAACGCCGCTTCCCATGGCAGCGCGAGACGCTCGTAGTCCGCCTCGGGGAGCGCGTCGTTGAGATCCTCGATGCGGCTGAAGCGCACCGACACCTCCGCGAAGATGACGGGATTGATGTACAGCGGCCCGGCGTCAGCAGCGCGGGCCAACTCGCCCGAAGACCACTCGAGCCAGGCTTCATCCTCCGTCAGCACATCCAAAAGCACATTGCTGTCGACGAGCGTGCCGCCAGGAGGGGTCACGGCTCTCGGGTCAGCGCCATGATCTCATCCGTCGTCAGCCGGACGTCCCCCCGCCCACGCAGGCGCCCTACCATCCTGCTCCCGCGTGTGTTGCCGCTGTCGAGCTTGCGAATGACGATGCACTGGTCGTCCCGGTGGAACTCGACCTCGGTGCCGTTGCCGATCCCCAGCTCATCACGCAGGTGCTTGGGGATCGTGACCTGACCTTTCTCAGTGACTCGCATGTAGGAATCCTACCATTCCTACTCCTACTCACCGGAGGCGCTTGGGTTCAGCTAAAGGTCTTCTCCGATCTGTCGGTTAGGCCGAGGAATGGGTCCGAATGCCATGCGAAAGCAGAACGTAATGAACGAAACAAAGATGATGGCTGCGACCAGCCAAGTTGGCAAGGAGAAAACCGACGCCATGACAATCACAACGAACAGAATCATGTATAGGCCGAGAAAGGCTAGACCAAATCGGATGCTTCGTCTAACGAATTTACTCACCCTACACGTCTCGTATGCCTGATATGCGCCATAGGCGAATACGGCGCCACCAACAACTATGAGAGCTACCGCAGTACCAGTTCCTACTGTACTGCCGCTTGCCACAACCCCTGCCACCGCGGCCAGGCTCGCCTCGGGTCCGGCCGGAGCGGCAGCGCCTGCTGCAAAAGGCGCAGCGGCGCTGCACTCTTCGTAGCTCATGACGAAGGGCTTACCAACCCTCGCGGCCGCATAGCCCGTGTAGCGAGCTCCGCTCTTCAGCCCAGCTGTCGTGGTCAGGAAAGCATTCGGCGTTCCTGGGTCCGTGAACGTCTTGCCCTTGTAGTAGAAGTCGGAGTCGCCCGTAACCTTTGCTGTCCGGTACGCCGCGCAGCCGGCGCTCGCCAACTGGTCGTAGTTGCCACCCAGGCATTCGGCATCGCGATCGGGCAACGCCTTCGTGCCACGCAGGCCGCTGAGGTCCGAACCGTTGACCGGATCGCCGCATACGTAGTCGTAGCCATTGCACGAACCCCCCTCCTCGCGGGGTCGACCTGGGTGAACCGGCCGAGCGTCGGGTCGTAGTACCGGGCGCCCATCTTGTAGAGGCCGGTGGCGTCGAGGTATGCACCGCTCCAGCGCCAGGGGTTGGGAGGCAGCGGGCCGCCCAGCGCCGTGGTCGTCACCTCGACACCGTAGGGATCGTAGGTGTAGGCCGCTCGTTGGGTGCCGTGGGGGGCGACCAGGGCGATGACCGAACCCTGGCCGTCGTAGACGTAGTAGAAGTCCCCGACCGGGGTTCGCTCGGCGATCAGCGCGCCGCCGGCGCTGCGGATGTAGTATGTGCTGGCCCCGCCGGTGGTCTCGCTCATCAGGCCCAGCATGCCGTGCAGGGCGGTGGTGGGGCCGGCGGTGCTGGGATCGGCCGTGACCCGCTCCGCTTGGCCCCCTCCGACGTAGGTGTAGTCGGTGGTGGTGGTGCCGGCGGTGATCGAGGCCGTCTGGTTGATCCCGTTGTAGGCCAGGCCCGACAGGGCCCCGCCGGCGGTGAGGTTGCCGTCGGCGTCCTAGTCGAAGCCGAGGTCGGTGAGCTGGTCGACGACATTGACGGCGTGGGTGCCCTCGGGGCCGGCGGTGCGGTTGGGGTTGGCGTCGAACGCGTAGCTGTAGATGTTCCCGCCCACGGTGGCCGCCGTTGTGAGCCGGCCGGCGGTGTCGTAGCAGTACGTCGTCACCTGGTTGGCAGCCAGTACGTCGGTGACGCTGTGGCGGATGGACGTCGGCCGAGCCGTGGGGGCCGGCTGTAGGCGAGATCGCTCGGGTGCGGTTCCGCAGGAGTGACAATTGCAGGCCGGTAGCCGCCCAACCCTGAACTCGGAACTGGTTGGCAATCGAACGTATGTTCTGGTACAGTGATGACGTGGCAGAGCGGAAGTGCAGCGAGGCGGAAGCAGCGGACCTGGAACTCGAAATGGCCGAGGTCTGTGGCGTGGTGAACGCGGCCACCGCTCGTCTCGTCCACCTGATCGGACGCGTCCTGGAGACCGAGTCGTGGCAGGGCT
>JBPCLE010000068.1:0-3304 GCA_051003575.1 Acidimicrobiales bacterium | reverse complement strand
TGCAGGGCCCGAGCGGCCCCCGGAGCGGGCAACAGGGCCCGAGCGGCCCCCGGAGCGGGCAACAGGGCCCGAGCGGCCCCCGGAGCGGGCAACACGGCCCGAGCGGCCCCCGGAGCGGGCAACACGGCCCGCCGGCGTATGCCGTCACCTGGGCGCCGGCCTTGGTGGACCGGGCCAAGCTCGACGCACTTTCGCGGGCCATGCCCGCTCCCGTCGCCGCCCTCGAGCGCACCGACGCCCGGTCGCTGACCCTCGAGGTGCTCGGCGCCACCATCGACGCCATCGTGCGCGCCGCCGCCGCCCGCCTCGACCTGCCGGCGCCGCCACCGGTGGTGCGCACCGCGGCCGACGCGGCCGAGGCCGTGGTCACCAGCCTCAACGGCGCGCCCTTCCAGGCCCCGGCCCGGCTGGCCACGCCGCTGGCCGACCGGCTGGAACGCTGGGCCGAACCGGTGCGAGGCCCTGTCGACGCCCATCTCGTCGTCCAGCTTGACCCGCCGGACAAGGGCGGGGCGTGGTTCCTTTCCGTGCTTGGCCCGGGCCAGGACGGTCGGCTGGTGCCTCTCGAGGTCGCCCTGGTCGACGGCCGGTCGAAGCGCCACCTGGCCGATGAGACCGTTCGCCTGGAGCGGCTGCTGCCCGTGCTGAACCGTCCGGGTGGCCAGCGCCGCGGCGAGGTCGTCCTCAGCCAGGACGAGGCCTTCGAGTTGATGGGCGTCACCGGTCCGGCCCTGGCCGCCGCCGGCTTCGACGTTCGGGTGCCGGCACTCTCCCGCCGCAAGCCGAGGCCGGCGCTGCGCCTCACCGCCGAGCCGGTCGACGGGTCGGTCGTGGGGGCCCACCAGCTGGCCGACGTGCGCTGGTCGGCGGTGTTCGACGAGGTGGAGCTGACCGCGGATGACATCCGCCGCCTGGCGGCCGAGGCCAGGCCCCTGATCCACTCCCGGGGCCGGTGGGTCGAACTTGACCGGGTCGACCTGTCCGAGGCCGCGGCCGCCCTGGCCGAGCGGGCCGACCGCACCCGGTTGACCGGTGCCGAGGTGCTGCGCCACGCCGTCGGCCTGGAGTCCTCCCCGCTGTCGGGGGGCACCGTGGTCGGCGGCACGGGCTGGGCCGCCGACCTGCTGGTGCGCACCAGCACTGTGTCAACCGAGGCCGTCACCAACCCAGAAGGCTTCCGGGGCACCCTGCGCAGCTACCAGGCCGAGGCCCTGGCCTGGCTCGGTTTCCTCGACTCCGCCGGCCTCGGGGGCTGCCTCGCCCTCGACATGGGCCTGGGCAAGACGCCCACCGTGCTCGCCCACATCGCCCGCGCCGGAAGGTCGGAGACCGCCACCGGCGGCGCCGGCACGCTGGTGATCGCCCCGCCGGCGGTCGTCGGCAACTGGGCGGCCGAGGCGGCCCGGTTCGCCCCGAGGCTGAAGGTGATCGTCCACCACGGCGCCAGCCGGGCCACCGCCGAGGAGCTGCAGGCGAAGGTCGGCACGGCCGACCTCGTGATCACCACCTACGGCACCGCGGTGCGCGACATCGACGCCATCGCCGGCATCGAGTGGGCGCGGGTCGTGCTCGACGAGGCCCAGGCCATCAAGAACCCGGCCAGCGACGTGGCCCAGGAGCTGCGGCGCCTCCAGGCCCGCAGCCGCCTCGCCCTCACGGGCACCCCGGTGGAGAACGGCCTCGGCGACCTCTGGGCCATCCTGGACTTCACCAACCCCGGCCTGCTGGGCCCCCGGACCGCGTTCGTCTCCCAGCTCTCGACTGCGAGCAAGGACGGCCGCTCCGGTGGCGAGCACGCCCTGCGGGCCCTCAACGGCATCCTCGTCTTCCGCCGGACCAAGTCCGAGCCCGAGGTGGCCGCCGAGCTGCCCGACAAGATCGACGAGCTCGACCACTGCACGATGACGCCCGAGCAGGTCGGCCTCTACCAGGCCGTGATCGACCGCCTGGTCAACGCCGGCGAGTCGGAGCGCCGGCAGGGCGACATCCTGGCCGCCATCACCGCGCTCAAGCAGATCTGCAATCACCCGGCCGCGTACGAGGACGACGGTCGGCCCCTCGCCGGCCGCTCGGGCAAGCTGGCCCGGCTGGAGGAGATCACCGACTCGGTCTTCGAGGCCGGCGAGAAGCTGTTGGTCTTCACCCACTTCGCCGAGTGGGGCAAGCGCCTGGCCGACCACCTCACCGCCCGGACCAAGGTCCCGACCGACTGTTACCACGGCGGCCTGTCCCGCGGGGCCCGCGACCGGATGATCGCCGACTTCCAGGCCCGCAAGGGCAAGGCCGCCCTGGTCCTGTCGCTCAAGGCCGGTGGCACCGGGCTCAACCTCACCGCCGCCAGCCACGTCGTGCTCTACGACCGGTGGTGGAACCCGGCGGTCGAGGACCAGGCGCGCGACCGGGCGTGGCGCATCGGCCAGGAGCGCACCGTGATCTCCCACCGGCTGGTGTGCCCCGGCACGGTCGACGAGCGGGTGGAGGACGTCGTGGCCGGCAAGCGCCACATCGCCGACCTGGTGCTGCCCCGGTCGAGCTCGTTGGCCGACCTCGACCCCGGCCAGCTGCGGGTGGCCCTCGGCCTGCGCCCGGACCAGCTGCTCACCGCCGATGCCGAGGACCCATCCTCCAGCGACGAGGAAGCGGCGGCATGAGCGAGAGCCCGCGGCGTAACAGCGCCAACAAGTCGTCCCACAAGCGCAAGGAGCCCCGGCCCCCGGCCGAGCCCACGCCGGCGGAGTTCTGGCGTGCCGCCCCCCGGGCCGCCGCCCCGGCCCGCATCACGCCGGCCGTCGACCCCACCGCCCTGCTGCGCTCCCTGTGCCGGCCGCCCCTCGACCATCCCGGCGCCGATCGCTACCTGGCCGGCGTGGCCCAGCGGGCGGCGGGCCTGGCCACCGCCCTCGCCGTGGCAGCCGACATCCTGGCCGAGCCCGAAGACGACTGAGAGGAACGTCGCCGCGCCTCCCGTCGGCAGTCGCCGCGTCAGCCCGCGGCCAGATCGGCGAAGGCCAGCGTCGACGTCCGGAGGCGCAGCTTGGCCAGCGCCCGCCGCTCGACCTGGCGCACGCCCTCGGCGCTGAGCCCGCACAGCCGGCCCACCTCGCCGAGGGTGCGGGGCTGGCCCCGGTCGAAGCCGTACCGGAGGCTCACGACCCTGCGCTCGTCGTCGCCCAGGGTGTTCAGCAGCCGGGCCACGTGCGAGGGGAGGGCGTCGGCGATGATCTGGTCGAGCGCCGGCACCGCGTCGGGGTCGGAGGTGGTGTCGGCCAGTGTGATGTCGGCGTCGGTACCCATGGGCTCGAAG